>NZ_JBITCO010000038.1:0-64606 GCF_044453265.1 Kitasatospora sp. NPDC051705 | reverse complement strand
GGGGGTGGTGGCGGGGGGGGCGCCCCCTTCCGGGGTGCCCCGGGCTACCAGGCCCCGCCGGGGGGGGCGCCCGCCCCCCCCGGGGGGGCCGGGGGGCGGGGCCCCCCCCCGCGGGGCCCCTCCGCCGTGTGCCGTCCCGTACCGGCCGGTGCCGCCCGCCGGGCCGTGCCGGCCCTACTCCATGCCGGCGAGCACCAGCGGCAGCCGGCGCGCGCCGTCGGCGGTCAGCTTCACCGGCACGCCCCAGTCCTGCTGGTGCACGTGGCAGGCCGGGAACTCGATCTCCGGGTCGTCGTCGCAGGACGCCGCCATCGCCGAGACGTGCAGCACGCCCTCGGTGACCGCGTCGGAGAGCACCAGCTCGCGGGAGAGGTCGCTGTCCGCGCCGGCACCGGAGACCAGCAGCTCGGGCGGGGTCGAACTGACCAGCAGACGGGTGGACGGGCCGTACCGCTCGTCCAGCTTCTGGCCGCTCGGCGCCGAGAACACCACGTCCAGCCGGAACGCGCCCGGGGCGACCTCGGTGGCCGCCCGCTGGGTGCGGTGCGCGACCGACTCGACCCGCACCGCCTCCTCCGGCAGCCGCAGCCTGGTCAGCCGGTGCCGGGCCGACTCGACCACCACGATGTCGCCGTCCACCAGCACCGCCCCGGAGGGCTCGCGCAGGTCGGTGGCCAGCGTGGTGACCTCACCGCTCACCGGCTCGAAGCGGCGCAGCGCGTGGTTGTAGGTGTCGCTGACCGCCACCGAGCCGTCCGGCAGCACCGTGACGCCGAGCGGGTGCTGCAGCAGCGCCTGCCCGGCCGCGCCGTCCCGGTGGCCGAAGTCGAACAGCCCGGTGCCGACGGCGGTGTGCACGGTGCCCGTTTCACGTGAAACCCAGCGCAGCGCGGAGGTCTCGGAGTCCGCGACCCAGAGCCGCTCGCCGTCCGCGGAGACCGCCAGACCGGACGGCTGGGCGAACCAGGCCTCGGCGACCGGACCGTCCACCAGGCCCTCGTTGGTGGTGCCGGCCGCGACGCCGACCGTGCCGGCGGCCGGGTCGTAGGACCACAGCTGGTGCACGCCGGCCATCGCGATCCACACCGCGCCGTCGAACCAGGCGACGTCCCAGGGCGAGGAGAGATCCACCTCGAGGGCCGGGCCGGTGGTCGCCGAACCCTGCCACCACTGGCGACCGGTGCCGGCCAGGGTGGTCACGCTGCCGTCCGCCAGCCGCACCCCGCGCAGTGCGTGGTTCACGGTGTCGGCCACGATCACGTCGTACTCCGAGCCCGCCGGCAGCAGCGCCAGGCCCTGCGGCTCGCTGAACCGCGGGCTGGTGCCGTCCACCAGACCGCGCTGCCCGTCGCCGATCCGCCGCACCACCGTCTCGCCGTCCTCGGCCAGCTCCACCAGCGAGTGGTGGCCGGAGTCGGCGACCAGGAAGTGGCCGTCGGCCAGGCGGACCGCCTTGCCGGGGAACCTGAGGTCCCCGGCGGTCGGCTCCGGCGCCACGTACGGGCCGTCGCCGCGGCGCAGCGTGCCCTTCGCGGCGTGCTCCGCCTCCAGCTCCTCCACCAGCCGGGCGATCGCGTGGGCGTGGCCCTCCCCGGCGTGCTGGGCGACCACGTACCCCTCCGGGTCGATCACCACCAGCGTCGGCCAGGCCCGCACCGCGTACTGCTTCCAGGTCGCCAGCGCCGGGTCGTCCAGCACCGGGTGGTGCACCTCGTACCGGGCGACGGCGTCCACCACGGCCCGGTGGTCCGCCTCGTGCACGAACTTCGGCGAGTGCACCCCGACGATCACCACGGTGTCGCGGTGCTTCTCCTCCAGCTCCCGCAGCTCGTCCAGGACGTGCAGACAGTTGATGCAGCAGAAGGTCCAGAAGTCCAGGACGGTGATCTTGCCCCGGAAGTCGGCGAGCGTGAGCTCCTTGCCGCCGGTGTTCAGCCAACCGCCTGCCCCGACCAGCTCGGGGGCGCGTACACGTGCACGAGATGCCATGCCTGTATCCAACCGCATCGCGCCCGGGCGGCATTCCGGGGCGCCGGCGGGGCGGGGGTCTGGGGTGGCGGGCGTGTCGGCGGGGGCGGCCGGCGGCTCCGTGCTGTCGTTGCCCGTATGACCACCTCACTCCTGATCCGGGCGGGGCTGACCGCCGCGACCGCCGTCCTGCTGGCCGCCGGTGCGGCCGCCCCCGCACCGGCCGCGGCCGCGCCGCGCGACGTCACCGCCGAGCAGTGCCGGGACGCCGGCGGCTGGGTGGAGGGCTCCGGCTACTGCGTGGGTGCCCTCGGGGACGACTACTGGGGGCAGCCCGTCGACGGGCAGGCCATCAACCCCCACCCGGCACCCGGGGAGGAGTGACCGCGCACCCCGGCGCCCGAGCCCTACGGCCGGAGGGGGAGCTCCGCCCGCCAGCGCAGCTCCCCGTCCTGCCGCTCCCCGGTGGGGGCGAGGCCGAGGGCGCGGGCCACCGCCGCGGAGGCGTGGTGGTCGGGGTGGACGTGGGCCGTCACGGTGCCGATCCCGGCGGCGGTCAGGTGGGCGAGCAGCGCGCGGGCGGCCTCGGTGGCCAGGCCGCGGCCCTGCCAGGGGGTGCCGACCACCCAGGCGAGTTCGGCGGTCCCGGCCCGCACGGTGGTCTGCACGTAGCCGGTCAGGCGGCCGTCGGCCCGCAGCCGCAGCACCCAGTTGCCCCAGACCTCCGCCGGGTCGGGGGAGCCCGCGGCGAGCCGGGCGTAGCGGGCGCGCAGCTCCTCGGCGGTGGCCGGGGCGCCGCCGGTGAAGGCGTGCAGGGCGGGGTCGGCGAGCACGGCGGCCATCTCCCCGGCGTGCTCCGGGCCGATCGGGAGCAGGTCGAGTCGCCCGCTGTGCAGCGGGGCCGTGGTGTCGGGTCGTCGCGGGGCGGTCATGGCGGTATTGAACGCCGTCGTGTGGCGGTGCTTCCGGGCGGGTGGGGGGATCGGGTCGAATGGGGGCCACGTCAACACGGAGGAGGCCGCTGTGCGGTACCTGGTCAGGGAGAAGCTGTTCGCGGTGGGCGACGACTACTGGATCGAGGACGACCGGGGGCACAAGGCGTACCTGGTGGACGGCAAGGTGCTGCGGCTGCGGCACACCTTCGAGCTGAAGGACGCGCACGGCCGGGTGGTCGCGGTGGTGAAGGAGAAGGCCTTCACCGTCCGCGACGCGATGAAGATCGAGGACGCGGACGGCGAGGTGGTCGCGACCGTCCGGGAGAAGCTGTTCACCCCGTTCCGCGACAAGTACCTGGTGGAGCTGGCCTCCGGCGGCGAGCTGAAGATCCACGGGAACCTGATCGACAAGGACTACCGGGTCGAGAACGAGCACGGCGACGAGCTCGCCCGGATCTCCCGCAAGTGGTTCCGGGTCCGGGACACCTACGGCGTGGAGATCGCCGACGGCGCCGACACCGGTCTGCTGCTGGCCGTCGCGGCCTGCGTCGACCACCTGGTGGCCGAGGAGGACTGACCGCGGGGGTTCCCGGATCCCCGGCCCGCCCTCACCCGCGTGGGGTATCTTTTGCCAACCCTTGACCGGTGCGGTCGGGGGACGGCGAGCGGACCGGGGGCTGGAACCACCATGAACGACATCCTGCACGGGCTCGGCGCGGCGGCCGCCTACGGAGCCGTCGGGGTGGTGCTGCTGCTCCTCGGCGTCGGCCTGGTCGACCTGCTGACGCCCGGCAGGCTCGGCCACCAGATCTGGGTCGAGCGCAACCGCAACGCCGCCGTCCTGCTCAGCTCGGCCCTGCTCGGCATCGGCGGCATCGTCTTCACCGCGATCATGTACACCTACGAGGACTTCGCCAAGGGCCTGGTCTCCACCGCCTGCTACGGCCTGCTCGGGCTGGTGCTGATGACCGTCGCCTTCTGGGCGGTGGACCTGCTCACCCCCGGGAAGCTCGGCGCGATCCTGGTCGAGCCCGAGCCGCACCCCGCGGTCTGGGTCTCCGCCAGCTGCAACATCGCGGTGGCGGCGGTGGTGTCGGCCGCGATCGCCTGAGCCGCGGCGGCCGGGTGGCCGGCACGGACGGGTGCGCCGGTCGAACCGTGCCGACCGGGGCCGTGGCTGACGCCGCGTCGGGCCGCACCGGCGGGCCGCGAGGAGGGGGCGGTGGGCGCCGCCGGCCTGCTGCGGAGCCGGGGCCCGGCCGGTAACGTACCGGCATGGCTGACCTTGAAGAACGCGCCGACGTCGTCGCGTCCGGTTCACGGCGGGCCGGAGCCGCGGTGGCCGTCAGACGGCGCCGCGTCACCGACCTCGCGGAGTGCGTCCGGCTGCTCGGCGACGTCCACACCACCGACGGCTACCCCGCCGACTGGCCCGACCGCCCCGCCGCCTGGCTGACCCCCGAGGGGCTGCTCGCCGCCTGGGTCGCCGACCTGGACGGCCGCCCGGCCGGCCACGTCGGCCTCTCCCGCAGCGCCCCCGGCGACGTCGCCCCCGCGCTGTGGAGCCACCGCACCGGCGGCAGGCCGGAGCTCACCGCCGTGATCGGCCGCCTCTTCGTCGCCCCCGGGGCGCGCGGCCACCGGATCGGCGCCCGTCTGATGGCGACCGCCGTGGTGCACGCCCGGATGCTCGGCCTGCACCCCGTCCTGGACGTCCTCGCCACCGACGCCCCGGCCACCGCGTTCTACCGCCGGCTCGGCTGGACCTGGCTCGGCAGCGGCGAGCAGCGGTGGGGCGCGGACCGCACGGTCGTCGTCCACTGCTTCGCGGCGCCCAGGGGATAGGCCCGGGCCCGCGGCTCCCCCGGCCGGGGGAGCCGGATCGTCGCCGGGGTGGAGGCCGCGGCGCGGGGGTGCGGGCGAGGCTGGGGCCATGGTGCGCAGCGGATGGCCGGTGGTCGGTTGGGGCGTCGTCTACGCCGGGTTCGGCGCGGGGTGCGCGGTCGGCGGGGTGGCGCTGTTCGGTGCACCGCGGCTGGGGTGGCTCGTCGCCGGGGCGGGTGCGGCGGCGGCCGCGGCGGGGGTGGCGGTGCGGCGGCGGCCGGCCTGGCGGCCGGTGCTGTGGCCGTTCTGCGGGCTGGCCGCGGTGGCGGCCTGGGGCCTGCTGATGGACGTGCTGGCGCTGCTGTTCGGGCAGGCCGTGGACAGCGTCCCGGGTGCGGTGCAGCACGCCCTGGCGGCGGTCGGGGCGCTGCTGCTGGGGTCGGCGGCCCGTCGGCGGTGGCCTGTCGCGGTCCGGACGATCGCCCCCTCGGAGGCCCCGGCGGCCGTCCAACTCGCGGCCTGGGCAGGGACCCTGGCCTTCGCTCCGTACGTCGCGATGAAGTCGATCTGGGCGTTCGGCGGCAGCTTCGCCGGGATCGACGGCGACGAGATGGACGCGATGTACGCGCGGGACGGGGCCTCCGGGCTCTGGCTCACCCTGGAGTCCTGGGGGATCGACGGCACCGTGCTGCTGGCGGCGCTCGGCGTGTTCCTGCTCTGGGGGCTGGTGCGCCCCTGGGGGCAGGTGTTCCCGCGCTGGGCCCCGGGGCTGTGCGGCCGCCGGGTGCCGCGCTGGTTGCCGCTCGCCCCGGCCCTGGTGGGCGCGGCCACGCTGGCGCCGTACGGGGTGGCCGGGATCGGCTACCTGGCGCTGTGCACGACGGGAGTGCTGGACGTCCGGCGGGGAGGTTTCGCCTCCGGGGCGGAGGCCCTGCAGGTGGGGTGGGTCGGGGCGGTGGCGTTCGCGGGGTACGGGGTGGCGCTGGCGGTGGCGACCCGGTCGTACTGGCGGCGGACCGGCGGCTGAGGCGGATTTGCGGAAACGGCAACAAAGCTTGCCGAATCGCCGGGAGGCGTCGCAGCCTGGCGGTGTCGGTCGGCGCCGTGCACCCGGCTGGTCCGGGCAGGTCCGACGGGCCCGGTGGGTTCGGCAGCGCCGGACGGTGCTCGGCCCGATGGCGCCGATGGCGCCGATGGCGCCGGGGCCCGATGCGGACCGGCCACCGCCCGCTACCGAGCGCCCGGCCCCGCCGCACCCGCCCCGGCGGGGAGGCTCCTCCCGCACCACCGTCAGCCCAGCCACGATCGGAGTGACCACGATGTCCGGACACCAGCACCAGCACCAGCACGGCCACGGCCACCACCACGGGCACGTCCCCGCCGCGGACTTCGACTGGGACGCGCTCGCGGACCACCTGGAGCGCGAGGCCGAGCTGCGCGCCCCCGCCGTGGCCGCCGCCGCGCAGTGGCTGCGCGCGCTGCCCGGCGCCGACCGGGCCGCCGTGCGGCGGGTGCTCGACGTCGGCAGCGGCCCCGGAGTGGTCGCCGGGCAGCTCGCGGACGCCTTCCCGGAGGCCGAGGTGGTCGCCGTCGACCAGTCGGCCGCCCTGCTGGAGCGCGCCCGGGCCCGCTCGGGCGGCCGCCTCGGCGTCCAGCAGGCCGACCTGCCCGCCGAGTTCGACAAGCTCGGCGAGGCCGACCTGATCTGGTCGGGCAACGCGATCCACCACCTCGGCGACCAGCAGGCCGCCCTGACCTCCCTCGCCGGCCTGCTGCGGCCCGGTGGCGTGCTCGCCGTCGCCGAACGCGGCCTGCCACTGCGCTACCTGCCGCGCGACTTCGGCCTCGGCCGGGCCGGCTTCCAGGCCCGGCTGGACGCGGCGCACGAGGACGGCTTCAGCACCATGCGCGCCGAACTGCCGGGCGCCACCGCGGAGGTGGAGGACTGGCCGGCGATGCTCGGCCGCGCCGGACTCGTCCCCGGCGGTACCCGCACCTTCCTGGTCGACCACCCGGCCCCGCTCGCCCGCCCGGCCCGCGAGCACCTGCACGCCCAGCTGAGCCGGCTCCGGGACCAGCTGGCCGGGACCCTCGATCCCGAGGACCGGGCCACCCTGGAGGCGCTGCTCGCCGAGGACGCCCCCACCGGCATCCTCCACCGCCCGGACGCCTTCTACCTCTCGGCGACGACCGTGCACACGGCGCGCCGGCCCTGACCGCCCGCCCCGGCCGCCCGCCGACCCCGCCCGCCGGCGACCAGGTCAGAGGGTCTGGCCGAGGGTGGTGATGAGCCGGGCGATGCGGTCCTCGTCGCGGCGGTAGTGGGTCCACTTGCCGAGGCGGGTGGCCCGCAGGAGACCGGCGCGCTGGAGTTCGGCCAGGTAGGCGGAGACGGTGGACCGGGCGAGGCCGGCCTTGGCGTGGATCAGACTGACGCAGACCCCGACCTCGTGCGGGTCGACGGCGGTGTCCGCCACCGGGAAGTGGCGTTCCGGGTCGCGCAGCCACGCCAGCAGTTGCAGGCGCGTCGGATTGGCGATCGCCCGCAGGGCGGTGACCAGGTCGGGATCCATGGCTGGAGATCGTACCGGCGGCCGTCGACGGCGGGGTTCCGGCCGACACCCGCCGTACGGCGGCGCGGTGACGGCTCGCCACGGCGGTCCGGTACGGCGGCCCGGGACGGCGGACGCGCGGCGGCGCCGCACGGCCGGAGGGCCGTCGCGGTACCGTCGCGGCATGGCAGTAACCGAGCACCGCCTGGTCGTGGTCACCACCACCCACGAGAGTGAGGAGCGGGCCCGCGCCCTGGCGTCCGCCGCCGTCCGGGAGCGGCTTGCCGCGTGCGCCCAGGTGTACCCCGTCCGGTCCGTCTACTGGTGGGACGGCGAGGTGCAGGACGCCGCCGAGTGGCGGACCGACTTCAAGACCAGGGCCGAACTCGCCGACCGGCTGGGCGCGTTCCTCGCCGACCGGCACGACTACGAGACGCCGGAGGTGATCGCCGTCCCGGTGGTCGCGGGCCACCCCGGCTACCTGGACTGGGTCGTCACGGAGACGGCCGGGCCGGGCCCGGGGCGCTGACCGGGCGGAGTCCCGGCCGGAGCGATCGGAGCGGACGGACGCGCGGGCCCGGCCGGAGGACCGGACGGGCCCGCGCGGGGTACGGGCTCAGCCCTCCTGGCCGCCGAAGCGGGCCGTCCAGCCGGCCAGGTCCTCGTCGGTGATCTTGGCGAACAGCACCGGCGGCACGGTGAACGCCGTCCCGGCCGGCACCAGGTCCAGCGCCCGGGCGTGGTCCGCGGACACCCAGGTGAGCGTGGCCGCCGGGGAGTCCTCGGGGAGTCCGAACGCGCCGCGCATCGCCGCGGCGGCGGTCGGGATGAACGGCTCGGACACCACCGCGTACAGGTGGATCAGGTTCATCGCGGTGCGCAGGGTGAGCGCGGCCGCGTCCGGGTCGGTCTTCACCTGGAGCCAGGGCGCCTTCTCGTCCAGGTAGGCGTTGCCCGCGCTCCACAGCGCGCGCAGCCCCTGCGCCGCCTTGCGGAAGTTGAGCGCGTCCAGCTGGGCCTCGTACTCCGCCAGCAGCGCGGCGATCTGCTCGCCGAGCCGTTCCTCGGCCTCGCCGGGCAGGTGGCCGGCGGGCACGTCGTCGCCGAAGCGCTTGCGGCTGAAGGAGAGCACCCGGTTGACGAAGTTGCCGAGGGTGTCGGCGAGGTCCTTGTTGACGACCGAGGCGAAGAGGTCCCAGGTGAAGCTGGAGTCGTCGGACTCGGGGGCGTGCGCCATCAGGAAGTAGCGCCAGTAGTCGGCCGGCAGCAGCTCCAGGGCGACGTCGGTGAAGATGCCGCGCTTCTGGCTGGTGGAGAACTTCCCGCCGTAGTACGTCAGCCAGTTGAAGGCCTTGACGTAGTCGACCTTCTTCCAGGGGCGGCGCGAGCCGAGGATCGTCGCCGGGAACATCACGGTGTGGAACGGGACGTTGTCCTTGGCCATGAACTCGGTGTACCGGACGCTCTCGTCGGCCTCGTACCACCAGGACCGCCAGTCCCTGGTCACCCCGGCCGGCGCCGCGTCGGACCACTCCTTGGTGGCGCCGATGTACTCGATCGGGGCGTCGAACCAGACGTAGAACACCTTGCCCTCGGCGGCCAGTTCCGGCCACACGTCGGCGGGCACCGGGACGCCCCACTCCAGGTCGCGGGTGATCGAGCGGTCCTGCAGGCCCTCGGTGAGCCACTTGCGGGCGATCGAGGACGCCAGCACCGGCCAGTGGTCGCCGTTGGCGGCGATCCACTGCTCGACCTCCTCGGTCAGCTTCGACTGGAGCAGGAACAGGTGCCTGGTCTCCCGGACCTCCAGGTCGGAGCTGCCGCTGATCGCCGAGCGCGGGTCCACCAGGTCGGTCGGGTCCAGCACCCGGGTGCAGTTCTCGCACTGGTCGCCGCGCGCCTTGTCGTAGCCGCAGTGCGGGCAGGTGCCGACGATGTAGCGGTCCGGCAGGAAGCGGCCGTCGGTGTTGGAGTACACCTGGCGGATCGCGCGCTCCTCGATGAAGCCGTTGCGCTGCAGCTCGCGGGCGATCTCCTGGGTGATCTCCCGGTTCTGCGGCGAGGAGCTGCGGCCGAAGTGGTCGAAGGAGAGCCCGAAGCCGTCGTACACCGCCCTCTGGGCCCCGTGCGCCTGCGCGCAGAACTCGGCGACCGGCAGTCCGGCCTCCTGGGCGGCCAGTTCGGCGGGCGTGCCGTGCTCGTCGGTGGCGCAGATGTACAGCACCTCGTGGCCGCGTTGGCGCAGGTAGCGGGAGTAGACGTCCGCCGGGAGCATCGACCCGACCATGTTGCCCAGGTGCTTGATCCCGTTGATGTACGGAAGGGCGCTGGTGATCAGGTGGCGAGCCATCCTCGGATGCTCCGATTTCTCCCGCACGCGCACCCCACCCGGGGTGCTGTGCCAGGCGCAGGGGTCCACTGTGGGCTGCCCAGCCTACCGCCGCGGGGCCGGGGCGCAGCCCGGTTTCAGAGCGGGGTGAAGTCGGCGTACGGGTCGAACTCCCCGGCCTTGACCCCGCGGACGAAGGCGGCCCACTTGCGCGGTGTCGTCCGCACGACCGTCTCGGGCCGGTCGGACTCGCGGATCTCCACCAGCCCGCCCGCGGCCCGGACCTCGACGCATTCGTTGCTCTCGCCGCTGGACGACGACTTGCGCCACGTGTTCATGTGAAGTCTTTCAGTAAGGCCCGGATGAAGTCCCGGGACTCGACCGGCCCGAGCGCGACCCCCGCGGTCTCCTCCTTGATCCGTCGGTAGGTCCGCAATTCGGCGTCGGCGTGCACGAACTTCGGGCCGTTCGAAAGGTCGATCTGGACGGTGTCGAGCTCGGGCACCGGCCCGCGCGCGAGATACAGGCTCTCCCCGGAACCGGGAAAGGTGTGCACGCTGAACGGGATCACCCGGATCTCCAGCCCGGGCCGCTCGGAATTCTCCAGCACGCTCCGCAACTGCCCGCGCAGCACTTCCGGCCCGCCGAACTGCATCCGCAGCGCGGATTCGTGGATGAAAGCGCTGTACGGCTTGGGGCGCTCGGTGAAGAGGTGCTGGCGCCGAATCCGGAATCCCGTCCGGGTGTCCGCGTCGTGCGGGGACAGCGGGGGGCGCAGCCGGGCGAACACCGCGGAGGCGTAGGCCTCGGTCTGCAGCAGTCCGGGGACGAAGGTGGTGTGCAGGATGGCCAGCGACTCGGCGTGGTGCTCCATCTCGGCGATGTCGATGATCCCGCCGGGCAGCCGTCCGCGGTAGCTGTCCCACCAGTACTTGCGCCGGTCCTGGGTCATCGAGAGCAGGGCGTCGAGGTAGCCGTCGTCATGGGTGCGGTCGCAGGTGCGCGCCCAGATCCGCAGCCGTTCGGCACTGATGCCGGCCTTGCCGTTCTCCATCTGGGAGATCTTGGGCAGGTCGGTGCCCAGCCTGGCCGCGAGGGTTTTCGGCGTCACGCCCACGCGTTCGCGCATCTTGCGCAGCTCGATGCCAAGGCGCTGTTGGCGCACGGTCGGAGACAGGCGGGGTGGCATGACTCTCTTCTCCGGATCGCGGGTTCGGTCGATGCTTCCGGTGAAGTGTGCCGCGCACACCCGGCCCTAGCTACTGAAATGGGGGATACCCCACGATGGAGTGAACGTCCACTCGCTCGGTAGCAAGTCTTGCACCCTGACCCTATGGTCGTGGCGTGTCACTCGCTGACTTGTTGTCGCCTAAACAGCTGCCAATCAGCAGTAAATACACACCAGATGCACGGTCGGGACGCCCCGACATCACCGACCGGAGACCGCCCGTGAACGCTCTCCTCGTCGCCGGATTGTCGGCCCTGCTGCTCGCCGTCCTATTCGTCGGCTGGCTGGTCTGGCTGGTCAACGCCCAGCCCCGCGAACCGCGTCGCGCAAAGGCCGAGTTCGTCGCGCCCCATTCCGCGCCGGCCGACAAGAACTAGGCCCCGGCCGTCCGGTGGCCTTTCCCGCCGACCTCGCCGGCCCCGCCGGCCCCGCGGCTCCGGGCCCCGCGCCCCCCGACCGGCGAGGGGCGCCGGGGCGCGGGCCGGCCGCTACGCGTCGGCGACGAAGTGGTCGAACTCGCCGGCCTGCACGCCGAGGAGGAAGGCCTCCCACTTCTGCGGGGTGGTGCGGACGACGACCCCGGCCCCGCCGGACTCGCGGATCTCGACCATGCCGTCGACGGTCCGGATCTCCAGGCAGTCGTCGGAGTCGCCGCTCAGGGACGGCCGCTGCCAGTCGGTCATGGGTGGCTCCCGTGGTGGAGGTGGCGGGCGCTGGGCCCCTGCCCGGTCAACGATCAGCCGCGGGCGAGGCGTTCCTGCAGCCGCGACTTCGCGGCCGGCCACTCGTCGGCGAGCATCGAGAAGTAGGCGGTGTCGCGCCAGACGCCGTTGGCGCGCAGCCGCTCCCGGCGGTGGACGCCCTCGAACCGGGCGCCGAGGCGCTGGATGGCGTTGCGGGAGCGCTCGTTGAGCGCGTCGGTCTTCCAGTAGACCCGGCCCATGCCGAGGTCCTCGTAGGCGTGGGTGAGCAGCAGCAGCTTGGACTCGGTGTTCACCGCCGTGCGCCACACGGACCGGGCGTACCAGGTGCCGCCGATCTCGACGAGCTCGTCGGTGGCGGAGAAGTCGTAGTAGCCGGTGATGCCGACGGCCCGCCCGGAGGCGAGGTCGACGACGGCGAACTTCACGGCCGTCCCGGCGGCGACCTCGGCGAGCCGGACGTCGAGGGCCTCGCCCAGCTCCTGCTCGGTGGTGGGCGGGAGGGAGGGGATCCAGCGCCACACCTCCGGGTCGGGGCCGACGGCGGCCCAGAGCTCGGACAGGTGGTGGCGGCCGAGGGGCTCCAGGCGGACGTGGCGGCCGGTGAGGGTGACGGGGGCGGGCAGCTGTGCGGTCATGATCCGAAACTAGCGCGAGTCTGCACTAGGGGCAATGCATTTCTGCACTAGTGCAAAATTGGGGGCGCGGACGCGGCGAGGGCCCCGCGGGACGCGTCCCGCGGGGCCCTCCACTGCGACCCTGCCCGCTCCGCTCCCGGAGCCGGGGATCAGATGAACGAGTTGATCTGGATCGTCTCGTCGCGGCCCGGGCCGACGCCGATGGCCGAGATCGGCGCGCCGGACATCTCCTCCAGTGCCTTCACGTAGGCCTGCGCGTTCTTCGGCAGCTCGGCGAAGGACTTGGCCTTGCTGATGTCCTCGGTCCAGCCCGGCAGCGTCTCGTAGATCGGCTTGGCGTGGTGGAAGTCCGACTGGTTGTAGGGGAGCTCCTCGACCCGCCGGCCGTCGATCTCGTACGCGACGCAGACCGGGATCTGCTCCCAGCCGGTGAGCACGTCCAGCTTGGTGAGGAAGAAGTCGGTCAGGCCGTTGACGCGGGTGGCGTAGCGCGCGATCACCGCGTCGAACCAGCCGCAGCGGCGGTCACGGCCGGTGGTGACGCCGCGCTCGCCGCCGATGCGGCGCAGCGCCTCGCCGTCCTCGTCGAGCAGCTCGGTCGGGAACGGGCCGGAGCCCACCCGGGTGGTGTACGCCTTCAGGATGCCGATGACCCGGTCGATCTTGGTCGGGCCGATGCCGGCGCCGGTGCAGGCGCCGCCCGCGGTCGGGTTCGACGAGGTCACGAAGGGGTACGTGCCGTGGTCGACGTCGAGCAGGGTGCCCTGGCCGCCCTCCAGCAGGACGACCTTGTTCGCCTTGAGCGCCTCGTCCAGGACGAGGGTGGTGTCGGCGAGGAAGGGCTTGATCTTGTCCGCGTAGCCGAGGTACTCCTCGAGGACCAGGTCGGCCGGGATGGCGCGGCGGTTGTACAGCTTGACCAGGAGCTGGTTCTTGTCGTGCAGCGCCGCCTCGATCTTCTGGCGCAGGATCGACTCGTCGAACAGGTCCTGGACCCGGATGCCGACGCGGTTGATCTTGTCCGCGTAGGTCGGGCCGATGCCGCGGCCGGTGGTGCCGATCCGGCGCTTGCCGAGGAAGCGCTCGGTGACCTTGTCCAGGGTGCGGTGGTACGGCGTGATCAGGTGGGCGTTGCCCGAGACCAGCAGCTTGGAGGTGTCGATGCCGCGCTCGTTGAGCCCGTTGAGCTCGGAGAGCAGCACACCCGGGTCGATCACGACGCCGTTGCCGATCACCGGCGTCACGTTCGGGCTGAGGATGCCGGAAGGGAGCAGGTGCAGGGCGTACTTCTGGTCGCCGATGACCACCGTGTGACCGGCGTTGTTGCCGCCCTGGTAGCGGACGACGTAGTCGACGGAGCCGCCGAGGAGGTCGGTGGCCTTCCCCTTGCCCTCGTCCCCCCACTGAGCGCCAACGAGCACGAGTGCCGGCACAGGCGTACACCCCTTCCGGTTGGGGCATCCTGCGTAGGCCGCAGTCTGCCCCGAGATAGACGAAGCCCCTGGCGCAGTAGCGCAAGGGGCTCTTGCACCGAGAGATTACCTGAGGAAGGACCGGTCGTGTCGTCCCTGTCCACGCCTGCGAACGGCGGCCCCGAGCCGCTTCTGCTGCTCCTCGACCCGGCGGCCCGGCAGACCGACGGCGAGTCGGTGCGGATCGCGAAGGACGTGCTCTGCGGTGGTGCGGACGTCAAGGTGGTCTACCCGGAGAGCACGTCCGAGCTCGACCGGGTGCTTTCGCACCGGGGTCGCAGGCGACCGGTGGTGATCGGTTCCGACCTCGCGCTGCAGCGGGTCCTGCAGGCGCTGCACCGGCACCGTGAGCTGGGCGCGGATCCGGTGGGCATGGTTCCGGTCGGCCGGGCGGAGGAGCTGGCAGCGGCCCGCGCGCTCGGCGTGCCGGGCGAGCCGGTGCGGGCGGCGCGGGCGGTGCTGTCGGGGGCGTCGCGCAAGCTCGACCTGCTGGTGGACGACGGTGGCGGGGTGGCCCTGGGCGGGGTGCGGATCACCGGTGCCGGGGCGCGCAGGCCGGGCGGCCGTTCGGGCGGCTGGCGTTCGCTATGGGCGAAACTGGCTGCGGCCGAGCAGGCGAACGCCCTCACGGCCGAGGGGCGGCCCGCCGCCGAGCTCAGCCCCCGGGTCCGGGTCGAGGCCGACGGGCGGCTGCTGGCCGACGTGCACCGTCCGGTCCGGCTGGTCCAGGTGACGCTGCCGGGCGGCGAGTCGGACGGCGCCGGCGTCATGGAGGTGGTGGTCCGCGCGCCCGGCGCGCTCGTGCGGGCGAGGGCGGCGAGCGTCTCGGTGATCGGCCGCGGCTTCGGCTACGAGGCGGACGGCCGCGCGGTCGGCCCGGTCCGCGCCCGCACCTGGACGGTCCACCCGGGCGCCTGGGGGCTGCTGCTGCCGGCCGCCTGACGGCGCGCGCCGGCCCCCGGTGGCCGCCGGGGCGGCTCGCGGGGGCCGGTGAAGCGGGAGTGAACGCCGGGTGAGCAGGCTCACGTTCGCCGCCGCCGCGATCCCGACCGCTCCGCACACGGAACGCCCCAACAGGCGCGAACCGCAAGGCCAACCGCCACCCGCCGGAATTCCCCCCACCCGAAATCCCCACCCCGTAAGGGGTTTTGTCTACGCGCGTTACTGGCCGATCGCCCGACAAACGCGGCATCCCGCGTTCCGGAAGCCTGTGCCAACTGCCCTAGACTCGAAGGCGTGCCACGTGGTGACGGAAGACTCAACCACGATCTTCTTCCCGGTGAGAAAGGCCCCCAGGACGCTTGCGGCGTCTTCGGTGTCTGGGCTCCCGGCGAGGAGGTCGCCAAGCTCACGTTCTTCGGCCTTTACGCCCTGCAGCACCGCGGTCAGGAATCCGCGGGCATCGCAGTGAGCAACGGCTCCCAGATTCTCGTCTTCAAGGACATGGGACTCGTCTCCCAGGTCTTCGACGAGGCCTCGCTGGGGTCGTTGCACGGGCATATCGCCGTCGGACACGCCCGCTACTCGACCACCGGTTCCTCGGTCTGGGAGAACGCCCAGCCGACCTTCCGGGCGACCGTGCACGGTTCGCTGGCCCTCGGGCACAACGGAAACCTGGTGAACACCGCCGAACTGGCGGCCATGGTCGCCGAACTGCCCGGCGAGGAGCACGTCTCCCGCTCCGGGCGGACCGCCGCGACCAACGACACCGACCTGGTGACCGCGCTGCTCGCCGGCCACCCGGACCTCTCCATCGAGGAGACGGCCAAGGTCGTGCTGCCCAAGGTCAAGGGCGCGTTCTCGCTCGTCTTCATGGACGAGCACACGCTCTACGCCGCCCGTGACCCGCAGGGCATCCGCCCGCTGGTGCTCGGCCGGCTGGAGCGCGGCTGGGTGGTCGCCTCCGAGACGGCGGCGCTCGACATCTGCGGCGCCTCCTTCATCCGCGAGGTCGAGCCCGGCGAGCTCATCGCCATCGACGAGAACGGCATGCGCACCTCCCGCTTCGCCGAGGCGAAGCCCAAGGGCTGCGTGTTCGAGTACGTCTACCTGGCCCGCCCCGACACCTCCATCGCCGGCCGCAACGTCCACCTCTCCCGCGTGGAGATGGGCCGCCGCCTGGCGAAGGAGGCCCCCGTCGAGGCCGACCTGGTGATAGCGACGCCCGAGTCCGGCACCCCCGCCGCGATCGGCTACGCCGAGGCCAGCGGCATCCCGTACGGCTCCGGCCTGGTGAAGAACGCCTACGTGGGCCGCACCTTCATCCAGCCGAGCCAGACCATCCGCCAGCTCGGCATCCGGCTCAAGCTGAACCCGCTGCGCGAGGTCATCCAGGGCAAGCGCCTGGTGGTCGTCGACGACTCGATCGTCCGCGGCAACACCCAGCGCGCGCTGGTGAAGATGCTCCGCGAGGCCGGCGCGGCCGAGGTCCACATCCGGATCTCCTCGCCGCCGGTGAAGTGGCCCTGCTTCTTCGGCATCGACTTCGCCACCCGCGCTGAGCTGATCGCCAACGGCATGACCATCGAGGAGATCGGCCGCACGCTCGGCGCGGACTCGCTCTCCTACATCTCGATCGACGGCATGATCGAGGCCACCAAGCAGCCCAAGGACAGGCTCTGCCGGGCCTGCTTCGACGGTGAGTACCCGATGGAGCTGCCGGACCCGGCGCTGCTCGGCAAGCTCCTGCTGGAGGCCGAGATCAAGGGCGGCCAGCAGCCGCCCGCCGTGCGCGGCAAGCCGACCAGCGGCAGCGACCTGGACGGCGTCCAGTCGCTGCTCGGCGGGGCGGGCGCGGCCGACGCGCTGCGCCGCCCGTAGCGTCACCACGGTGGGGTCCCGCGAACCGGGGCCCCACCGCTGTTCAGCCCCCCGGCTGTTCCCGAACAACCCCCCAGACCCGAGAGGGCCGCACCGCAGTGACCAGCAACCAGAACGGCGCCACCTACGCCGCCGCCGGCGTCGACATCGAGGCGGGCGACCGCGCCGTCGAGCTCATGAAGCAGTGGGTGAAGAAGGCCAACCGCCCCGAGGTGGTCGGCGGTCTCGGCGGCTTCGCCGGCCTCTTCGACGCGTCCGCGTTCAAGAGCTACGAGCGGCCGCTGCTGGCTTCGGCCACCGACGGCGTGGGGACCAAGGTGGCCATCGCGGCCGCCATGGACAAGCACGACACCATCGGCCACGACCTGGTCGGCATGGTCGTCGACGACCTGGTGGTCTGCGGCGCCGAGCCGCTGTTCATGACCGACTACATCTGCGTCGGCAAGGTCGTGCCGGAGCGGGTCGCCGCGATCGTCAAGGGCATCGCCGAGGGCTGCGCGCTGGCCGGCTGCGCCCTGGTCGGCGGCGAGACCGCCGAGCACCCGGGCCTGCTCGGCCCGGACGAGTACGACGTGGCGGGCGCCGGCACCGGCGTCGTCGAGGCCGACGCCCTGCTCGGCGCGGACCGCGTCCGGGCCGGCGACGTGGTGATCGCGATGGCCGCCTCCGGCCTGCACTCCAACGGCTACTCGCTGGTCCGCCACGTGCTGCTGAACGAGGCCGGCTGGAAGCTGGACCGCAAGGTCGAGGAGTTCGGCCGCACCCTCGGCGAGGAGCTGCTGGAGCCGACCCGGATCTACTCGCTGGACTGCCTGGCGCTCACCCGCGCGACCGAGGTGCACGCCTTCTCGCACGTCACCGGTGGCGGCCTGGCGGCCAACCTGGCCCGGGTCGTCCCGGACGGCCTGCACGCCCGCCTGGACCGCGGCACCTGGACCCCGCTGCCGGTCTTCCAGACCGTCGCCGAGGTCGGCAAGGTGGCCACCCTGGAGATCGAGAAGACGCTCAACATGGGCGTCGGCATGGTCGCGGTCGTCCCGCCGCACTCGGTGGACGTCGTGCTGTCGATCCTGGAGGACCGCGGCGTCGAGGCCTGGCTGCTCGGCGACATCGTCGAGCGCGGCGACGGTCACGAGGGCGGCGCGGCCCTCTACAACGCCTACGAGGGCTTCACGGCGGGCTGATCCCGGCCGGAACGACGAGGGGCCCCTCCGGTGCGCCGGAGGGGCCCCTCGTGCCGTCCGGGGCCGTGCGCGGAGGGCGGGGCGGGCGCGCCGGGACCGTGTCCGGGAGGGCGGTGGGGCGGGCGTGCGCGGGAACGCCGAAAACCGGCCCGGCGCCCTGGGGCGCCCGGACCGGTCGGCGGGACTACGGGTTACGAGCGGCGGGAGGCCTGCGACGGCCCGGTACCCGGCCCGCTGTCGTCCTCGTCGTCGAGGTCGGCGTAGCGGGCGGCGTACTCCGCGTACGGGTCGTCGTCCTCCTCCTCCTCGATCGGCTCCGGCTCGATCGAAGCGGTGGACGGCGATACGCCCAGCTCGTTGGACAGACGGTTAGCGTCGAACCCGCCGCTGTTGTACTTCAGCTCGCGGGCGACCTTCGTCTGCTTGGCCTTGGCCCGGCCGCGCCCCATGGGTCGACCCCCTCAACGATGGGGCTCACGGCCCCGAGTCTGACACGTGTTCATGATCAGGTCCGGCCTGCCCGAATGGGAGGACCGTCCCTTGGAGCATTAACGGTACCTGTTTCCGCCGCTGGACGGTACGTCGTCGGTGTGACGTGGCGCGCACCGACTGCACCCGAGACCAGGTCTTCCCAGGTCAGGGGAGGTTTTGCGGCGGTTTGCGCGCTGTCCGGAGGTGTCTGAGGTCCGTCGTTCCAGGACCGATTATCCCCCCTAGGGGGACGTTGGATCACCCGATCGGGCGCAGAAGTGAGAATCCGGTTCCACATCGTGATGCGCGGGGGACGGAAGAAGACCGCCCCCCGCGCACCCCGGGTCCGGACCGGGCCGGATCAGGCCCGGCGGGCACCCGGCAGCAGCACCGTGCGCAGCGCGCTGATCTCGCGCATCCGCTTCTCGGCCAGGCGGTCGGCGGCGACCGCCGGCGGCACGCCGTCGGAGGTGGCGCGGGTGAAGATCTCCAGGGTCGTGTCGAAGATCCTGGTGGCCTTGTTCTTGGCCCGCTCGAAGTTGAAGCCGTCGATCTCGTCGGCGACCTGGATCACGCCGCCGGAGTTCACCAGGTAGTCCGGCGCGTAGAGGATGCCGCGGTCGGCGAGGTCCTTCTCGACGCCCGGGTGGGCCAGCTGGTTGTTGGCCGCGCCGCAGACGATCGAGGTGCCGAACTCGCCCAGCGCCGCGACGACGGAGTCGGTCAGCGCACCGCCGAGGGCGCAGGGGGCGTAGACGTCCAGCTTGGCCTGCAGCAGGGCGGCGGTGTCGGCGACCACCTCCACCTCGGGGTGGGCGGCGCGGACGCGGTTGACCGCGGCCTCGAAGGGGTCGGTGACGACGACCGTGGCGCCGTCCGCGACCAGGTGGCCGACCAGGTAGTGGCCGACCTTGCCGACGCCCGCGACGCCGACCCGGCGGCCGCGCAGCGTCGGCTGGCCCCAGCGGGCCTGGGCGGTGGCGCGCATGCCCTGGAACACGCCGAAGGCGGTCAGGATGGAGGAGTCGCCGGCGCCGCCGTGCTCGGGCGAGCGGCCGGTCACGAACTCGGTCTCGCGCGCGATGACGTCCATGTCCTGCACGTAGGTGCCCACGTCGCAGGCCGTGATGTAGCGGCCGCGCAGGGACTCCACGAAGCGGCCGTAGGCCCGGAGCATGGCCTCGTTCTTGTCCTTGTTCGGGTCGCCGATGATGACGGCCTTGCCGCCGCCGAGGTCGAGCCCGGCCAGCGCGTTCTTGTAGGACATGCCGCGGGACAGGTTGAGCGCGTCCTCCAGGGCCGCCTCCTCGGAGGCGTACGGGAAGAAGCGGGTGCCGCCGAGGGCGGGGCCCAGCGCGGTGGAGTGGATGGCGATGATCGCCTTGAGCCCGGAGCTCCGGTCGTGGCAGAGCACGACCTGCTCGTGGCCGTCGCCGGGGGCGCCGTCCTGCTCGGTGCGGAAGATCCTGCTGAGCACGCCGGGTGCGGGGTGCGTGGCGGGGGTCTGTACGTCGGTCACTGTGGTGACTCCAGTATCGAAGGCCCGCTGCTGTGGTGCGGGCGCCTAAGGCGAAGCGTAGTCGCGCGTGCGGTGGCGATCGGCCCTCTTGTCCGAGCTTGTGCCGGTTGTCCGAGGGGTGAGACGGGCCGCGGTCCGCGGTGCGGGCGCGAACGGTTCGGGAGCGCGCCCTCCCGGGGCCGGTCGGCGCGTGCGACCATGCAGGACGTGACCGTCGTACGCACCTCGGTACTGCCGCCCTACGCCGCCCACCTGCGGGTCTACGAGCCGCTCGCCGCCTACCCGGAGCCCGAGCGGGCCCGGTGGCAGGCCTACGCGGCGGAACACGGGCCGGACGCCGGGGACGCGGCGCAGCCGGTGGCCGGGGCGGCCCTGGAGGAGCAGCGCGGGGCGCTCGCGGAGCTGGTCGCCCGGACGCCCCGGGCGCTGCCCGAGCGGGAGAGCGAGCGGGCCTTCGTGCGGGTGGTGGACGGCGTGCTCTACGTCTGCCCGTGGGCGACCAGGCTGCGCAGCTGGCAGGCCCTGGAGGAGCTGCGGGCGGCCGCCCCGGTGACACTGCTGGACACCGCGGTGCCGCCGGTGGCCCGGGCGGCCGCCGAGGCGGACCACGAGCGCTGGCGGGCCGAGCACCCGGACGCCCGGCCGTGGATCCTGACGAGCCGGTGGGAGGTGCCGGTGCGCTGGTTCCTGCCGTTCGGCGACGAGGACCGCTGCTTCGTGCCGGCGGCGGAGCCGGGCGGTCCGGCGCGGGCGGCGGCGCTGTTCTACCTGGTGCCGATGGCGCAGGCGCGGCGGCGGGTGGCCCGGGCCTACCGGGCGCTGCGTGAGGAGGTGCCGGACGGGGAACTGGTCCGGGGGGCGGAGCGGGTCGGGCGGTGGCTGGAGGAGTTCCACCCGCGCTCGCTGGTGGAGCTGGACTACGGGGGGCTGGTGCATCTGCTGGGGCCCGAGCGGCTGTTGGCGGACCGTTCGGCGGGGGAGCTGGAGGAGGGGCTGCGCGCGCTGCGGGCGGGGGACGCCGCGGAGGCGATGCGGGCGTACGGGGAACTGACGGCGCGGTGGCGGCGGGTGCTGGCGCTGCGGTACGCGAACTGACCCCGTGGGGCCCGTGTATGACTGGAAGGGTCCTACGGCCCGGACCGCATGACCAAGGTCCTGGTTCGGGTCAATAGCTGTCGAACGTGACACTACTCACCGTTGACGCGAACTTACCCCTATGTGCAAAAATGGGACAACCAGCCCAACTTCACGTGAGCGTGCCCACTTTTGGGTGGTTCTGGAGTCGATGCGTGCTTTGCGGGGAAACGGAGGGTCTGGTCCCTCCGTAACCGGACGTCACGACCGCGTGACTGTCCGTTATGGGGTGGTCCATCGCCATCCGTCAGCCTTGAACCCGTGAGGGGTCAATTTTGGCGGTTTGGTCGATAGGGCTGGACGGATGGTGTAGTTGTAGACACCAGGACAAGCCGTTCGTCCTATAACCGACTCGGCCCGTCTATGCCATTTCGGGCATCGCGGGCCAAGGTGCAGAATTTGAAGGATAGAACCGCCCTGGTTCGGTTCTCCCGAGGAGGCCGCTCATGACCGCTCGTACCCCTGATGCTGAGCCGCTGCTGACGCCGGCAGAGGTTGCCACCATGTTCCGCGTGGACCCGAAGACGGTCACCCGCTGGGCCAAGGCGGGCAAGCTGACGTCCATTCGCACGCTCGGCGGTCACCGCCGTTACCGCGAGGCGGAGGTGCGCGCTCTGCTGGCCGGGATTCCCGCTCAGCGCACTGAGGCCTGATAGGCCGAAGGCTCTTTAAAGGGGCCGCTTACCGGACTCCGCCGGGTCCGGTAAGCGGCCCCTTTGCCATGCCCGGGGCCGGCCGCGCCGGGGGCGGAATGCTGAACTCCGGATAACGATTCGATGTGCGTGGGGCGGGGGGGATTTACAGTGAATGGCAGTGCAATTTTACATATTAAATTAGCAGGGTCGTGATGGGCGTGTGACGGAGTCATGATCGGGAAATGGGGGGTGACGACGGTCACACGTCCGGGGCTTGTGGTCTAGACCTGTCCGGGCGTAGGGAAGCCGGCGGGAAGCGCCCGCGCGAAAACGCGAGAGGCCCGGAACCTGACGGTTCCGGGCCTCTCGCACTGCGGCGATCCCGACGGGACTTGAACCCGCGACCTCCACCTTGACAGGGTGGCGAGCTAACCAACTGCTCCACGGGACCAGAGTTTTCTGATCTCGTTCACTCGCTTGCCGCGCTGCGAACAAGACAGACTGTAGCCCATGTCGGGCCCCCAGGTCGAACCGGGACCTGAGGGCCCCTGAGGACCGCCCAGCTCAGAGCGCCGCCCGGGCCGCCTCCATCGCCTTCATGATCCGCTTCTCCGACACCGGGCTCGGCGTCCCCAACGACTGGGCGAAGAAGCTCACCCGCAGCTCCTCGATCATCCAGCGGATCGCCAGCACCTCCGCGGAGGGCTGCTGCCCGGCCGGAACGGCCGCCAGCAGCTCCCCGTACGCCTGCTGCACCTGCTGGACCTTCAGCAGGTGCTGGGCGTCCCGCTGCGGGTGGTTGGGCAGCGCCTCCAGCCGGCGGTCCACCGCCAGCAGGTAGCGCTTGAGGTCCGGCAGCCGCTGCCAGCCGGTGCCCGTGACGAAGCCCGGGTGCACCAGGGAGGCCAGGTGCAGCCGGACGTCGTTCACCGCGTTCAGCAGCACCGGGCTGCTCACCGTCTTCAGCCGGGTCGAGGCCTTGTGGAAGGCGATCAGCGCGGTGGCCGTCTTCAGCGTGGTGTCGGCCGACAGGTCGTACAGGTCGGCCCGCACCTTGTCGTGCAGCTTGCCGAAGGCCGCCTCGTCCCAGGCCGGGCCGCCCGCCAGGGTCATCAGCCGGTCCGTCGCGCAGGCCACCACGTCCTCGAACAGGGCGGCGACCGAGCCGTGCGGGTTGTGCGAGAGCGCCAGCTTCGCCTGGTTGCCCAGCCGACCCTGGATCGACTTGGCCGGGGAGGTGGTCGTCAGCACCAACAGCCTGCGGGTGCCCTCCCACATCGCCTGCGCCTGCGCCTGCGGGGTGTCGAACAGCTTGACGCCGACCGTCTCCCCCTCGTCCACCAGCGCCGGGTAGGCCCGCAGCGAGTGGCCGCGCGAGCGCTGCTCGAAGGTGCGCTGGAGCACCGGCAGACCGGCCGGCCAGGCCGTCAGCCCGCCCTGCTCGATGCCCCGGCCCGACGCCGCCGAGGACAGCGTCTCCTTCAGCTTCGGCTTGAGCCGCAGCCGCAGCTCCTCCAGGTCCTTGGACTCGGCGAGCCTGCGGCGGCCGTCCACCACCCGGAAGGTCACCTTGAGGTGGTCCGGGACCCGCTCGTCGTCCCAGGCCTCCGGCGGGACGGTGACGGCCGTCAGCCGCTTCAGCGCGCGCTCCAGGGAGGGCAGCAGCGGCTCCTGGCGGTCCTTCACCTCGCGCAGCGCGGCCTTCGCGAAGTCCGGCGCCGGGACGAAGTTGCGCCGGATCGCCTTCGGCAGCGACTTGATGTACGCGGTGACCAGCTCGGCCCGCAGACCGGGGATCTGCCAGTCGAAGCCTTCCGCGGTGACCTGGTTGAGCACCGGCAGCGGGATGTGGACGGTCACCCCGTCCGCGTCGCTGCCCGGCTCGAACTGGTAGGTCAGCTGGAAGCGGAGCTTGCCCTGCTGCCAGTGGTCCGGGTAGTCGGCCTCGGTGACGCCGTCCGCGGTGTCGTTGATCAGCATCGACTTCTCGAAGTTGAGCAGGTCCGGCTGCTCGTGCCGGGCCTTCTTCCACCAGGCGTCGAAGTGCCGGGTGGAGACCACGTCCTCCGGCAGCCGGGCGTCGTAGAACTCGAACAGGGTCTGGTCGTCCACCAGGATGTCGCGGCGGCGGGCCCGGTTCTCCAGCTCCTCGACCTCGCCGAGCAGCCGGCGGTTCTCGGCGAAGAACCGGTGGTGGGTCTCCCAGTCGCCCTCGACCAGGGCGTTGCGGATGAACAGCTCGCGGCAGAGCTCCTGGTCGATCCGGCCGTAGTTGACCTTGCGCTGGGCGACGACCGGCATCCCGTAGAGGGTCACCTTCTCGTACGCCAGGACGGCCCCGGCCTTCTTCTCCCAGTGCGGCTCGCTGTAGCTCCGCTTGATCAGGTGGCCGGCCAGCGGCTCGACCCACTCCGGCTCGATCTTCGCGTTGATCCGCGCCCAGAGCCGGGACGTCTCGACCAGCTCGGCCGACATCACCCAGCGCGGCGGCTTCTTGAACAGGCCGGAGCCCGGGAAGACCGCGAAGCGGGCGCCGCGCGCACCGCCGTACTCGCGCTTCTCCGCGTCGAAGAGGCCGATGTGGGAGAGCAGGCCGGCCAGCAGCGACTGGTGGATCCGGTCGGCGTCCGGCTCGGCGCCGGGATGCGGCTCCTCGACCGCCACGCCCAGCTGCCGGGCGACGGTGCGCAGCTGGGTGTAGATGTCCTGCCACTCCCGTATCCGCAGGTAGTTGAGGAACTCCGCCTTGCACATCCGGCGGAACGCCGAGGAGGACAGCTCCTTCTGCTGCTCCCGGACGTAGCGCCACATCGACAGGTAGGCGAGGAAGTCGGAGGTCTCCGAGTTGAACCGGCGGTGCCGGTCGTCGGCGGCCTGGCGCTTCTCGGCGGGGCGCTCGCGCGGGTCCTGGATGGAGAGCGCCGCGGCGATCACCATCACGTCGCGCACGCAGCCGTTGCGCTCCGCCTCCAGCACCATCCGGGCCAGCCGCGGGTCCACCGGGAGCTGCGCCAGCTGGCGGCCGAGCGGGGTCAGGCGCTTGCGCGGGTCCTTCTCGTCCGGGTTCAGCGCGCCCAGTTCGTGCAGCAGGTGCACGCCGTCCCGGATGTTGCGGGAGTCCGGCGGGTCCAGGAACGGGAAGGCGGCGATGTCGCCGAGGCCGGCCGCCGTCATCTGCAGGATCACCGAGGCCAGGTTGGTGCGCAGGATCTCGGCGTCGGTGAACTCGGGGCGGGAGAGGAAGTCCTCCTCCGAGTACAGCCGGATGCAGATGCCGTCCGAGGTGCGGCCGCAGCGGCCCTTGCGCTGGTTGGCGCTGGCCTGGCTGACCGCCTCGATCGGCAGCCGCTGCACCTTGGTGCGGTGGCTGTAGCGGGAGATCCGGGCGGTGCCCGGGTCGATCACGTACTTGATGCCCGGGACGGTGAGGCTGGTCTCGGCGACGTTGGTGGCGAGCACGATCCGGCGGCTGCCGGAGCGCTGGAACACCCGGTGCTGCTCGGCCGAGCTCAGCCGGGCGTACAGCGGCAGGACCTCGGTCGACTTCAGCTTCAGCCGGTTGAGCGCGTCGGCGGTGTCCCGGATCTCGCGCTCGCCGGAGAGGAAGACCAGGATGTCGCCCGGGCCCTCGGCCTGCAGCTCCTGGGCGGCCTCGCAGATCGCCTGGACCTGGTCCCGGTCGCGGTCGGCGTCGGCCGCGTCCTCGTCCTCGGCACCCTCCTCGACGAGCGGGCGGTACCGGACCTCCACCGGGTAGGTGCGGCCGGAGACCTCGATGATCGGCGCGTCCCCGAAGTGCCGGGCGAAGCGCTCCGGGTCGATGGTCGCGGAGGTGATCACGACCTTGAGGTCCGGGCGGCGGGGGAGCAGCTGCTTGACGTAGCCGAGGATGAAGTCGATGTTGAGGCTGCGCTCGTGCGCCTCGTCGATGATCAGGGTGTCGTACTGGCGCAGCTCGCGGTCCGTCTGGATCTCGGCGAGCAGGATGCCGTCCGTCATCAGCTTGACCAGGGTGTCCGGACCGACCTGGTCGGTGAACCGGACCTTCCAGCCGACCGCCTCGCCCAGCGGGCTGTCCAGCTCCTCCGCGACCCGCTCGGCCACCGTGCGGGCGGCGATCCGGCGCGGCTGGGTGTGGCCGACCAAGCCGCGCACTCCCCGGCCGAGCTCCAGACAGATCTTGGGGATCTGGGTGGTCTTGCCCGAGCCGGTCTCGCCCGCGACGATCACCACCTGGTGGTCCCGGATGGCCGCCAGGATGTCGTCCTTCTTCTGGCTGACCGGCAGCTCGGCGGGATAGGTGATCGCCGGGACGGCGCTGCGGCGCTGCTCGACCAGCAGCTCGGCGCGTTCGATGTCGGCGGCGATCTCGGCGGCGACCTTCTGCCGGGCCTCGGGCTTGCGGACCCGGCGGGCCCCCTCCAGCCGGCGCCCGATCCGGACCTGGTCGCGCAGGGTCAGTTCCGGAAGGCGGGCGGCCAGCTCGCCGATCCCTGGCCCGTCGGCGGGGGCGGCGGCGGACTGGACTGCGGGAGAACTCACTGCGGGCATCCCTCTAGGTTCGCAAGGAGGGGCGGCGGCGCGCACCTCGGTTTTCGAGCCCCTCCAGTGTCACAGTCGCCGGTGGCCGAGCGCGAACGGCGGGTCGGGTCGGGAGCGGGTGATCGGGAGCGGGTGATCGGATCGGAGCGATCGGGGTCGGGTCGGGGGGCGGGTCGGGGGGCGGGTGATCGGGCGGGGCGCCCGGGGCGGGCGCGGGGGCGGGTGATCGGGAGGGGCGGCAACGGTTCGAGGCGGATCCGGGCTCCAGCCGTCCGGGCGAAGCCGGACTCGGACGCCAGGGGCATCACCTCCTACGCGGCGGACGGCTCGGCCGCCGCCGACCAGCCGACTCCGCGCCCGTCGGGCCTGGGGCCGCGCCCGGTCGGCGGCGACGTGCGCCCGGTCCGTCGGTCCAGTGCGCCACAGTGGTGGGCGACAACGGACGTGACGGGCCGTCGGCGGCCCGGAGGGCGGTGGGTGATGAGCGGCGGACCGACGGGACTGTCCGAGGAGCGGCTCGGCCGGATGCACCGGGTGCTGACCGGCCACGTCGAGGGCGGCGGGGTGCCCGGTCTGGTGGCCGCCGTCGCCCGGGACGGCGACGAACACGTGGAGGTCCTGGGCCACCACGACCTCGCCGGCACCACCCCGATGCGCCGGGACACCCTCTTCCGGATCGCCTCGATGAGCAAACCGGTCACCGCGGTGGCCGCCCTCACCCTCGTCGAGGAGTGCGTGCTGCGGCTCGACGACCCGGTCGACGACCTGCTGCCCGAGCTGGCCGACCGCCGGGTGCTGCGCCGCCCGGACGGCGAGCTCGACGACACCGAGCCCGCCGCGCGGCCGATCACCCTGCGCGACCTGCTCACCTTCCGGCTCGGCCACGGCCTCGCCATGCTCCCGCCCACCGCCCCGATCGTCGGGGCCCTGGCCGAGCGCGGGGTCAACGTCCGGGCGCCCCGGGCCGACCAGCCGGAGCCGGACGAGTTCCTGCGCAGGCTCGGAGAGTTGCCCCTGCTCCACCAGCCCGGCGCCGGCTGGCTCTACCACACCGGCTCGGCCGTCCTCGGCGTCCTGCTCGCCCGGGCCTGCGGGCGACCGCTCGGCGAGGTGCTGCGCGAGCGCGTCCTCGACCCGCTCGGCATGCGGGACACCGGCTTCGTCGTCCCGGCCGACCAGCTCCACCGGCTGCCCGTCGAATACCTGTACGACCCCGCCGGCGGGCGGCTCGTCCCCTACGACGGCGCCACCGGCGACAGCGCCTGGGCCCGCCCCGCGGCGTTCCCGGACGGCGGCGCCGACCTGGTCTCCACCCTGGACGACTACCTGGCCTTCGCCCGGATGCTGCTCGGCGGCGGCAGCCACCGCGGCGTGCGGGTGCTCTCCCGGCCGACCGTCGAGCTGATGACCACCGACCAGCTCACCCCCGCCCAACTGGCCGCCTCCGGACCGCTGCTCGGCCGGGAGGACCTCACCGGCTGGGGCTTCGGCGTCTCCGTCACCACCGCCCGGACCGGCCTCGCCGCCCCCGGCCGCTACGGCTGGGACGGCGGCCTCGGCACGGTCTGGTTCAACGACCCGGCCGAGCGGCTGACCGGGGTGCTGCTCACCCAGCGGATGTTCGAGTCCGCCACGCCGCCGGCGATCGCGCGCGACTTCGAGACGGCGGCGTACCAGGCCCTGGCGGGGTGACGGGCGGGGCGTCCCCGCGGCCCGGGTGACGGGTGGTCGCCGGGAGCGGGCGGGGGCGTGGCCCGGGGGCGGGCGGGGCGGGCGCCGGGCCGGGCGGGGCGGGCGCCGGGCCGGGCGGGCTCAGGTGCTGAGCGCGGCCTCGTCGGCGTCCGGCAGCCAGTCCCGGGCCGGGTCGTACTCCAGCCACCTGCTGCGCCCGGCCTCGGCGGCGAACGCCCGGAGCAGCGGCTCCAGCAGGGCGTCGGGGCCGGCGCCGCCGCCGTCCTCGCGCCAGAGCAGCGACCACGCGTAGAGCGGCGTCGGGCCGGCCAGCGGCACCGTCCGCACCCCCGGCCGGCCCGGGCCGGGGTGCGCCTCCGGCAGCGGGCAGTCGGCCGGGACGAGCGAGAAGCAGCCGGGGTCGGTGCGGATCCGCTCGACGAAGTGCTCCGGGCCCAGGTTGGTCGAACCGATCCGCCCGGCGATGCCGAAGCGGTCGGCGAAACGGGTCAGGAAGTCCAGCCGGTCCACCGCGGCCGGGAAGCGCAGCACGCCGTCGCGCAGGTCCGCCGGGCTCAGCACCTCCCGGTCGGCCAGCGGGTGGTCGGTGCTCAGCAGGGCGTCCACCGGCTCCAACCGGACCAGTCGGTGCGTCAACCCGGCGTCGCCGCCGTCCGGCAGGGCGTGCACCCGGCCGAACCCGGCGTCCGACTCCCCGCGCAGCACCGCCGCCGCGACCGACGGCAGGTCCCGTCCCGGCACCGGCTCCACCTCCAGCCCCGGCACCCCGCCCAGCGCCTGCGCGACCGTCCGCATCGGCGCGAACAGGTGCCCCCACACGTCGATCCGCAGCGGCCGCCGGGCACCCCCCACCGCCGCCACCGCGCGCTCGCCCTGCTCCAGCACCCGCCGGGCCGGTCCGAGGAACCGCCGCCCCGCTTCCGTCAGCGCCACCCCGCGGGCGTCCCGCTCCAGCAGCCGGACCCCGAGCACCCCCTCCAGCCGGGCCACCCGCTTCGAGAGCGCCTGCTGGGTGATGCCCGACCGCCCGGCCGCCCGGCCGAAGTGCAACTCCTCCGCGGCCGTCACGAACGCCCGCACCTGCGCGAGATCGAGATCCATGACCGGCCAGCCTATGCCGCGCGGACCCCCGCCGGGCGGGCGCGGCCGGAGCCCGCCCCCGGGCCCGTCCCCGACGCCCGTGCGGGCCCGCCGGGCCCGGCAGCACAACCGGCGGTTGTCGCCGCCGCCCCCTCGTTGTTGGACCGGCCCCCGGCGGGCGCGGTGAGCTGGGGCCGTTCCCGGGCCGCCAGGGCCCGGGCGGCCGTGGAGGGAAGAGCGCGATGAGGGCACTGCTGGGCACCGGGCGGCGGGACGTACCGGTCGGCTTCGCCGAGGTGGACCAGCCGAAGCCGGGGCCGGGGGAGGCCCTGGTGAAGGTCGAGGCGTTCTCGGTGAACCGCGGCGAGACCTTCCAGCTGGAGGCCCCCCGGCCCGGTTGGCGGCCCGGGAAGGACGTCGCCGGGCTGGTCGTCCAGGCGGCCGCCGACGGATCGGGCCCGGCCGTCTGCCGGCGGGTGGTCGGCCACCCGCCGGCCGGGGGCTGGGCCGAGTACGTGGCCGTCCCGACCTCCTCGCTCGCCGAACTGCCCGACACCCTGGACACCGTCCGTGCCGCCGCACTGCCGCTCGCGGGTCTCACCGCGCTGCGCCTGCTCCGCACCGCGGGCCCGCTGGCCGGCCGCCGGGTGCTGCTGACCGGCGCCTCCGGCGGTGTCGGCCACTACGTCACCGAGCTGGCCGCCGCCGCGGGCGCCGAACTGACCGCGGTCACCGCGTCCCCGGAGCGCGGCCGCCGGCTGGCCGAGCTGGGCGCGGCCGAGGTGGTGCACGAGGTCGCGGCGGCGCGCGGCCCGTACGACCTGGTGCTGGAGTCCACCGGCGGGGCCGCCCTGCCGGTGGCGCTCGCCCGGCTGGCCCGGCGCGGCACGCTGATCTGGTTCGGCCAGGCCTCCAGGACGCCCGCCACGCTCGACTTCTTCGACTTCTTCGCCGGCCCGGAGTCCGCCACCCTGCGGCACTTCCACTACGCCGACTCCGACGCCCCCGACGGCGAGGACCTCGCCACCCTGGTGCGCCTGGCGGCGGGCGGCCGGCTGACCCCGGAGCTCGGCCGGGTCGCGCCCTGGGAGGAGACCGCCGCCGTCCTCACCGACCTGCGCGAGCGCCGGATCCGCGGCAAGGCCGTGCTGACCGTCGGCTGAGCCCGGCGCGGCCGCCGGGCGTTCCGCCCCTTCACCCGGCCGTCGACCCCTGCCCTTCCACCCCGCCCGTCCCACGCCGCCGGAAGCGAGCCCGCGATGACCGTCACGCCCGACACCGCCGATGCCACCGACACCCCTGATGCCGCTGACACCCCCGACCTCTCTTTCCTGGACGCCCCCGGCCTGACGGCCGCCTTCGTCGAGGAGACCCGCCCGCGCGCCCACGGCGCCGGCCTCGACCCGTACGAGTACGCCCGGGTGACCGCCGCCCTGACCTCCCTGCACGACTGGCCCGCGGCCTGCCGCGCCGCCGGCCGGCGGCACGCCGAGGCCGCCGGCCGGGCCGAGGCCGAGGGCCGGAGCGTCACCGCCGGCACCGGCTACCGGGCGGCCGCCCGCTGGTTCCACTTCGCCTGCCTGCTGCCGCACCCCGACCGGGCCGCCGCCGCCCGCGCCGCCACCGAGGCCGACGAGGCGATGCGGCGGGCGCTGGCCCTCCTCGAACCGGACGCGCGACGCGTCGAGGGCGAGGGCTTCGCGGGCTGGCTGCGCCGCCCCCGGGCGGCTGTCGCGGGCGGCCTCCCGGTGGTGCTGGTGGTGCCGGGGACGGACTCCGGCAAGGAGGAGTTCCACGCCGTCGCCGAGGCCCTGCTGGCCCGTGGCCTCGCCGTCCTCGCGATCGACGGCCCGGGGCAGGGGGTCCTCGCCGCCGTCAGCACCCAGGAGCCGGACTACCACCGGATCGTCGCCCGCGCCCTGGACGCCCTCGACGCGGACGCGGGCCTGGACCTGGACCTGGACCGGGTCGCCGTGATCGGTCTCAGCCTGGGCGGCCACCACGCCGCGAAGGCCGCCGCCCACGAGCCCCGGGTCCGGGCCGCCGCCCTGGTCAGCGGCCCGTACCGGCTGGACTGGGACGGCCTCGTCCCGTTCGTCACCGCGACCCTCGCCCAGCGCTGCGGCGGCCTCGACGCCGCGCGCGCCTTCGCCCGCCGGATCGACCTGACCGCGCTCGCCCCGACGATCACCACCCCGCTGCTGGTCGTCGAGGGCGGCCAGGACGGCATCCCCGGCGTCACCCCCGCGACGGCCCTCGCCGAGCACGCCCCCGACGCCGAACTGCTGCTCGTCCCGCACGGCAACCACCTGCTCGGCACCGCCCTCGCCGACTGGCTCCCGGCCACCGCCGACTGGCTCGCCACCCGCCTCGCCGCCGACGGGACGCCCGGCGCCCGCGGCTGACGACCCGCGGCCGACGAGCGCGAGGGGACGCCGTCGGCCGCGCGGCGCCCGGCCCGGACGAGGAAGCCGCGCGGCGATGCACCGCTTATGCCGAAGTCACGGGAGAACGGGCCGAGTCGCGTCGGCTCCGCACGCTATCCGGCCCGTTGTGGTGCCGATTCCCCTGTCATCAAAAGGGAGGTGGGGAAAGGTTCGTTCCGCTATCGTCGTCGACGAGGCCCGTCAGCGCGCCTCATTCCTCCCGCCGGGCACACCATTCGAACCCATTTCCTCGCAGCTGCGGAGCAGTTCATGAAGATGGAAGCGCGCAAGATGGCGCTTGACAAGGCCTACAAGCGACGCGGCCGTTACGACATCCCTGACTGGCAGCGGGACGAGGTCTGGCCACTGGCCCGCAAGCAGCTCCTCATCGATTCGATCCTGAACGGGTGGAAGCTCCCCAAGTTCTACTTCGCCAAGACGTCGAACGACCCGGACGAATTCGACGTGGTCGACGGCCAGCAGCGGCTGGCGGCCATCTGGGAGTTCTTCGAGGGCACGCTGCGGCTCTCCGAGGAGTCGGCGGCGGAGTTCGGCGGTGCGACCTATCACGAGCTCCCGGACGTCGTCACCGACCGGTTCGACGATTTCGAGATCGAGTACGACGAGATCACGGAAGCCAGCGACGACGACATCCAGGAGTTCTTCCAGCGGCTCCAGGGCGGCATGATCCTGACCGCCGCCGAGAAGCTGAACGCCGTCAACAGCGGGATGACGAAGTTCGCCCGCAAGCTCGCCAAGCACCCCTTCTTCACCGAGAAGGTCGCCATTCGTGACACCCGGAAGGCGTACTTCGACATCGCCTCCAAGGTGGTCGCCGTCGAGATCGAGGGGCTCGAGGCACGTCTGCGGTACGACGACCTGAAGCGGCTCGCCGAGTCCCAGGCGAGTTTCTCCGAGAATTCCAATGTCGCGCTCCGCATCGTCGCCACGCTCGACTACCTGAACCGCGCCTTTCCCGGTCAGAGTTCGGTCCTGCGGAACAGGAGCACCATCCAGTCGTTCATCACCCTGACGACGCGGCTGGTGGCCGCCGGCCGGGCGGACGGGATGGAGGTCGGCCTCTGCAAGTTCTTCGAGGGATTCGGAGCCGACCTCTCCCGGCAGAACGAACTGGGGACGAGGGCGACCGACCGCTCGTTCCTCGAGTTCCAGCGCACCCTCTCGGCGAACGTCAAGTCGGGGCCCGGGGACCGCCACGCGATCCTGCTCCGCAAATTGATGCTCTCGAACTCCTCCTGGGTGGAGGCGCTCGGGCCGGAGAACATCGCGGCCAGCGGGATCTCCGTGGAGATCGAGCGGCTGGGGCGGCGGGTGCAGGACCTCGTGGCGGCACGGAACGACGAGTACGCCGCCAAGAACGGATCCGACCTCTTCAAGATCACCAACAAGACCTCCGCCGGGCTGGCGCGCTGCCGCGACGTGGTGACGGACTTCAAGAGCTACTCGAACTTCATCGGGGACCTCCACTTCCTCTTCCGGGAGGGCCCCGGCCAGCGCCTCGCCGGGAACGTCCCGCCGTCCTTCGAGGACGTCAACCTGCTGCGCACGGGCCTCCAGCACGACGTGGACCACGGCAAGGCGGGCGCGGTGGCGGGCAAGCGCATCAAGATCGGCCAGACCTTCGCCAAGTACTCCGGCGGGGAGACCGCACCGTCCACGCTGGACCCGACGCACTTCCCGATGGTGCAGGCGGCGCTGCTGAGGGAGATCGCGGCGGATCTCGCCGGGCTGGCGGTCTGACGTCGGCCCCGCGGTGGCGGCCCGGGGCAACGGGCCGCCACCGCGTGGCCGTGACCTCCGTCACGTCCGCGCATCCCCGCCGGGCGGGTCGTGGGCGGGCATGCGGAAGGCCCCGGAGAGTGGACTCTCCGGGGCCTTCCTTCTGTGGCCAGGGCCGGGGTCGAACCGGCGACCTTCCGCTTTTCAGGCGGACGCTCGTACCAACTGAGCTACCTGGCCGTACTGCACCGTCTCTTGCGAGACGAGCGATCCCGACGGGACTTGAACCCGCGACCTCCACCTTGACAGGGTGGCGAGCTAACCAACTGCTCCACGGGACCTAGAAGTGGTTTCCCACTCAGGTCTTGCGTCACTGCACTTTACTACGGTACTGCGTGCCCCCAACGGGATTCGAACCCGTGCTACCGCCTTGAAAGGGCGGCGTCCTGGGCCACTAGACGATGAGGGCTTGCGGCCTGTCCCGCTGTTTCCAGCGCTCGGGGACGTCGAGAAGCATATGGGATGCCGGGCGGATCGCCAAAACGGGTTTCGGCCGGTCGGGTCGGGGGCGGTCCGGGGCGCGGGGCGCGGCCGGTCCGGGGCGGGCGGGGAGCCGGTCAGGACCAGCCGAGCTCGTCGAGTTCGTGGTCGTCGAAGCCGAAGTGGTGGGCGACCTCGTGGATCACCGTGGTGCGCACCTCCTCGACGACCTGCTCGTGGGTCTCGCAGTGCCGGAGGGTGGGGCCGCGGTAGATGATGATCCGGTCGGGCAGGACGCCGGCGTACCACTCGCCGCGCTCGGTGAGCGGAGTGCCCTCGTAGAGGCCGAGGAGCTCCGGGTCGGAGGCGTCCGGTTCGTCCTCGACGAAGACGGCGACGTTGTCCATCATGGCCGCGAGCTGCGGGGGAATCTGGTCGAGGGCGTCGCTGACCAGCGTCTCGAACTCTTCCCGGGTCATCTCCACCGGATCATTGTCGGGTCTGGGGTGACGGTGTGCCAGGTGGCGTGAGCCGGTGTTTGATGGGCCCATGGCGACCTCGGACGGCACGGTGGACGGCCCGGCGCGAGCCAGGCCGCGGGGCGGCGCGGCGGAGCGCGGGCGGCCTCCGGTGCTGCGCGGGCAGGGGCCCGCGGTGGCGGTGGTCGCGGCGGGCGGGGCGATCGGGGCCCTGGCGCGGTACGCGGCCGGGCTGCTCCGGCCCGACGGCCCGACGGCGTTCCCGTGGACGACGCTGCTGGTCAACGTGGTCGGTTGCGCGGTGATCGGGGTCTTCCTGGTGACCGTGACCGAGGGGCGTCCGGTGCACCCGCTGCTGCGGCCGTTCTTCGGCACCGGGGTGCTGGGCGGGTTCACGACCTTCTCGACCTACGCGGTGGACGTCCGGCGGCTGCTGGAGGCGGGGCGGCTCGGACTCGGCCTGACGTACCTGGGGCTGACCCTGGTGGCCGCGCTCGGCGCGGTGTGGGCGGCGGCCGGCGTGACGCGCCGTCTGATCCGCCGAGGGGGCGCGCGGTGAGCGGGCTGAGCGGGCCGGCGCTGCGGCTGACCGTGCTGGTGGGTGAGAACGACCACTGGCACCACCGGCCGCTGTACAGCGAGATCGTGCACCGCGCGCGGGCCGCCGGGCTGGCCGGGGCGAGCGTGTTCCGGGGGATCGAGGGCTTCGGGGCGTCGTCGCTGGTGCACACGGCGCGGCTGCTGTCGCTGAGCGAGGACCTGCCGGTGGCGGTGGTGATCGTGGACGAGGAGGAGCGGGTGCGGGCGTTCCTGCCGCAGCTGGACGGGCTGGTCGCGGAGGGGCTGGTAGTGCTCGACCGCTGCGAGGTGGTGCGCTACGTGGGGCGGGAGGGGGCGGCGGGGTGAACTGGCTGCTGGTGGTGGCGGGCGCGGTGGTCGGCGCGCCGCTGCGGTACCTGACGGACCGCGTGGTCCAGGCCCGGCACGACTCGGTGTTCCCGTGGGGGACGTTCACGGTGAACGCGGTCGGCTGCCTGGTGCTGGGCCTGGTGACCGGGGCGGTGGCGGCGGGGGCGGCGTCCTCGCAGGTCCAGCTGCTGCTGGGGACGGGGCTGTGCGGGGCGCTGACGACCTACTCGACGTTCTCGTACGAGACGTTGCGGCTGGTGGAGACCGGCTCCGGGCGGTACGCGCTGGCGAACGCGGCGGGGAGCCTGGCGGTGGGCCTGGCCGCGGTGTACGCGGGGGCGGGGCTGGCCTCGGCGCTCTGGGGCTGATCCGGCCGGGCCCGGGAGGCCCGCCGTTGCGGGGCCGTGCGGGCCCCGGCGCTCCGGAGGCCCTGCAGGCCGCCCCGGCGCGCCTCCGGCCCCGTCCCGGTCCCCGCGGGGCCCCGCTGGCCCCACGCGCCCCGCAGGGCCCGCCCGGGGGCTTCCTGGCGTGCCGCCCGTGTCCCGCCGGGGCGGGTGCGCGTTGGGCACCGGAAGCGGCCGCGCGGCAGTGGGCGGCCCGGGCGGGGCGGTGGAGAGTGAGCGCGGTGGCTTCGGTGCGGGCGGTTCGGGCGGCGGTGCGTGCGGGGACGGCGCGGGTGGCTCCGGCGCGGGGCGCGACCCCGCTGCGGGAGCTGGCGGCGGGGCGGGCGGTGCCGGGCGCGGTGGTCCGGCGGTCGAGCGGGGTGCGGGCCGCGGCGGTGCTGGCGGTGGCCGGGCTGGGGCTGACGGGTTGCATGTCGGTGGGCCCGGGCGGGGCGACGGAGGAGAAGCACGGTGTGGCGCCGGTCGGTCAGGCCGGTCCGGCCGGGAGGCCGGGGGCGACGGGCGGGCCGTCGGCCTCGCCCGGCGCCGGGCACCCGGGGGGCGTGTCGGGGCGCCCGGAGCGCCCGGGGAGCTCGCCGGGAGAGAGTGCGCCGAGCGGGGCCACGGCCGCCGTGGCGGGCGAGGTGGCGCCGGGCGTGACCGGCGCGGCCGCCGGCGTGGTCCCGGTCCCGGCGGCGCCCGCCATGGACACCGCGCCGGGTGCGACCGGCGTGAACGGTGCGGCGGGCGGCGTGAGCGCCAGCCCCGCGCCCCGTACGGGCGGTTCGACGGCCGGCCCCGGCGGGGCGGCCGGCAGCGGCACCACCGCTGGCCCGGGCGGCTCCGGCGGGACGGGCGGCACCGGTGACGGGCACGGTGGCGGGGGTGCGGCGGGCACGCCGTCGGCGACGCCGAGCAGCCACCCGTCGACGTCCCCCGAGCCCGAGCACAGCGCACCCGCCACCACCGCCCCACCGGCCACGGAGCCCTCTGCGGGTAACTCCGGTTCCTCGGCCCCGAGCCCGCGCGCGGGTGGGCATTAGCGAGCTGGCCAGGGCATTTGCCTCTGATCCCGAGGTTCCTCTATGGTGGTAGATCGTTCGTTTGATCCATTTGACTGGCGCCCTATTTCCATCTGGCGCCCTTGGCGCGTTCCGGCGATCCGTGGCTGACCGCATAGAGGCGGTTGTGAAACAGAACCCCGGACTTTGGCGCGTGCCACTTCCGGAAGGTTTTGCATGTCTCTCGTTGACGACGCCCGCTTCGCCATGCCCGCAAGCGAGTCCGCCGCCGATGTCACCGACACCAACGACACCACCACCGAGGTCGTCGACCTCGCCGACGTCGAGCTGATCGACGCCGGGATCGCCGACGCCGACTCGGACGCCACCGACGCGGACGACACCGCCGAGGCCGCCGAGCCCACCATCACCTTCGGCGACCTGGGCCTGCACGACGACGTCGTGCGCGCCCTCGCCAAGCGCGGCGTCACCACCCCCTTCCCGATCCAGGCCGCGACCATCCCGGACGCCCTGGCCGGCAAGGACGTGCTGGGCCGCGGCCGCACCGGCTCCGGCAAGACCCTCAGCTTCGGCCTGCCGCTGCTGACCCGCCTCGCCGACGGCGAGCGCACCCGCGCCAAGCACCCGCGCGGCCTGATCCTGGTCCCGACCCGCGAGCTGGCCATGCAGGTCGCCGACGCCCTGGAGCCCTTCGGCTCGGTGCTCGGCCTGCGTCTCAAGGTCGTCTGCGGCGGTACCTCGATGTCGAACCAGATCTACGCGCTGGAGCGCGGCGTCGACATCCTGGTCGCCACCCCGGGCCGCCTGCGCGACCTGCTGAACCGCGGCTCGGCCAAGCTGGACGACGTCCAGACCGTCGTGCTCGACGAGGCCGACCAGATGGCCGACATGGGCTTCCTGCCCGAGGTCACCGAGATCCTCGACCAGGTGCCGGCCGGCGGCCAGCGCCTGCTGTTCTCCGCCACCCTGGAGAACGAGATCGACACCCTGGTGAAGCGCTACCTGAAGAACCCGGTCACCCACGAGGTCGACCCGTCGGCCGGCGCCGTCACCACCATGACCCACCACATCCTCGTGGTGAAGCCCAAGGACAAGGCGCCGATCACCAACGCGATCGCCGCCCGCAAGGGCCGCACGATCATCTTCGTCCGCACCCAGATGGGCGCCGACCGCGTCGCCGAGCAGCTCATCGAGGCCGGCGTGAAGGCCGACGCGCTGCACGGCGGCATGACCCAGGGCGCCCGCACCCGCGTCCTCGGCGACTTCAAGGACGGCTACGTCAACGTCGTCGTCGCCACCGACGTCGCCGCCCGCGGCATCCACGTCGACGGCATCGACCTGGTCCTCAACGTGGACCCGGCCGGCGACCACAAGGACTACCTGCACCGCTCCGGCCGCACCGCCCGCGCCGGCCGCTCCGGCGCCGTCGTCACCCTGGTGCTGCCGCACCAGCGCCGCGGCGTCTTCCGCCTGATGGAGGACGCGGGCGTCGACGCCAGCCGCCACATCCTGGACCACGCCTTCGACGCCGAGGTCGCCAAGATCACCGGCGCCCGCTCGCTCACCGAGGTCCAGGCCGAGAGCGCCGCCAACATCGCCGGTGCCGCCGAGCGTGAGCTCGCCGACATGACCCGCCAGCTGGAGCGCGCGCAGCGCCGCGCCACCGAGCTGCGCGAGGAGGCCGACCGCCTGGCCGCCCGCGCCGCCCGCGAGCGCGCCGACCTGGGCATCGTGGACGAGGCCCCGGCCGCCGAGGCCGGCGACGACGCCGCCGCGGAGGCCCCGGCCGCCGAGGCGACCGCCGCGGCCGCCGCGCCGCAGGCCGAGGACCGCACCCCGTCGTACCGCGAGGCGCGCACCGAGCGTCCGGCCTTCGGCCGCGACCGCGACCGTGACCGTGACGACCGTCGTTCGGGCGGCTTCGGCGGCCGCGACCGCGACGACCGCCGCTCGGGCGGCTTCGACCGCGACCGTGACGACCGTCGCTCCGGCGGCTTCAACCGTGACCGTGACGACCGTCGTTCGGGCGGCTTCGGCGGCCGCGACCGCGACGACCGCCGCTCCGGTGGCTTCGACCGCGACCGCGCCGGCTTCGGCGGCCGTGACCGTGACGACCGCGGCGCCCGTTCGGGCGGCTTCGACCGTGACCGTGACGACCGCCGCTCCGGTGGCTTCAACCGTGACCGTGACGACCGTGGCGGCCGCTCCTTCGGCGACCGTCCGGCCCGCTCCGGCGGCTTCGACCGTGACCGCGGTGGCTTCAACCGTGACCGTGACGACCGTGGCGGCCGCTCCTTCGGCGACCGTCCGGCCCGCTCCTTCGGCGACCGTCCGGCCTTCGGCCGTGACCGCGACGAGCGCGGCGCCAGCAGCCGTCCGTTCGCCCGCCGGGACGACCACCGCTCCGGTGGCCGCCCGCAGGCCTCCGGCGGCTTCGGCGGCCGGGACCGTGACGACCGCGGCGCCCGTTCGGGTGGCTTCGACCGCGACCGCGGCGGCTTCAACCGCGACGACCGCAAGCCGCGCTGGAAGAACTGACGCCGTACGGCCGGTGGTCCGCCACCGGTGACGGCCGCGGCTGAGGCCGGCCGGGCCGGGCGCAGGACGCCCGTGCCGGCCGGCCCCGGCCGGGAGGAACGCACGAAGGGCCCGCTCCATGCACTGGAGCGGGCCCTTCGCGTTCCCCCGGCCCCCCGGACACCCCCCGGTGCCCCCGACACCTCCCTCGTGCCCCCGGAGGTGTTGTTCTGCGAGTGAGAATAACCTGTGGCGCGGAGTGGCGGAAGTCCCGTAGCGTCGCGGCCATGAGCAGCAGACTGCACGACGTGGCACGGAGGAACGAGGAGATCGCCGAGCGGGGGAGCTACCGGGCGTCCGGGGGCGAACCCGTGTCGGTGGGGGAGCAGTTGGCGGCGGCCCGGGCCGGGACGGTGTCGTACCCGCCGGAGGGGCTGGCCGCGCTGCTGCGCGCCGGCGATCCGGGGCCGGGGCCGCGCGGGGCGGTGGAGGTCACCGCCGAGGGCAGCATCGAGGCCGCCCGGCGCCTGGTCGAGGGCGGGGCCGGCCCGGTCGGGGTCCTCAACTTCGCCTCCGCGCGCAACCCCGGCGGCGGCTACCTGCGCGGCGCCCGCGCCCAGGAGGAGGACCTGTGCCGCAGCGCGCTGCTGTACACCTGCCTGCTGGAGGCGCCCGACTACTACGAGGCGCACCGGGCCTCGACCGACCTGCGGTACAGCCACCGGGTGATCGTCTCGCCCGCGGTCCCGGTGATCAGGGACGGGCGCGGCGAGCTGCTGGCCCGGCCCTACCCGGTCACCTTCCTGACCTCGCCCGCGCCCAACGCCGGCCAGCTGGAGCGGCGTTCGGCCGGCGTGGACGTCCGCGGCGTGCTCGCCGAGCGGGCCGTCCGGGTGCTCGCGGCGGCGGCCCGGCACGAGGTCCGCACGCTGGTGCTCGGGGCCTGGGGCTGCGGGGTGTTCCGCAACGACCCGGCGCAGGTCGCCGAGGCCTTCGAGGGCGCGCTGGCCCGGTACGGGGCGGCCTTCGAGCGGGTGGTGTTCGCGGTCTGGGACCGCTCACCGGTCTCGGCGAACCGGGCCGCCTTCGCGGAGCGGTTCGGCGCGGCGGTGCGATGACGCCCGCCGCGCGCCGCCCCCCCCGGTCTGTGACCCCCGCGGGCCCGCGCCGCCCGGGGGCCGGGCCCTAGCGGCGGCGGGCGGAGAGCGCCGTGGCGGCCGTCGAGGCCGCCGCGACCACGGCGGTGACGGCGAGGACGGACGGCCAGGCGCCGATCTTCTTCGCCAGCGGGTGGGAGCCGCCGAAGGCCGCCACGTACAGGCCGGTCAGCGCCGCCGCGGTGGCCGGGCCCGAACTGCGGCGCCACTGCGCGGCCGCCCCGGCACCGGCGGCCGCCAGCACCGCGCCGCCCAGCTCGCGCCGGCCGCTCCAGCGGGCGACGCCGTAGCCGCCGACCAGGCCGCTCGCCGCGGTCAGCGCGGCGGGCGCGGCGGAGACGAGCACGTTCGGGACCTTCGCCATGGGGGACTCCACTCGTAGGGGCTGTTCCGACTTCCTGTTCCGCCTCCCGACCCTAACCCGGCCGTATCCCGCCCCTCGCCCGGCCGTTCCGCGCTCCCGTCCCGTCCCGTCCCGTCCCGTCCGGTCCTGCCCTGCCCCGTTTCGGGCCCCGGCCGGAGTGGGTCCGGGCCCGGGGAGCGGGGCCCGCCGCTACCGGAACGCCTGCTCCGCCGACTGCGCCGGGGCGATCCGGGCCAGCAGCCGCGCGGCCTCCGCCGGGGGCAGCACCCGTTCCAGCCGGAGGTCCCCCGGGAGCTCCTGGATGAACCGCCCGGCCGACCAGCTGCGCTCGTAGGGCAGCGGGTCCAGCACCAGGGTGCGCACGCCGTCCACCACCGGGACGTCGCTCGGCGTGCCCTCGTTCCAGAGCCACGAGCCGTCCGGGGCGACGAGGTTGAACGCGCCGGTCGCGATCACCCGGCGACCGTCCAGGACGGCGGTGCGGGCCAGCGCCGCCACCTCCGGGTCCGGCCGGGGGCCGGGCAGGTGGCCGCCGCCGACCAGCACGTCGGCCAGCAGGGTGTGCAGCTGGAAGGTGTCGCTCAGCCCGTCCATCCGCAGCAGGAAGCCGGCGCCGGTGGGGCGGTGCAGGACCAGCAGCGGCTCGTCGTCGAGGACCAGCGCCAGGTGGGCCAGGCCCTTGAACTCGTGCTGCCCGCCGGAGTACCGGCCGAACAGCTCCAGCAGCACTCCGGTGACGCCCGAGGCCCGCGCCTCGGTCCGCACCGCCGCGTGCGCGTACACCGCCCAGGCGGCCTGCTGCCAGAGGTGCAGCGTCCACCAGCCGACCACGGCCAGGTGGGCGTGCCAGGCGTCCAGGTGCTCCCGGTGCTCGATCCGGTCGTGCGCCTCGGACGGATCGTCCGCCTCCGGATCCGGCAGCGGGCCGCCGCCGGTCTCCTCCCACCGCCGCACCAGCCGCTGCGCGCCGCCCAGCGCCCCGCGCAGGCCCGCCAGCACCGGGCCGGCGCAGGCCAGCGGATCGGCGCCGTTCTCCACGCAGGCGCCCACCACCATCGCCAGGTGGGCCCGGGGGAACGGCGGGGCGTCCGGCAGCAGCGCGGCCAGCCGGGGCCCGGCCGCGGCCACCTCGGCCGGCCCGGCCGACCCGAACAGCCCGCCCACCCGGCCCAGCGCGGGGCCGAAGCCCTCGTCGTCCCCGGCGGCGGTCACCGCCTCCAACTCGGCCACCGCCTCCAGGAGGGCGGGTTGCTGACGGTGCGGCGGAATCTGCTCGAAGGACATTCGCCGCAGCATAGGCGGCGGCGCGGCGCGCCGCGGCGTCGGGTACCCGGTCCTCCGGGCGGTGCCCTGCCGGTCGCCGCCCCCGGTCGCCGCCCCGGGTGGCGGCGCCCCGGACGCCCGACGGCCGGGCCCGCCGGACACTCCCGCGGGTGCCGGTGCCCGCTCGGTGGAAAACCCCGCGCGGCACCGCCGCCGTACCGCATACTCGCGCGGTGACCGCGTCCCGTGCCCTCGACTCCCGCCGCGTGACGGCCCGCCCGGCCTCCGCGGCCGAGCCGGCCCTGAAGGTGGCCCCGCTCGAGCTCTTCCTCGACCTCGTCTTCGTCTTCACCATCACCCAGCTCACCGGCAGCCTCGTCCACCACCTCACCCCCGGTGGGTTCGCGCAGGTGCTGGTGATGCTGGCGGTCATCTGGTGGATGTACGACGCCTTCATCTGGCTCACCAACGCGATGCCGCCGCGCACCCACGGCCGGCGCGGTCTGCTGCTGTTGGCGATGGCCGCGTTCCTGGTCATCTCGCTGGCCGTCCCGCACGCCTTCGAGGGCAGCGGCGCCGCCTTCGGCTGGGCGTACCTGGTGGTGGTCGCGGTGCACACCGGGATGTTCGCGGCCGCCGGGGTGGCGCTCGCCCCGGTGCTGCGGATGGGCGGGGCCAACCTGGTCGGCGGGGCCCTGGTGGTGACCGGCGGCTACCTCACCGGCACGGTCCAACTCGCCTTCTGGGCGGCGGCCTTCGCGCTGCAGTTCGTCACCCCGCGGCTCGCCGGGCTGCCGGAGTTCCGGCTGCGGGCCGACCACTTCGTGGAGCGCCACGGGCTGATCGTGATCATCGCCTTCGGCGAGTCGGTGATCGCCATCGGCGTCGGCGCCGGCAGCACGGACCTCGGCCCGGGGCTGATCGCCGTCGCCCTGCTCAGCCTCAGCGTCTGCGTGGGCCTGTGGTGGGCGTACTTCGGGCACGACGACGACGCCCGCGCCGAGCACCACATGGCCGCGCTGCCCTCGGCCGAGCGCAACCGGGCCGCGGTCACCGTCTACAACCTCGGCCACTTCGGCCTGCTGCTCGGCGTGCTGCTGTTCGCCGCCGGGGTGAAGTCCGCGGTCGCCCACCCGGTGGCCCCGGTGAGCCTCCCGCAGGCCGCCTCGCTGGCCGGCGGCACCGCGCTCTACCTGGTGGTCAACACCGCCGTCCGCCGCTTCTTCGGCCTGCGGCCCAACGCCCCGCGCCTGGCCGGCGCCGCCCTGGTGGTGGCCGCCGTTCCGCTCGGCACCGAGGTCTCCGCGCTCGTCCAGGTCGCGGCCACCGCCGCCGTGCTCGCCGCGGTCTTCGGCTACGAGCTCCGTCAGTCCCCGGTGGCACACTTCGAGCGTGACTGACAGCGCGCGCGAGACCGCGATCACCGACGGCCGCTACCTGGTCCGCAACGTCGGCAGCGGTCTGCTGCTCGAGGTGGCCGACGGCAGCCGCCGCAGCGGCGCCCGGGTCCGCCAGGGCGCCGACGACGGCTCCGACGCCCAGCTCTGGCAGCTGACCGCCGTGCACCCCGGCGGGGCGCTGCGCCACCTGGAGAACGCGGGCAGCGGCAAGCGCCTCGACGTCACCGGCGCCTCCGTCGAGGACGGCGTGCCCGTCCAGCAGTGGTCGGCGAACGCCTTCGGCGCCCAGGAGTGGCTGCTGGAGGCCCACGTGGACGACCCCGGCACCTACACGATCACCAGCTTCATCAGCGGCAAGCCGCTCACCGCCGCCCCGGCCCCCGACCGGGCCGTCCACCAGTGGGAGGACGTCGACTCGCCCACCCAGTGGTGGCGCTTCGAGCGCCGGGACTGAGGGCCGCGGGCAGGGACTGAGGGCCGCGGGCCGGTGCCGCCCGGCTCGGTGCTGCCCGGGTCGGTGTGCCGCCGGGCCGGGCCGCCGCCGGTGCCGCGTGCCGTGCCCGCCGGGGCTCAGCCCGACAGGTTGGCGTGCAGCGCGGTCAGCTCCTCGTCGGTCACGCCGTGGGCCCGCAGGTAGTCGGGGACGGAGCCGTGCCGGCCGGTGATCCAGGAGAGGGCGGAGTCGAGCAGCGCGGCGCTGATCGGGCGCGAGGTGCGTTCGGCGCCGGTCTCGTCGACGTACGGCTGGGGGCCCTGGTCGAGGCCGAGTCCGACGTTGGAGCGCAGGTAGTCGGTGGTGATCTCCTCCTCGGAGGCGCCGAGCAGCGACTGCAGGACGGCGATGGTCAGCCCGGTGCGGTCCTTGCCGACGGCGCAGTGGACGACGGCGGGCAGCGTGCCGGGGGCGGCCAGGTGGCGGACCACGGCGACGAGCGAGGGGCCGGCCGTCCCGGCCATGAAGGGGTAGAGCGAGGCCTGGTCCTCCGGCCAGGGCTGGTCGACGTCCTCGCGGTTGGCGGGCAGGGTCGGCAGGTTGAGGGTCTCGTGGTCGAGCCCGTGCCGCAGGTCCGGCCAGACCTCCAGCTCGAACGGGCTGCGCAGGTCGAGGACGGTGCGCAGACCGAGGGCCTTGAGGCGCCGCGCGCCCTCCTCGGTGAGGTCGTGGAAGGAGCCGGAGCGGTAGAGCACGCCCCGGCGGAGGGCGCCGATCCCGCCCGCGTCACGGAAGTTGCGCACACCGGGGATGTCGATGAAGGCGTCGGTCATGGCATCACCGTACGGGCGGCGGGCGGGTCGGCGGAAGGAAACCGGAGGGGGCCTTTCGGCGTCCGCCGGGGACGCCGCAGCGGTCACCGGCCGCCGGAGACCTCCAGGAACGCGCCGGTGGTGTACGAGGCGGCCGGGGAGAGCAGGAAGAGGACGGCCTCGGCGACCTCCTCCGCCCGCCCGCCGCGCCGCATCGGGAGTCCGGGGGCGACCCGGTCGACCCGGCCGGGCTCGCCGCCGAGGGCGTGGATGTCGGTGTGGATGAGCCCGGGGCGGACGGCGTTGACCCGGATGCCCTCGGCGGCCACCTCCAGGGCGAGGCCGCGGGTCATCGAGTCGACGGCGCCCTTGGCGGCCGCGTAGTCGACGTACTCGTTGGGCGAGCCCAGCCGGGAGGCGGCCGAGGAGACGTTGACGATGGCGCCGCCGCGGCCGCCGTGCCGGGTGGACATCCGGCGGACGGCCTGGGCGGAGCACAGGAACGGGCCGGTGATGTTGGCGGCCCAGATGCGGTTCAGCCGGTCCTCGTCGATGTCCTCCAGCCGGGACTGCCGCTCCAGGGTGCCCGCGTTGTTCACCAGGCCGGTGAGCGGGCCGCGTTCGGCGTCCACGGTGGCGAACAGCCGCTCCACCTCGGCGGTCCGGCTGACGTCGGCCCGGACGGCGATCGCGGTGCCGCCCGCGGCCCGGACGGAGTCCACCACGGCGGCCGCCGAGGCCTCGTCCGCACGGTAGTTGACGCAGACCCGGTAGCCGCGCCGGGCGGCCAGCAGGGCGGTGGCGGCACCGATGCCGCGACCGGCGCCGGTGATGATCAGGACGTCGTCGGAGGTGGTGGTCGACATGGTCGGTACGCTACCCGCCGGTCCCTCCGGGCGGGCCCCGGACCGGAATTCGCTCGCCCGGCGCGCCCCGACCGGGGAGGATGCGGTACCGGTCGCGGCGAGGGCGCAGCTCCGCCCCGGCCGGCCCCGGCCCGGACCAGAGGAGACCGCCGATGTCCGCCGCACCCGCCGCCCCCGGCCCGGTCCTGCTGTCCGGCGTCGTGGGCTCCACCGCGTACGGCTTCGCGCACGCCGGCTCGGACGTCGACCGGCTCGGGCTGTTCGCCGTGCCCACCGAGGAGTTGCACGGCCTGCACCGCCCGGCGGAGTCGCAGGTGACCACCGGGCCCGACGTCACCCTGCACGAGGCCGCCAAGTGGTGCCGGCTGGCCCTGTCCTGCAACCCGACCGCCTCCGAGCTCGTCTGGCTGCCGGAGGAGCTGTACGAGGTGCGCACGCCGCTCGGTGCGGAACTGGTCGAGATCCGCTCGAGCTTCCTCAGCGCTCCGGCCGTGCGGAAGGCCTATCTCGGTTACGCGGACCAGCAGTTCCGCAAGCTGCTGACCCGCGACGGCACCGATCCGGAGGCCCGCCGCCGGGCCGCCAAGCACGCCCGGCACCTCGTCCGGCTGGTCGGCCAGGCCGTCCTCCTGCACGAGACCGGCCACAACGCCGTCCGCCTCACCGATCCCGAGCACGTCCGTGACCTCGGCGAACGCATCGCGGAGCGGCCCGCCGTCGCCGAGTCCTTGATCGCGGACGCCGCCGACCGCCTCGCCCGCCCCGGCGTCCTGCCCGCCGCGCCCGACCCGCGCCCGGCCGAATCCTGGCTCCGCCGGGTGCGCGCCGCCCACTACACCGCGCCCCCGGAAGGGCCCCGCGGACCCGGCGCGCCCGCGCAATCCACTGGCGGAGCCCTGGGCCCCACCGGGTAGGATCACGGTGGCCCTTCCCAGCCGGGACCAGGGCCGCGGGCCACTAGCTCAATTGGCAGAGCTGCGGACTTTTAATCCGTAGGTTCAGGGTTCGAGCCCCTGGTGGCCCACACGTGAGCGAACCGTCTCCGACCTGCGGTGCAGCGCCCCGGCCGAGCCACTCGGCCGGGGCGCTGCCGTTCGCGCGCCACGGGGCTCGCGCTGACGCTCCGTCAGCGGACCGGTGCGGTGGTGCCGCGGGTGCGCGGCGCCCGAACCGGGCGTCCGGATGCGATCCGGACCGGCCGCGCCCCGGAATCCGGGCTGCCGTACGCGGACCCGTGCCGCGCTCGGACCCGCGCCCCGGAGTCCCGCACGCCGCCCGCCACCTCCGCGCGCACCCGGCCCGGGCCCGCCGCACCCCTCCCGCGGCCCGCCGCCCCGCGCCGCCCGGCCCCCGCCCCGCCCCCGCCCCGCCCCCGCCCGTGACCGGGCCGCGACCGGCCGGTGACGCACGGCAGCGGGCGAGGGCGGGCAACGGATCCGGGGGGTGGTCCGGCGCCATGGCCGGGGGTGGGGTAGGTCACGTCGGAATCGGGCGTTTTCGACGGTTCTGTCCGGCACTTGTACGCCGGATCCCGGGGCTGGTGGTGGCCCGGAGGTCGGTGATCACGTCGGGCCTAAATATGATCGGAAGCCACGTTCGTCGGTTTGTACCTACGTTCGTATGTGCAACCTGGGAGCGGTCCCGACCGTCTCTCTGTGTGCGGTGCGCCAGATCGTCCGGGGCGTCGCTTCCGTCGGTGAAAGGTACGCGCATGTCAGGTCAGTGGGGCGAGGGCCCGGCCCGGGGCGAGGACGCGCCCGGCGCGCTCACCACGGAGAGCGGCGGCGCCGTGCCACAGCCCCGCACCGGTGGCCGGGCGGAGGCCCGACGGGCCGCTCAGGGCAAGGGCGGCGGCCGCGGCGGCAAGGACGGCGGGAAGGACGGCGGCAAGGGCGGCAAGCCGGACGGACCGGCCGGCGGCGGACGGGCGGCGGCGCGCAAGAGCAGCAAGCCCAAGAAGAACGTGAAGAAGATCGTCGCCTGGTCGGCGGCCGGCGTGCTGGTGCTGATCGCGGGCGCCGGCGGCGCGATCTACTTCAAGCTGAACGCCAACATCAAGTCCTTCGACGCCGACGCCATCGCCACCGACCGCCCCCCGGAGGCGCAGGCCGACGCGGACGGCAACAAGCCGGTCAACGTGCTGCTGATCGGCTCGGACAGCCGCGGCAAGAACAACGCGGACCTCGGCGGCGGCGAGGACGGCGGCGCCCGCTCGGACACCACGATCCTGCTGCACGTCTACGCCGACCACAAGCACGCCGTGGGCATCTCGATCCCCCGCAACGCGATGGTCCAGATACCGCCCTGCAAGCTGCCCAACGGCAAGTGGACCAAGGGCGGCAACGACCTCTTCAACGCCGCCTTCTCCACCGGCGGCAGCGACGACGGCAACCCGGCCTGCACCCAGAACACCGTGGAGAAGCTCACCGGTATCCGGGTCGACCACACCATGGTGGTCGACTTCAACGGCTTCTCCGCGATGACCTCGGCCGTCAACGGCGTCGACGTCTGCCTGCCGAAGGCGATCTACGAGGGCGACATCAACCCGAACCTGAAGAAGAAGGGCGACCTCGTCCTCCCGGCGGGCAAGCAGACCGTCCAGGGCCAGAAGGCGCTCGACTACGTGCGCCTGCGGCACGGCATCGGCGACGGCTCCGACATCGGCCGGATGAAGCGCCAGCAGGCCTTCCTCAGCTCGCTGGCCAGCAAGATGAAGAAGGAGGGGCTGAGCCCCACCACCCTGCTGCCGCTCGCCGACGCCGCGACCAAGTCGCTGACCGTCGACCCGGGCCTGTCCTCCGCGGACAAGCTGCTCTCGTTCGGCCTGTCGCTGAAGAACATCGACATGCACGACCTCAAGTTCGTGACGGCGCCGTGGCGTTACCGCACCCAGGACGCCAACATCGACCTCGTCCAGCCGGACGCCGGCAAGCTCTGGGCCACCCTCAAGGCCGACCAGACCATCGACGGCCAGAACGCCACCGGCCAGCAGCCGGACGCCGCGGCCAGCCCCTCCGCCGGAGCCTCGGCGCCGGCGGCCGCGCCCACCAGCGCCCCGGTGCCGGCCGACGCCGGCAACTCCACGGTCAAGGTGGCGGTCTACAACGGGACGATCGTCAACGGCCTGGCCGGCAAGGCGACCGACCAGCTGAAGGCGGCCAAGTTCACGGCCACCACGGCCGGCCAGGCGGCGAGCACCAAGTACAAGACCACCATGATCGAGTACGGCTCCGGGCAGAAGGCGAACGCCGACAAGGTCGCCGCGCTCTTCCCGGGCGCCAGCGTCGAGGCCGGCAACTCGGCGGGCGTGACGGTGATCGTCGGCAAGGACTTCGCCGCGGCCAACGGCGCGGGCTCCGCCACCGGTGCGGCCGGCGCGTCGGCGAGCGGCACGGCCGCGGGCACCCCGGCGACCCCGGCGCCGCTGCCCACCACCGTCACCAACGACGCCCGCTCGGCGGACGACGACATCTGCGCGAACACCACCTACGGCAGCGGCGGCTGAGGCCCGCCCCGCCGCGACGCACCGGGACGACCCCCGGGCCGGCGCCCTCCGGGGCGCGTCGGCCCGGGGGTCGTGCCATGGTGGCCGGAGGAGGGGCGGGGGGAGCCGCGCAGCCCAGCGAAAGGCGGACCCGATGCCCGAGATCGCCCTGCAGTTCGACATCGCCGCGCCCCGGGCCGTCGTCCTCGCCGCGCTGAACACGCACGACGGGCTGACCAGCTGGTGGACCACGGCGGTGGACCGGGAGGGCGACGTCCTGCTGTTCGACTTCCCGGGGGTGCCCGAGCCGTTCCGGCTGCGCCGCGAGCGGGCCGACCTCGACCGGGTGGTGTGGGCCAACGCGGGCGCCTTCCCGCCGCACTGGGCCGGCACCTGGATCAGCTGGGACCTCGCCGACCAGCCCGACGCGCCCGACCGCACCCGCCTGCTGTTCCGGCACGGCGGCTGGCAGCCGGGCAGCGAGGAGGGCGTCCCGATGGTCGCCGGCACCTGGGCCGAACTGCTGGTCCGGCTCAAGGACTACGCGCAGAGCGGCAAGGTGCAGCCGTACTTCGTCACGGCGTCCCGGCACGACGCCGGGTGACCGCCCGGTGGTCGCTCCGTGCCCGGTCGCCCAGCAGGGCGCCGTCCGGTGGCGGGATCGCGGTGGCGGGCCGATGGTGGCCGTGTACGGCCGTTCGCGCGGACGGTCGGCACCGGACGGCCGACGGCCGCCCGCCCCGACGACCGCCCGCCCCGACGACCGCCCGCCCCGACGACCACCGCGCCGGCGACCACTGCCTCCGGGAGGCCCAGCAATGCCCGTAGTCACCGCTCCGTACAAGCCCGGCACCCCGTGCTGGATCGATCTGATGGCGAGCGACCAGCAGGCCGCGCTCGACTTCTACCGCGACCTGTTCGGCTGGCAGGGCGAGGTCGGCCCGGCCGAGTTCGGCGGCTACTCCGTGTGCTCGCTCAACGGCAAGCCGGTCGCCGGGATCATGGCGCAGTCCGCGCCCGAGGGCCAGCCGCTGCCGCCGGTCGGCTGGACCACCTACCTGGCCTCGGACGACGCCGACGCGAGCAGCCGGTCGATCTCCGAGCACGGCGGCACGATCCTCTACCCGGTGATGGACGTCGGCACCGTCGGCCGGATGCTGGTCGCCGCCGACCCGACCGGCGCGGTGTTCGGCGTCTGGCAGAAGGTCGACTTCATCGGCGCGGGCGTGGTCAACGAGCCGGGAGCGCTGGTCTGGAACGAGCTCAACACCACGGACACCGGCCTGGCCGGAGCCTTCTACCACCAGGCGCTCGGGCTGCGCCCGGCGACCATCCAGGGCATGGAGGGCTACTACTCGCTGAACGTCGGCGACCGCACGGTGGGCGGCATGCAGCCGGTCGCCGGGTACCTGGCGACGGGCACGCCCTCGCACTGGATGGCGTACTTCTCGGTGGACGACGTGGACTCGACCGTCGACGCCCTGGTCAAGGCCGGCGGCGCGGTGATCCAGCCGCCGTTCGACATGCAGTCGGGCCGGATGGCCGTGGTCTCGGACCCGCAGGGCGCGGTCTTCGCGGTGACGGCGGCCGCCGAGGCGCAGATGCCCGACTCGCCCTGATCCGGCCGACGCCGCCCGCACCCGATGCCGGCCCCCGACCCTGGTGCCGGCCCCCGACCCCGGTGCCCGTCCCGGCCCCCGCCCCGGTCCTGACCCCGGCCCCGGCCCGGTCCCGGGCCGGGCGCGGCCGGGCGGGCCGGAAGCCGCCCTTCCGCGACGCGCCGCCGGGAAATGGGCGGCTTCCCCGTGTTCGCGGGTAAGACTGCACCCATGCTGGGGCTACCGGACGACATCCGCGCATTCCTCTTCGACCTCGACGGGGTCCTCACCCGGACCGCCGAGGTGCACGCGGCGGCCTGGAAGGACACCTTCGACACCTTCCTGCGTGCCGAAGCGGCGCGCACCGGCGGGCAGTTCGTCCCCTTCGACGCCGTCACCGACTACGACGCCTACGTGGACGGCCGCCCGCGCCTCGACGGCACCCGGACGTTCCTGCGCAGCCGGGGCGTCGACCTGCCCGAGGGGACCGACGCCGACCCGCCCAACGCCCGTACCGTGCAAGGGATCAGCCTCGCCAAGAACGACACCGTGCTGCGGATGATCCGCGAGCAGGGCGTCCGGCCCTACGAGGGCTCGGTCGCCTACGTGCGCCGGCTGCAGGCGCTCGGCCTGCCCAGCGCGGTGGTGTCCTCCAGCGCCAACTGCCACGACGTGCTGCGGGCGGCGGGCATCGAGGAGCTGTTCGACGTGATCGTGGACGGCGTCGTCGCCAAGCGCGAGGGCCTGCCCGGCAAACCCGCGCCCGACACCTACCTCTACGCCGCCCGCACGCTCGGCGTCGAGCCCGCGCACGCCGCCGTGTTCGAGGACGCGCTGGCCGGGGTGGCCTCCGGCCGGGCCGGCGGCTTCGGCGCGGTGGTCGGGGTGAACCGCACCGGCCAGGCCGCCGAGCTGCGCCGGGACGGTGCGAGCGTGGTCGTCGACGACCTCGCCGAGCTGCTCGCGGCGGAGGAGGACGCATGACCGGCCTGGACAACTTCGCCGTCGACCCCTGGCAGATCGTCGAACAGGGGCTGGACCTGACCTCGATGGCCCGCGCCGAGTCCCTGTTCGCGCTCTCCAACGGCCACATCGGCCTGCGCGCCAACCTCGACGAGGGCGAGCCGCACGGCCTGCCCGGCACCTACCTCAACGGCGTCTTCGAGCTGCGCCCGCTGCCGTACGGCGAGGGCGGCTACGGCTACCCGGAGTCCAGCCAGAGCGTCATCAACGTGACCAACGGCAAGATCATCCGGCTGCTGGTCGACGACGAGCCCTTCGACCTGCGCTACGGCGAACTGGTCAGCCACCGGCGCTGGCTGGACTTCCGCGAGGGCCTGCTGAACCGGGAGGCCGAGTGGACCTCCCCGGCCGGTCGGACGATCCGGGTGCGCTCCACCCGGCTGGTCTCGCTGACCCAGCGGGCCGTCGCCGCCGTCGAGTACAGCGTCGAGGCGGTCGACGAGCCGGTGCGGATCGTGCTGCAGTCCGAGCTGGTCGCCAACGAGCAGCTGCCCGGCGGCCCCGAGGGGGACCCGCGGGCCGCGGCCGTCCTGGAGGCGCCGCTGCAGTCCGAGGCGCACCACGCCGCGGACGGCAAGGCCGTCCTGGTGCACCGCACCCGCTACAGCGGCATCCGGGTCGCCGCCGGGATGGACCACCTCATCGAAGGGCCCGAGCGGCTCGACACCGTCGCGGAGGCCACGCCGGACCAGTGCCGGGTCAGCGTCACCACCGTGCTCGCGCCCGGGCAGCGGCTGCGGCTGGTCAAGTTCATGTCCTACGGGTGGTCGGCCACCCGCTCGCTGCCCGCCGTCCGGGACCAGGTGGAGGCCGCGCTGACCGCCGCCCGGTACACCGGCTGGGACGGCCTGGTCGCCGAACAGGCCGACTACCTGCGGGAGTTCTGGGAGAACAGCGACGTCGAGATCGAGGGCGACGTCGAACTCCAGCAGGCCGTCCGGTTCGCCGTCTTCCACGTCCTGCAGGCCGGCGCCCGCAGCGAGGAGCGGGCCATCCCGGCCAAGGGGCTGACCGGCCCCGGCTACGACGGCCACAGCTTCTGGGACACCGAGACCTTCGTCCTGCCGGTGCTCACCTACTGCCTGCCCGGCGCCGTCAACCAGGCGCTGCGCTGGCGGCACACCACGCTTCCGCTGGCCCGCGAACGGGCCGCCCAACTCGGCCTGGCCGGAGCGGTGTTCCCCTGGCGGACGATCCGCGGCGAGGAGTGCTCCGGGTACTGGCCGGCCGGCACCGCCGCGTTCCACATCGGCGCCGACATCGCGGCCGCCGTCGCCCGCTACGTCCGGGCCACCGCGGACGCCGAGTTCGAGCGCGAGTACGGGCTCGAACTCCTCGTCGAGACCGCCCGGATGTGGCGCTCGCTCGGCCACCACGACGTCGCCGGCAGGTTCCGCATCGAGGGCGTCACCGGCCCCGACGAGTACAGCGCCGTCGCCGACAACAACGTGTTCACCAACCTGATGGCGCAGTCGAACCTGCGCGCCGCCGCCGAGGCCGCCGTCCGCCACCCGCGCGAGGCCGCCGACCTCGGCGTCGACACCGAGGAGACCGCCGCCTGGCGGGACGCCGCCGCCGCGATGTACGTCCCGTACGACGAGGACCTCGGCGTCCACCCCCAGGCCGACGGCTTCACCCACCACCAGGTCTGGGACTTCGAGCACACCCCGCCCGAGAAGTACCCGCTGCTGCTGCACTTCCCCTACTTCGACCTGTACCGCAAGCAGGTGGTCAAGCAGGCCGACCTGGTGCTCGCCATGCAGGTCAGGGGCGACGCCTTCACCGACGAGCAGAAGGCCCGCAACTTCGCCTACTACGAGCGCCTGACCGTCCGCGACTCCTCGCTCTCCGCGTGCACCCAGGCGGTGATCGCCGCCGAGGTCGGCCAGCTCGACCTCGCCTACGACTACACCGCCGAAGCCGCCCTGATGGACCTGCACGACCTGGGCGGCAACACCCGCGACGGCCTGCACATGGCCTCCCTCGCCGGGGCCTGCGTCGCGCTGGTGGCCGGCTTCGGCGGGCTGCGCGACCACGGGGAGGCGCTGTCCTTCCGGCCCCGGCTGCCGGCCGGACTGATGCGCCTCGGCTTCTCGCTGCTGGTCCGCGGGCAGCTGCTCGGCGTCCGGATCACCCACGAGGGGACGACGTACACGCTGCGCCGCGGCGAGGTGCTCCACCTGCGCCACGACGGCGAGCTGGTGCAGGTGAAGGCGGGGGAGCCGGTGACCCTGCCGACCACCGTGCCGCCGGCCCAGGAGCGGTGCGCGCAGCCGCCCGGCCGGGAGCCGGCCCGGCGCCAGGCGCAGGCGGGCGTGGCCGCCGGCAAGGTCGGGCAGTCGCCGGACCACCTGGCGGCGGAGTAGCCGGATCGCCCCCCGCCCCGCCCCCGCGGCGGCCTCACCTGTTCGGCCCGCCCCGGGTGCGGGCCGGGCCCGGCCGCCGGAGGGTGCAGGTGTCCTGTGGCAGCCGGCGGCCGCCGGCACCCGAGCGCCCGGCGGGCGGCGGTACCGGCGGGAAGGAGAGCACCCGTGGCGAGCGTGGCCGAACAGATGGTGGAGGTGCTCCGGCAGGCCGGGGTGGAGCGGGTCTACGGGGTGGTCGGGGACAGCCTCAACCCGGTCGTGGACGCGATCCGGCGGGCCGAGGGCATCAGCTGGGTGCACGTGCGCAACGAGGAGGCCGGCGCGTTCGCGGCCGCCGCGGAGGCGGAGCTGAGCGGCCGGCTGGCCGTCTGCGCCGGTTCCTGCGGGCCCGGCAACACCCACCTCGTCCAGGGCCTCTACGACGCCCAGCGCAGCGGACTGCCGGTGCTGGCGCTGGCCTCGCACATCCCGTCCGGCCAGATCGGTACCGGGTTCTTCCAGGAGACCCACCCCGAGCGGGTGTTCACCGACTGCAGCAACTGGTGCGAGATGGTCTCCACCCCCGCCCAGCTGCCCCGGCTGCTGCGGATCGCCGTCCAGCACGCGCTCGGCTCGCACGGCGTCTCGGTGCTGGCCTTCCCCGGGGACGTCGCCGCGCTGCCCGCGGCCGGGCCCACCGGCAGCAGCCACTTCCTCACCGAGCAGGCCGTGGCCGCGCCGCCGTGGTCGCAGGTGCAGGAGCTGGCCCGGCTGCTCAACGCGGCCCGCAAGGTCGCGCTGTTCTGCGGTGCGGGGGTCCGCGGGGCGCACGCGGAGGTGATGGAGCTCGCGCAGGCCCTGAACGCACCGGTGGGGCACTCGCTGCGGGGCAAGGAGTGGATCCAGTTCGACAACCCCTACGACGTCGGGATGAGCGGGCTGCTCGGCTACGGCGCCTGCCACGAGGCCCTGCACTCCGCCGACCTGGTCCTGCTGCTCGGCACCGACTTCCCGTACGACTCCTTCCTGCCGCAGGTGCACACCGTCCAGGTCGACCACGACGCCACCCGGCTGGGCCGCCGCAGCGCCCTGGAGCTGGCCGTCCACGGGGACGTCGCGGCCACCCTGCGGGCCGTCCTGCCGCTGCTGGAGGCCTCGCCCGACCGGTCCTTCCTCGACGGGATGCTGCGCAGGCACTGCCGGGCGCTGGAGGACGTGGTCGGCGCGTACACCCGGGACATCGAGGAGCACCTGCCGATCCACCCGGAGTACGTCGCCTCGGTGCTCGACGACGTGGCCGCCGCCGACGCGGTGTTCACCGTGGACACCGGCATGAACAACGTCTGGGCCGCCCGCTACCTGCAGCCCAACGGGCGCCGCCGGGTGATCGGCTCCTTCCTGCACGGTTCGATGGCCAACGCCCTGCCGCACGCGATCGGCGCCCAACTCGCCTGCCCCGGGCGGCAGGTCATCGCGATGGCGGGTGACGGCGGGATCGGCATGCTGCTCGGCGAGCTGCTCACGGTCGCCAAGCACCGGCTGCCGGTGAAGACCGTCGTCTTCAACAACGGAGCGCTCGGCATGATCAAGCTGGAGATGCTGGTCTCCGGCTACCCGGAGTCGGAGATCGACAACGGGGACGTGGACTACGCGGGCATCGCCCGGGCGATGGGCGTCCCGGCGAAACGGGTGACCGAACCGGGCCGGGTCCGCGAGGTGCTGGCCGAGGCGCTGGAACGGCCCGGGCCCGCGCTCGTCGACGTGGTCACCGACCCCAACGCGCTGTCGATCCCGCCGCACATCACCGCGGCCCAGCTGAAGGGTTTCGCGCTGGCCGCCGGGCGGACGGTGCTCTCCGGCGGGGTCGGTCGCATGATCGACCTGGCCCGCAGCAACCTGCGCAACATCCCGCGGCCGTGAGGCCGGTCCGGCCCGCGGCCCGACGCCGGAGCCCTCAGGCGATTTGCCCCTGAGGCAAAATTCTTGCCCGAGCGGCACGGCGGGTGTCCACTGGTCACATGACCACCAGCCCGACCGGGGCCCCCGCCCCGGGAGACCAGCTCGACGACCAGGAGGTGGCCGGCCTCGCCGCCCGCCTCCGGGAACACCGGCTCAGCAGCCGCCTGACGCTCGAAGTGGCCTCCGCGCGGGTCGGGCTCTCCCCAGCCTATCTGTCCCGGCTGGAGACCGGCCGCCGCCAGCCGTCCCTCCCCGTCCTGCTCGGCCTCGCCCGCGCCTACGGCACCTCCGTCTCGGGCCTCCTCGGCGAGACCATGGCCGAACCCGACCCGGTGGTCCGCGGCGGCGCCATCGACCCCGGCCGGGCCGGCGGCTGGGGCTACCGCCGCGCCGGCGCCCCCGGCCGCGCCATGCAGGCGCTGCGGGTGCACGTGCCGCCCGGCGTGCAGGACGCGGTGGTCCGGGTCCACCCCGGCGAGGAGTGGCTGTACGTCCTCCAGGGGCGGCTCAGGCTCACCCTCGGCGACCGCGTCCACCGGCTCGACGTCGGCGACTCCGCCCACTTCGACTCGCTCACCCCGCACTGCATCGCCGCCGACGCGCCGGCCGGCGTCGAACTGCTCTTCGTCCACACCCTGCTGCAGAGCCCCGGCGGCGAACTCTGCCTCGGCGGCGGCCCCGCAGCCACCCACTGACCCACCGTCAGGAACCGGAGGAGATCCCCATGGCCGATCCCACCAGCACCGCCGCCAAGCCGACCGCCGCGGCGGACACCGCGGCCGGCCCGAAGACGATGGACGCCGGGAAGTGGGCCAACAAGCGGGTCTACCTCCGCCTGGTGATCTACACCGCGGGCATCCACGTCTTCGCCGGCTTCATCATGCTGCTGTTCGAGCTCGGCAGCCGCAACAAGTGACCCGCCCCGGGCCGTCGGTGACCTCCGGCGGCTCGCCGCACCGCCCGTCCGGCGGCTCGCCGCACCGCCCGTCCGGCGGCACCGGCCCGGCCCGGCCGGGCTCACCGCTCGCGCAGCAGCTCGCAGAGCGCGGCCAGCGCCGCCGGGTAGGCGTGCTCGGGCGGGGCCGCGTAGCCGATCACCAGGGCCGGCGCGGCGCCCTCGCCGACGGCCCGGTCGGCGAGGTGCCAGGACAGCGTCCCCAGGGCCAGCCCGGCGGCCTCGGCCCGGGCCCGCAGCTCCGCCTCGGACGGCGAACCCGGCGGCAGCTCCAGGACGGCGTGCAGTCCGGCGGCGATGCCGGTGACCCGCACCCGCGGGGCGTGCTCCGCCAGGGCGGCGACCAGCTGGTCCCGCCGCCGCCGGTAGTGCAGCCGGCAGCGCCGCACGTGCCGGTCGTACGTCCCGGAGGTGATCAGCTCGGCGAGGATCAGCTGGTCGAGCACCGGGGACATCGTGTCGGCCAGCGCCTTCAGCCGGGCCACCGGCTCGACCAGCGCGTCCGGCAGGGCGAGCCAGGCCAGCCGCAGGCCCGGCGCGAGGCTCTTGGCGGCCGTGCCCGCGTACACCACCCGCTCCGGGTCGAGCGCCTGCATCGCGCCGACCGGCTGCCGGTCGTAGCGGAACTCGCCGTCGTAGTCGTCCTCGACGACGTACCGGTCCCGCTCGCGCGCCCAGCGGACGGCGGCGGCCCGGCGGTCGGCGGCCAGCGCCGAGCCGGTCGGGTACTGGTGCGCGGGGGTGAGCAGCACGGCGCCGCACCGGGAGTCGAGCCCGTCGAGCCGTTCGACCCGGGCGCCCGCCCCGTCCAGCGGCAGTGCGACGGTGCTCAGCCCGGCGGCCCGTAGGACGGCGTGCTGCGGGGGCAGGCCGTACCCCTCGACCGCGATGCCGCGGGCGCCGCGCTCCCGCAGGGCCGCGCCGAGCAGGCCCAGGCCCTGGGTGACGCCCGTGCAGATCAGCAGGTGGTCGGGGTCGGTGCGGACCCCGCGGACCCGGGCCAGGTAGTCGCAGAGTGCCTGCCGCAGCTCGATCCGGCCGAGCGGCCCGCCGTAGCCGAAGGCGTCGTGCGGTGCGGTGGCCAGGGCCCGGCGGGCCGCGGCGAGCCAGGCGGTGCGGGGGAACAGCGAGAGGTCGGGCCGGCCCGCCGACAGGTCGTGCCGGACGCTCCGGCCCCGCGCCGACGGCCGGGTGCTCCGCCGCCCGGGGCGCGGTGCGGCGCGCCGGGCGACGGTGGTGCCGGACCCCTGCCGGGACGTGAGCCAGCCCTCCGCGGTGAGCTGTCCGTACGCCTCGACGACGGTGTTCCGGGCGATACCGAGGTCCTCGCCGAGGGCCCGCGAGGACGGCAGCCGGGTGCCCGGTCCGAGGCGCCCGTCCTGGACGGCCTCGCGCAGGGCGTCCTCCAGGGCGACCCGCAACCCGGCACCGGCGGCCCGCCGCTCGGTGAGGTCCAGGTGCAGGTCGCCGCCGAAGGAGGTCCAGGAGCTGCTCATGGGGGCCGTTCTGTCCGGGGCGGTCGCGGTCCGTCCCGATTATCGCGCGGCGGCCCCGCGGCCCGGGGTCAGCTCCAGGTGGCGCCGGCCGGCTCCTCGATGGTGGTGTTGATGCGGTTGAAGAAGTTGGTCAGCGCGATCATCAGGATGATCGCGGAGAGCTGCTCCTCGTCGAAGTGGTCGGCGGCGGCGTCCCAGACGTCCTGCGGGACGGCCCGGCCCGAGCGGTCGGCGATCCGGGTGGCCGACTCGGTGAGTTCGAGGGCGGCGCGCTCCTCGTCGGAGAAGAACGGCGCCTCCCGCCACGCGGCGACCGCGTGCAGCCGCTCGTCGGTCTCGCCGTGCTGCTTGGCGCCGGTGACGCCGGCGAACACGCAGGCGCTGCAGCCGTTGATCTGACTGGCCCGCAGGTGCACCAGCTCCAGCACCTTCGGGGAGACGCCCCCCTGGTACATCGCCTTGTAGATGGTCTGGATACCGGTCATGGCCTCGGGCAGTACCATGGCGGGGTTCTTCATCCGAGCGGTGGTCATCGTCTGCTCCTCGTGGTCGGTTAGCGTCCGTCACAGGACCGACGGATCCCGACGCGAGGATGTGACAGATGGGCGAGGAAATTCTTCTGGCCGAGCGGTTCGAGGCGGAGCGGCCCCAACTCCGCTCCGTGGCCTACCGGATGCTTGGGTCGGTGGCCGAGGCGGAGGACGCCGTGCAGGAGGCCTGGCTGAAGATGAGCCGCACCGACGTGACGGGGGTGCGCAACCTCGGCGCCTGGCTCACCACCGTCGTCGGCCGGGTCTGTCTGGACCAGTTGCGCTCGCGCACCTCCCGTCGCGAGGACCCGCTGCCCGAGCAGGACGGACAGGTCCGGCTGCCGGACCCGGTGGTCAGCGGGCTGTCCACGCTGGACCCGGTGAACGAGATCCTGGTGGCGGACTCGGTCGGCATAGCGCTGATGGTCGTGCTGGAGACGCTCGCCCCGGCCGAGCGGCTGGCCTTCGTCCTGCACGACATGTTCGACGTGCCCTTCGACGAGATCGCGCCGGTCCTCGGCCGGACCGGCGCCTCCACCCGGCAGCTGGCCAGCCGCGCCCGCCGCCGCGTCCAGGGCGCCACCCCGGCCGCCGACGCCGACACGGCGCGCAAGCGCGAGGTGGTGGACGCCTTCCTGACCGCCTCCCGCGGCGGGGACTTCGAGGCGCTGCTCGCGGTGCTCGACCCGGAGGTGGTGGCCCGCTCCGACGGCGGCACGCTGGTGCCGAGCGTGCTGCGCCGCGGTGCGGCCGAGGTCGCCGCCCAGGCGATCACCTTCGCCCGCTTCGCGGCCGACGGCCGTCCGGTCCTGGTCAACGGCTCGCCCGGGGTGGTCTCCTTCGCCGGGGGCCGGGCGCTGTCGGTCATGTCGTTCACCATCCACGACGGCCGGATCACCGCGCTGGACATCCTCACCGACCCGACCCGGCTGGCCGCCCTCGGCCTCACCGGCTGACGGCCGGGCCGTCCGGCCCCGGCGCGACCGACACACTCCGATCGGAGCACTGTCCCCGCCGGGGCCGGACCCCGGGCCCAGACTCTGCCGCATGAACGAGAACGCTGCCGCATGAACGGGAACTGGGACGTCCGGGAGGCCGGTCCGGCCGACGCCCGGCACCGGGTGGTGCTGATCCCCGGCGGGATGTGCTCCGCGGTCTGGTACGAGGACGTGCTGGCCGACCCGTCGCTCGCCGCGGCCGGGATCCGGCTGACGGCCGTCACCCAGCCCGGCTTCGGGGGGACGGCCGCACCCGCGGACGTGTCGATGGACAACTACGCCCGGCTGATGGCCGGTTTCGCCGCCGAGCGCGGCTGCGACGTGCTGGTGGGCCACAGCCTGGGGGCCAACGTCGCCCTGGAGGCGGCCGGGGCCGGCCTGTTCGCCGGGCCGCTGGTGCTGCTCTCGCCGACCTTCTCCCGGCGGGACGAGGCGAGGTTCCTGGCCGTCATGGACCAGGTGGGGCACGTGCCCGGGCTCGGTGCGGCGGCCTGGGCCGCCCTGGTCAGGACACTGCCCCGGACGATGCGCGGCAGCCTGCCGCCGGACCGGGCCGACGCTCTGACGGCCGACCTCGGTCTGACCGAGGCGGGTTCCGCCCGGCGGATCGTCCGGGCCTACTACGAGTACCTGGACCGGCACGGCTCCCTCGTCGACCGGCTCTGCGGCACCGGCCTGCCGGCCTGGGTGGTCCGCGGCGACCACGACGAGATCGGCCTCCAGCCGGCCGAGCGCGCGGCCCTGGAGGCCTGCCCTCGGGTGACGACGGTGACCGTCCCGGACGCCGGCCACGCCGTGCTGGTCGAGCAGCCGGCCGCCGTCGCCGAGGTGGTGCTGGCCGCGGTCGCGAGCCTCTGACCCGGTCCGCCCCGGGCGGGCGGGCGGCGGGATCCGCCGGCCCCTGTCGCACCCACCCGCTACCGTGCCGCGCATGGCGAACTATGTACTCGTGGCCGGGGCGTGGCTCGGCGCGTGGGTGTGGGACGAGGTCGGCGCGGAGCTGCGGGCGGCGGGGCACGGGGTGCACCCGGTGACGCTGTCCGGGCTGGCGGAGCGGCGCGGGGAGCCGGCCGGGCAGCAGACGCACGTGGCGGACGTGGTGTCCGCTGTGGAGCGGCTCGACCTGCGGGACGTCGTGCTGGTCGGGCACAGCTACTCGGGCATCCCGGTGGGGCAGGCCGCGGAGCGGATCGGCGACCGGCTGGCCGGGGTGGTCTTCGTGGACGCCAACGTGCCGGTGGACGGCGAGTCCTTCGCCGACCAGGGCGCGGAGCCGGCCGCGCTGGTGGCGGCGATCGCCGCGAACGGCGGGTTCTGGGCGCCGATGCCGGCGGCGGAGTTCGCCGAGCAGGGGCTGACGACGGAGCAGATCGACCGGATCGTCGCCGGCGCGACCCCGCACCCGGGCTCCTCGCTGACCGAACCGGCCGTGCTGGAGCGGCCGTTGGCCGCGCTGCCCGCCACCTACGTGAAGTGCCTGCTGGACTGGCCGGAGCCGCCGCCCGTGGTGGTGGAGCTGGTCGCGGGCGGCGGCTGGCGGCTGGTGGAGCTGGACACCGGGCACTGGCCGATGGTCTCGCAGCCGGTCGAACTCGCCCGCGTCCTGGCCCGGGTGTGAGCGCGGCCCGGGGCGAGCGGCTCAGAGGGACAGGTAGACCGCGCTGCCGACGCCGGCGACGAAGCAGTAGACGGCGAACGGCGTCAGGCTGCGGGTCTCGAAGTACTTGGTGAGGAAGCGCACCGAGACGTAACCGGCGACGAAGGCGGCGACGCTGCCGGCGACGACCGGGCCGAGGACGCCGGAGTTCTCCGGCTTGAACAGCTCGGGCACCTTCAGCACGGACGCGGCCAGGATGACGGGGGTGGCGAGCAGGAAGGAGAACCGGGCGGCGTCCTCGTGGTGCAGTCCGCGCAGGATGCCGGCGCTCATGGTGACGCCGGAGCGGCTGATGCCGGGGAAGAGCGCGAGGATCTGGGCGGCGCCGATCCAGGCGCCCTGGCCGTAGCCGAGCCGGGCCAGCCGGTGGTCGGAGGCGATCGCCGGGTCCAGCCCCGGCTCCTCGACGGGCGGGGCGGCGCGCCCGGCCCGCCGGCGGCCGGTGCCGCCGCGCTTGAGCCGCTCGGCGCCGAGCAGGACGAGCCCGTTGAGGGCGAGGAAGACCGCGGCCGGGACGGGCTTGCCGAGCGCGTGCCGCAGCGCCTTCTCCAGGGCGAGGCCGGCCACCCCGACCGGGATGGTGGAGACGATCAGCAGCCAGGCGAGCTTCTCGTCCCGGTCGGAGACCTTGCGGCGGCGGACCGAGCTGAGGAACCCGCTGATCACCCGGACCCAGTCCCTGCGGAAGAACACCACCAGGGCGAGCGCGGTGGCCAGGTGCAGTCCGACCAGCACGGCGAGGTAGGAGGAGCCCTCGGCGGTCATGTCGAGGTCCTGCTGGATCCTCCCGCCGATGAGGGCGGGCAGCAGGATGCTGTGGCCCAGGCTGGAGACCGGGAAGAGTTCCGTCACTCCCTGCAGCAGGCCGACGCCTATCGCTTCGGGGTAGGTCAGGGTGGACATCGCGCACCTTCGCTCGGGGGTCTGATCCGGGGGAGCCCCGCGAAGCTACTACGGGCATGTAGACGCCCGGCAGGGCCGCCGCCAGAAGTTCACCGAGCGGACGTCTGCGCGACACCGCGGGCCGGAGCGGGCGCTGGGGCGCTGCTCGGGTCGGGTGCTGCTCGGGTCGGGTGCCGTCGGGGACCGGCGCGCAGGGGGGGCGCTCAGGACCCGCCGTGCCGGTCCGGGCCGGGCGCCACCCGGCGCCACGCGCCGCCCCCGGCGGGCACCGGCGCGGGGGCGAAGTCGTAGCGCAGCCGGTCGGGTCCGAGGGCGAGCAGGGAGATCGAGGAGGATCCCCAGATCCGGCCGTCGCCGAAGTCCCGCCGCTGGATCAGCGCGGCGTCGTCGTCCAGCGGCAGCCCGTCGCCGGTGACGATCGGCAGCCACGCTCCCCAGGCCCGCTCGACGGGGCCGTCGCCGTGCGGCTCCGGTCGGGGCGCGGCCTCGAGGCGGGCCCGGAAGTGCTCGGCGCGGGCGGCCATCAGCGCGCGGATCCGCTCGGAGGCGGTCCGGTTCGCTGACAGGCCCTCCAGCCCGTCGTTGAGCACCACGCTGAGGCCGGGCGGCAGCTCGTGCTCCTCCAGCCGGCCGCCGCCCCAGCTGGTGACCCGGGCGCCGTCCGGCCGGGCGACGACGAGGTGGAAGGGGTCGTGGGGGGTGAGGTCGAGGTGGCCGATGCCGCCCTCCTGGACGGCGGTGAGGGCCAGCACGCCGCGGGAGCGCCGGGTGCCGGCCGGGGCGGCCGGGCCGAAGCCGTTCAACAGGCAGGCGGCGACGCGCCGTTCGGGGTCGGCGGCCAGCCAGGTCCCGCCGGCCGCGAGGTCCAGACCGCCGAGCAGGCCGGGCCGGTCCGGCCAGTGGTGGTCCGGCGGCAGCCAGGCCCGCCCGAGGTACTCGTCCCGGACGGAGAGGAGCAGCACCGGCACCGCCGCCCCGGGCTCGATGCTGACGAACGCCGTGCACACGATCCTGGCCCCCTGACCTCGTCCTACCGGCGATCCTCGCACGCCCGTTCGCGTACCGGAACGCCGGAACCCCGCTCCGCCGCGGGCCGTCCGTGGCAGACTCGGCGGGGCCGGCGGGCGGGCCGAAGTGGCCCAAGGATCCGCAGCCCGAATGCACCAGGGAAACGGGCCACCGGCTCCCTAGGCTGGCTGTCATGACGACCACCGACACCCCGTCCGACGCCTACGTCCCGGCTCCCGCCCCGCGCCTCTCCCTGCCGACCCTGGCCCCCGAGTTCTACCGGGCCATGGCCGCCGTGGACCGCACCTCCCGGCAGGGTCTGGACCCGGTGCTCGCCGAGCTGGTCAAGGTGCACGCCTCGATGCTCAACGGCTGCGCCTTCTGCATCGACATGCACTCCACCGACGCCGTGAAGAACGGCGAGCGCGACCACCGCCTGCTCTCCCTCCCGGCCTGGCGCGAGACCCCCTGGTTCACCGCCCGGGAGCGCGCCGCGCTGGCCCTCACCGAGTCGGTCACCATGCTGGTCCCGGGCCACGTGCCGGACGAGGTGTACGACGAGGCCGCCGCGCAGTTCGACGAGACCGAGCTGGCCCAGCTGATCGCGCTGATCGCCACCATCAACGCCTGGAACCGGATCGGCGTGGCCACCCGCCTCAGCCCGGCCGCGAAGTGAGGACCGTGCACGTGACCGCCGTGGACGCGAAGGACCGGCAGGAGAAGGCCCGGCTGCTCCGGGAACTGCACCGCCCCGGCGACCCGCTGGTGCTGGCCAACGCCTGGGACGCGGCGAGCGCCCGGCTGGTGGCCGCCGCCGGGGCCCGGGCGGTGGCGACGGCCAGTGCGGGCGTCTGCTGGTCGCTGGGCAGCCCGGACGGCGGCGGCGCCGACCGGGACGAGGTGCTGGCGCGGACCGCCCAGGTGGTCCGCGCGGTCGGCCTGCCGGTCACCGCCGACCTGGAGGCCGGCTACGCGGAGACGGCCGCCGGGGTCGGCGGGAGCGTCACCGCCCTGCTGGCGACCGGCGCGGTCGGGGTGAACCTGGAGGACGAGGAGCGCACCGCCGAGGACGCCGCCGAGCGGATCGCCGCCGCCCGGGCGGCCGCCGACGCGGCGGGCGTCCCGGCCTTCGTCAACGCGCGCACCGACGTCTTCCTGCGCGGCCTGGGCGCACCGGAGGGCCGGCTGGACGAGGCGGTGCGCCGGCTGCGGGCGTACGTCGCGGCGGGCGCGGACGGCGTCTTCGTGCCCGGCGTGGCCGACCGGGCCACCATCGCGGCCCTGGTCGCGGCGGTGCCCGCCCCGCTGAACGTGCTGGCCGGACCGGGCTCGCCGTCGGTCGCCGAACTGGCGGAGCTCGGCGTGGCCCGGATCAGCCTCGGCCCCGGCCTGTTCAAGGCGGCGTACGCGGCGGTCCGCCGGGCCGCCGAGGAGGTGTACGGGACGGGCACCTACGCCGCGCTCGACGGGGGCCTGACCTACCCGGAACTCAACGAGCTCTCCAGGGACCGCCCGTAGTACGGGGCCGGTCCGGCGGGATCCCGCCGGACCGGCCACGGCGGCACCCCGCGGGCGGCGGGGGGGGCCGGGGGGGGGGGGGGGCCCCGCCGGCCCCCCGGGGGCGCCCCCCCCGGCCCCGGGCCCCCGGGGGGGGCGCGGGGGGGGGGGCCGCGGC
>NZ_JBITCO010000037.1:56267-65379 GCF_044453265.1 Kitasatospora sp. NPDC051705 | reverse complement strand
GTGGGCAGGAAACGGAGCATCGTCACCGACACACTCGGTCTCCTGCTCGCGGTGCTGGTCACGGCAGCGAGCGTGCAGGACTCCGTCGCCGGCGCCCGACTCCTCGACAAGGTCGCCGTCGAACACCCCGGCATCCGCAAGGCCTGGGTCGACGGCGGCTACCGCCCGCACCTCGTCGAGCACGCCGCCACCCTGGGCATCGACATGGAGATCACCGCCCGCAAGCCCGGCACCAGGGGATTCACCCCGATTCCGAAACGGTGGACGGTCGAGCGGACCTATGGCTGGCTCATGCTCCATCGCCGCCTCGCCCGCGACTACGAAGCCCTCCCTACCCGCTCCGAAGCCATGATTCACCTTGCCATGACCGACCTCATGGCCCGCCGCCTCACCAGCGAGAACACCATCTCCTGGCGTGACCCGACACCACAGACCAAACGGCTGATTCCGGGATGAAACATCTGACGAAAACGACCTCTAAGTGACAAGTCACCTCCCGATGACGCGTGAGGGTGCCCGCCGGCGGGCACCCTCACGCCGTCTGGAGGCCAGGGACAGCTTGGCTGACCACCATCTGCGGCGCTGAGCCCGGCGCCCTGGGGCCGGGTCAGTGGGAGGGGCGGATCTGGAGGGCGTTGATGCCCCAGTGGATCGACGGGTCCGAGGTGTGCACGGTGAACTGGAAGTCCCGGCCGGGACGGGCGGGGATCTCCACCGAGCCGACGCCGACGGAGTCCACCGGGCACTGCACCGTGAAGTCGGCCGGGGCCGCACCGCCGACGTGCACCTGGACCGAACCGCCGCCCTGGCAGCCGACGGTGACGGAGATCGGCAGCGTCTCGATCGCCGAGGCCGTCACCGCGCTGCCGTTCCCGACCCAGTCGGGGATCGAGAACATGGTGTCCTCGTCCGGGGTCGGCGGCAGGATCCGGCCCGTCCCCGCGTGACCGAAGGGCTCGTCCGAGGCCGGTGCCGGGTCGGCGGGCTGCGCCGATGCCGTCCCGGCGAACGCCAGCGCCACCCCCAGTGCCCCGGCCGCCGTGGTGAGCGTGCCCGTCTTCTTCGTCCGCTTCATCGTGGTCCCCCCTGCTGTGTTCAGGTGTCGTACCGGTGTTCGGCACACGAAGTTGATCGTAGAACGCGGCACTGTCACCGGGGCGACAGCGACGACGTGTGTTGCACCTGCCGTGTCACACCCGCTGTTCGGTCCGACGGCCGCCGCGCCTCCCGCCGCGGCGGCTCGGCCGTCCTGCCGTCGGTGGCCCGGTGGCCGGGTGTGTGTCGGTGGGGGCTTCTAGGGTGCGGTGTGGGTGGGGCGGGTACCGGAGTGTCCAGCACTGGAGACGGAACGGCAGACCTCCCGGTCTGCGCGGGGGTGGTTACGGCCCAACCGGCGTCCGGGGCGAAAGGGCCTGGGGACGGCTCGTCAGCACCGGCCCCACCCGTCGAGCCGGCGCCGAGTGCACGGGGCGTCGACCGTTCCCCGGGGCGGGGTCAGGAGCTGCTCTGCGACCTCGCCCGGTAGGTGCGCTTCTTGGCGAGGGCGCCGCAGGTCTTCATCGAGCACCAACGGCGGGCGCCCGCGCGGGAGGTGTCGACGAAGGGCGTGCCGCACGCGGGGTTCCCGCAGATGCGGACGCGGGTGCGGTAGTCCGAGCCGCAGAGTTCGATCAGGTCCCGCGCGACCATGGAGAGCACCGCCGCGACCGTGTCCCCGTGCCAGCGCACCGAGGCCGCGTCGGCGGAGAGTTCGGGCACGGACGTGGGCTCGGCGGCCGCGCTGTTGATCAGCGCGATGTCCTCGGGGGCGGGTGCGGCTTCGTCCGCCAGGGCCTGGCCGGTCCGCTGGATCGCCTCCCGCAGCCGTCTGGCGTGGCCCAGGTCGGCTTCGTCGCAGGCCGGCGCCACCGTGGTGCAGCCGCTCTCCACGCTCCAGCGGCCCAGGTCCTCCGGCCGGGCCAGCCGTTCGAAGGGCGTGTCCGTGCCGCGATCGGCCAGGGTGCCGGCGAGGGCGAAGCAGAGCCGCGCGTCGTCGAAGCGGAAGTCGGCCTTGGCGCGCTGGCGCCCTTCGTGTCGACCGCCCTCGTCATCCATGTCCACCACTTTATGTGGTTGACATTGCGTCGAGCAAACGCCTAGCTTTCGAGTCCACCGCTTCAACCGGTGGACATTGAGGGCCTCAGCGTCTTCCCCCGTCGCATCACGAGCCACAAGGAGGCCGCGTCCATGCGCGCCGCAGTCATCGAAGAACTCAGCAAGCCGCTGGTCGTCCGCGACGTGCCCGACCCCGTCTGCCCACCGGACGGCGCGATCCTGCGCGTCGGCGCCAACGGGATCTGCCGCACCGACTGGGCCCTGTGGGCCGGGAACTTCTGGACCGGCGGGCCGAGCGTCAAGCCCCCGTTCGTCCTCGGCCACGAGTTCGCCGGCACCGTCGTGGACGTCGGCCGGGACGTCCGGGACTGGCGGGAGGGCGACCGCGTCATCTTCCCGATGAACCCCGGCGAGGGCTCCTGCGAGATGTGCCGCAGCGGCCACCAGCAGGTGTGCGAGCACGTGGACTCGCTCGTCCCCGGGGTGTCCTACTGGGGCGCCTTCGCCGAGTACGTCATGGTCCGCTTCGCCGACGTCAACCTGGTCCGGGTACCGGAGTCCGTCGGCTTCACGGACGTCGCCGCCCTCGCCTGCCGCTACATGACCGCCTTCCACGGCGTCGTCGACCAGGCGAAGGTCCGCGGCGGGGAATGGGTCGCGGTGTACGGGGCCGGCGGCGGCATTGGCCTGTCCACGGTGGAGATCGCCGCGGCGACGGGTGCCAACGTCATCGCGATCGACATCACGGACGAGAAGCTGGAGGCCGCGCGGGCCCTGGGCGCGGTCCACACCGTCAACGCCGCCACGGACGACCCGGCCGAGGCGGTGAAGACCCTCACCGGGGGAGGAGCGCACGTCTCCGTCGACTCGGTGGGAATCGCCGAGGCCTGCCGCAACTCCGTCCTGTCCCTGCGCACGCGCGGCCGCCACCTCCAACTCGGGCACACCACCGCCGCGGAGAAGGGGGACGTCGCGCTGCCGATCGACGTGATGATGGTCAAGGAGCTGGAGTTCCTGAGCGCCTTCGGCATGCAGGGCCAGCGGTTCGGCACCATGCTGAACATGATCGCCGCCGGCCGCCTCGACCCCGGCCGGATCGTGACCCGCACCGTCGGCCTCCACGAGGCGAGCGGGGTGCTGGAGTCCCTGGAGACCTACGGGACGACCGGCGTGGTCGTCATCGACGAGTTCCGGGCCTGAGCCGACCCACCCGGCACAGCCCCCGCGGCACCCGCGATGGAAAGACACAAGAAAGTAGGCACGACCATGCCCGCCTCCCGTCTGCTGATGGACCGGGAACTGAGCCAGGCACTCGACGGCGTCCCCATGACGCCCAACGGCGCGTTCGACCTCACCGACATCCCCGCGACGCGCGCGGCGTTCCGCGCACAGGCCGAGTCGATCGCCGAACGCGAGCCCGACGACCCGTCGGTCACGACGGAGGAGCACCGCATCGGACGGGCGGACGGCCCCGACGTGCCGGTCCGCCTGCTGCGGCCCGCGACCGCGCAGGGGCCGCTGCCGGTGATGCTCTGGTTCCACGGCGGCGGTCAGGTGCTCGGCTTCGCCGCCCAGGACGACCCCTGGCTCAAGCGGGTGTGCTCACGGCTCGGCTGCGCCGTCGCCGTGGTCGACTACCGGCTCGCCCCGGAGACACCCGCCCCCGGCGCCGCCGAGGACGGCTTCACCGCCTACCGGTGGCTCGTCCGCGAGGCGCAGGCTCTGGGACTGGACGGTGCCCGGATCGGCATCGCGGGCCAGAGCGGTGGCGGAGGCATCGCGGCGGCCACCGCCCTGCTGGTCCGGGACCGCGGCGGCGCGGCACCGCTGTTCCAGTCGCTGACGTACCCGATGCTGGACGACCGCAACCTGACCGCGTCGAGCCACGAGATCACCGACATCGGCATCTGGGACCGCTCCACGAACATCCTGGCCTGGCAGGCGATCCTGGGGGACCGCACCGGAACCGACGACGTCTCCCCCTACGCGGCCCCCTCCCGCGCGCAGGACCTCGGCGCGCTGCCGCCGACCTTCATCGCGGTCGGCGAACTCGACTGCTTCCGGGACGAGGACCTCGACTACGCCGCCCGCCTGCGCGCCCACGGCGTCCCGGTCGAACTGCACCTCTACCCGGGCGCCTACCACGCCTTCGACCTGTTCGCCCCGCAGTCGCAGCTCGCGGCCGCCTTCCAGCAGACCTGGCTCAACTACCTCGCCCGCCGGTTCCGGGACACGTCCACCCCGTGACGTACGCCCACCGGCTCGCATGCCGGCGCAGGCCCCGACGACGTCGCTGCGGCGCGGGCGGTGCGGGCGGTGCGGGCGGCGTGGGCGGTGCGGGCGGTGTGCCGGTGGGTCAGCCGGCGAGGTAGGTGCGGGCGATCCGGGCGCGGTGGGGCGCGAGTTCGGCGTGGACGGCGGCGGACTCGGCAGCGTCGGCGGTGACCGCGGCCGGGACGGCGGGGCCGCGGTCGAGCAGGGCGATCCGCTGCTGGTCGTCGAGCACCTCCCAGAGCGGCAGGCCGACGGTGAGGACGGAGGTGCGGCGCAGGCCGACCACGGCCATGCTCGCGTTGAAGTCGTCGCCCACCACGATGACGTCGACCTTCCGGGCCCCGAGCTGCTCGGCGATCCGGTCCGCCAGCGCGTACAGGGCCGGTGCCTCGGCCCGGGTGAGCACCCCGGTGCCGCGCGGTGCCCGGCCGAGCCGGGGGCGCAGCAGGAACACGACGGCGAGGACGGCGGCGCCGACCCAGCGCAGCGGCGTGTTCCCGGTGACGAGCAGCCAGATCCCCGTGCCGGCGAGCGTGGCGGTGAGGAGGTGGACCAGGGTCGCGACGGCGGTCGCGGCGAGCCAGTCGCGGCGGCTGGTGTCGGCGCGGCCGGCCATGACGTCCTGGAACACCTGCTCGGTCCGCTCGGCGGCGGACCGTTCGCGGGCGGCCGTCCTGGCGTCCTTGGCCGCCTCCTCGGCGGCCTCCTGCTCGGTGACGACGTTCCATTCGCAGGCCGGGCACCAGGTGGTGAAGCGGGGGTCGGCGTCGATGGGCCGGGTGCAGTCCGGGCAGGTCTGCGGGCGCGCGGGGGCGACGGTGGGATTCGGCACGACGGGTGATCATGCCATGTGGCGCCGACACGACAAACCGGTATTCGGCACCCCGGACATCCGGCAGGACCGCCGTCGTCGTCATCACCGCGACGTCCGCCGGGCGAGGGGTCTTCGGCTCCGCCATCGCAGGCGTTGGTCCCGCTCGACCTCGTGCGCGTCAGTGCGGCAGCCAGTGCAGCTCGTGCGCCAGGGTCCTGGCGACGGCACGGACGCGGCGGTGCAGCGGCGACTGCTCGCGGGGGAGGACCAGGTGGATCGTCATGCCGGGCGCGCCCCGCAGCGGCCGCCAGGTGAGCCCGGCCGGCGATGTCGTGGCCGCGGTCTCTCCGGCCGGGGCGAGGGTGACCCCGTCGCGCAGGTCGCGCTGGGACATGTCGAAGGCGACTGCGGGCGTGTGGAACCGGGGGTGCGGCCGGGCGCCTCGGAACAGGGCGGACAGCTGATCGTGGATCACGGGGTTGGTCGCTCGGTCCGGGATGCGCAGCGGATACGCGGCCGCCTCGGCGATCTCGATCTCGGCGTGTTCGGCGAGCGGATGGTGCTGCGCCAGCTGGACCCCGATGCGCGCACGCCGCAGCAGGGACCGGCGCACGCCACGGCCCGGTTGTTCACCGCGGGTGATCCCGGCGTCGATGCGGCCGTCGGCGACCGCGGGGGAGATCTCCGGCGTCGCCATCGGGACCGCGTGGACCTCGAGTCCGCTGGTGCCGCGCATCAGCTGGTCCACCAGGGCCGGTGTCGTCTCGGCCCCGGTGCTGAGGCTGTATCCGATGCGCAGCGTGCCCAGTTCACCGGCCGCGGCGCTGCGGGCGGTGTCCCAGGCCCGGTCCAGCGCCGCCAGTGCGGTCGGTGCGGACTCCGCCAAGGCCGCGCCGGCCGTGGTCAGTTCGACGCTACGGGTGCTGCGCACCAGCAGGGCCGTGCCGAGGTCCGCCTCTAGCCGGCGGATCCGGGCGCTGAGCGCGGGCTGGGCGATGCCGATCCGTGCGGCCGCCCGGGTGAAGTTCAACTCCTGTGCCAGCACCAGGAAGTACCGCAGGCTCACGGTGTCCGGCGCCACGTGCCCTCCCCGGCCGATTGATAACGATCCGTTCTGAGTCTATCCCGCATCGGTCTTTCCCCCGGCCGCACATCGAGTCCTAACCTGCGGATACGGCGATTCCACCGACCGCGGTAGCCGTCGCGGGAATCGATCGAGCCGAGTGTCCATCCGACGTCGGACGTGTCCGACCGAACGCAGGAGTGTGTCCATGGCCAAGGGCTACTGGGTCAGTGTCTACCCCGCCGTTTCCGACCTCGAGGGGCTGGCCGTCTACGACGGACTGGCCGGTCCGGCCGTCCGGGCCGCGGGCGGGCGCGTCCTGTCCCGTGGTGCTCGCGTCGTCGCCCGCGAGGCCGGACTCACGCAACGCGTCGTCCTGGTCGAGTTCGACAGCCTTGAGCAGGCCGTCGCGGCGTACGAGAGCGAGGCGTACCAGAAGGCGCTGGCGGCCTTCCCCGAAGGCGTCGAGCGCGACTTCCGCATCACCGAAGGCGTCGACTGACCGGCGGAGCGGTTCGAACGCCCTGGCCGTGCGGCGCCGCCCGGTCCTCGGCGGCACGGGGCGGCCCCGGGGGTGGTGCTTCCGGCCCGCCCCGGGTGGCGGGGGAGGGGAGCCCTTGGCGAGCGGCCCCTTGGCCGTCCGATTGGCCCACGGGATCGGCGCCCGATTGGATACCCGCCGGGGGCATGCCTGCTGCCTAGTCTCGGAGCACACGCTGCGTCGCCGGTGCGGCGCGCGCCAACGGGAGGAAACAGCATGCGCAGGACCATTACCAGACTGGCCGTCAGATCGCCGTCACCTCATGCCGATTCGCGATCGATGCCGCCCGGCCGGAGGTGTCAGTGACCACGGTCGACCTGTCCGTCGGAGTCGGGCACGCCGTCCCCGGGGAGCCGGTAACCCAGAGGGCCGCGGCCCGGAGCCGGCCCGCTGTCCGCAGCGGCCGGGCCAAGGCCCTTCGGCGGAGCCGCGGTTGCGGTTGCCCCACCGGGGCCGCGGCGGCCTCGGGCCCCTGCCGGATCGCGTCCCACACCGCGGCCGGGCGGCGGGGGGCGGACCGGGGTCACCGGGTGGGGCGGGGCGGGGGTGCTCGTCCTCGTGGGCTCCGGGCATCGTTGCGGACGGCGGATCACCCGCTCCCGGCACGCTCGCCGAGGCGAGTCCGACCGCGACCTCCGGCACCGCGTCCGCAGCGGCGGACGTTCCCCGTGTTGGTCCTGGGGCGACGGGCAACGAGGCCACCTGCCAGAGGCATTCGGCCCCGCGCCGGGATCCGATCAGTCCAGCTGCCCGTGTCGGGTACGGGCGTCGGCACCGCGGACGGCGTGGCCCCGCCGTCGACGCACGGTGTCGCCGGCCCGGACAGCCGGGTCTCGATGACGTGGAACGGCGAAGCACGCAACTACGTCCTCACCGTTCCGGACTGGGCCGTCGCGCAGGCCCTGGAGCCACGCACGGGAAGGCCGTCCACCGCCTCGGGGCGCTTCGACCCGGTACTCGACGAGCAGGACCCGCTGGTCAGCGCCTGGATCGAACTCGTCCGGGGATTCGACGAGTTCCTCGCCTCGCCGTCGAGCCGCCACTCTCCGCGGGGAGCGCGGCACCGCGAGCAGCGGAACCTCGAACAGCGGCACCTCGAACAGCTCCCGACCGACGGCCTGCCGGACGCCCGACGCCACTCCCGGAGCGGCACCCCGACGGGCAGCGGCCCGGCCGTCCTGCCACCCGCCGTACGCCGGGCCAAGGCGTTCTGCGAGGAGCACGTGCACGAGTCCGTCTCGGTGGCGGACATCGCCCTCGCCGCGCGCACCAGTCTGCCGAACCTGAGGCAGGGGTTCCGGGCCCACCTGAACACCACGCCCCGGGCGTACCTGCGCCGGCTGCGCCTCGACCACACCCACCGCGACCTCCTCGCCATCGCCGACGGCCGGGCGCAGGGCACGGTGACCGACGTGGCCTGCCGCTGGGGCTTCACCCACCTCGGCCGCTTCAGCGCGGAGTACCGCAAGTCCTTCGGACAGCCGCCGTCCGAGACGCTGCGCCGAAGCCGTCGAGAGACCCAGCGGCCGGGCGCCTAGCGACCCAGCGTCCGGGCGCCTAGCGACCGAACGGCCGAACGGCCGCGCAGCCGCCCGCCCGGATGCGTGAAGAGCTTCCGCGCCGCTCCGCCATCCGCAGGTCCGCCCTGCTCCGCTATCCGAAATGCGGGAACTCCCGCCGCCACGAAAGCGGATAGCGGCGTGATCACGATCCGGAGAGGCTCTTCCCCGGAACGCGGCCGGAAGCAGTCCACCGGCCGTCGGCACCACCGCACGAAATCCGAGCCAACGTCCACAGCACCCTCGAAGGGACACCTCCGTGACCATCAAGTCGCGCATCGCCAAGGCCGCCGCCGCGACCGCCGTCGCCGGCGCCGCCCTCTTCACCCTGGTCGGCACCGCCCCCGCCGCCCAGGCCGCACCGTCCGGCTGCAACGCAGGCGGCCTCTGCGTGTACTGGAACGCCAACTACGGCGGCGGCGTCCAGACCGTCTACCAGGACAACAACGACCTCAGCCAGTACACCAACTTCGCCCACAGCCAGGGCGGTTCGGCGTTCAACAACGGCAACAGCTGCAACGTCGTCGTCTACGCGGACAAGAACGCCCAGGGCCAGGGCTGGATCCTCTACCGCGGCCAGGGCTGGACCCTGATCGGGGACAACCTGCCCACGATCTACTCCAACCGCTGGTGCACGGTCTGATCCAGCGATGAAGACCAGGACCACCCTCGCCCTCGCGGCGGTCCTCCTGGGCCTCGGTGCCGCCGGATGCTCCACATCCGGCGGCACCACCCCCCCCCGGGCCCCGCCCCGGCCCATCGGCGGC
>NZ_JBITCO010000037.1:0-56257 GCF_044453265.1 Kitasatospora sp. NPDC051705 | reverse complement strand
CAACACACCCATACCACCCACCGGCCCCCCCCCCCCGGCCCGGGGCCCCGCGCCGGGGGGGCGGGGGGGCCGCCGCCCGCCCCCCCCCCGCCCCCACCACCCCGCCCGGGGCCCCGCCGCGTCCCTTCGGCGGCGTCACCCACTACGACGAGCAGCAGCGCGCCGCCCTGCACGACGCCGAAGAAGTCCTCGTCACCGGATGCATGCGCGAGCGCGGCTTCGACTACCGCCCCCAGGGCCTCGTCACCGGCGACCACCGCGTCGACGCCAACCCGTACGGGCTGCTCGGAGCCGACCAGGCCGCCGCCGACGGCTTCGGCGTGATCAGCACGGTGCTGCACCTGAAGCAGGCCGCCGACCCCAACCAGGAGCACGACGCCGACCAGGCGTGGAAGGCTGCCCTCCTGGGGACGGACGCGCACCGGGTCACCGTCGACCTGCCCGGCCAGCAGCAGTTCTACTACAACGGCGACTCCTGCCTCACCCGGGCCCGCGACACCCTCTACGGCCCCGACTACTTCCGGCTGTTCAACACCTTCCAGGTGCTCAGCGGCGATGTCGTCGCCGGAGTCCAGGCCGACGGCCGGTACGCCGCCGCCGAGGGCCGGTGGCGGGACTGCATGTCCTCGGCCCACCAGAGCGCCACCCACCTGGCAGACCCGGTGGCCGTGATCGACCAGCGGGTGAAACAGGAGGGCGGAGATCCGGCGAAGACCCACGACCTCATCGGCGGCGAGCTCTCCCTCGCCAGGACCTCGGCCCGCTGCCAGGACCAGGCCGGCTTCGCCGCCACCGTGGAACGGATCCAGGCCGACGTCGAGAAGACCGTGCTCGGGGCCGACCAGCCCCTCCTCGACCAGCTCCGCGGCCTGCGGCAGCAGGCCCTCGCCCGCGCGAGCCACCCGGCCCCGACCGCCACCCACTGACGGCACGACCCCCGGCCGCCCCGCCGCCACCCGGCCGTCGCAACCCGCGGCAGCGGACCACCCGGCGCCCCCACCGGCCACTCCGCGCCCGAGAGGCGAGTCCGGCGGCGGCCCAGCCCCGCAGCCCGGGTCGCCGCCGGATTCCGACAACCTCTTCTCCCGTCCTTCTCGTTGCACCCGTGGCTGGACCGAGTGCGTCTGGATGCGGTCGTCTCAGTTGCACTGCCCACAGAAGCAGGGGGTCCGTTCGAGCCGTTTCGCCAGCCACCTGCTGGCGCGTATCCGTGCAACCGGATTCCTGGCCATACCGCAAAGGCGCAGCAGCTCCCACTCGTCCCGACGAAGCTTGCGCAGGTGCCGTGCGCCGAAGTACATGGCCATGTCGGTCTTCAGTCGTGTCCGCAGGACGGACAACTGTCTGGCCCGGATGCAGGTGATCCTCAGACCGGCGGTCGGCCCCTCGACTCCTGCAGGAGCAGTTCGTACAGACGCAGGCTGGAGGTTCTGGACGGGTGCCACCAAGTTGCCGCGTACGGTGAAGAAGAGCGCACGCGTCTTGGGTGACATCAGCATGCCGTTACCGTTCGCGTAGTACCAGGTCATCATCTCCTCCGCGAGCTGACGGCTCTCCTCGTCGGTCATCGGCGGTTCACGGTTGAGATCGGATACCGCAGTCAGTTCCCAGAGCTCCAGGTAGGCAGCCAGCATGCGTTCAGTGAGCTTGCCTTTGAGCTGGCGCCGGTAGTTGTGGGCCAGCCACAACCCGGCGGCCGCCACTGCCATGGTCAGGAGCGTCTGCATCCCGTCGTGCACTGCGTCCCCCCGCAGGACTCGTCAGAAGGTGAAACGCCGAGGCAGCCCCCGCGGTTCACGACCTCCTTGCAAGGTCCCTGATGACACGTCAAGTCGCAAGGCCGTCGACGGCCGGTCAGCCGCAGGTGTTGTCCGGGTGGTCGTGGGTGATGGCGCAGATCATCGCCTTCGCCCGGCCGTTGTTCGGGTACCGGCGCTGGAGCTCGCCCTTGAAGTCGTTCCACTGGCGGGTGATGTCCTTGACGGCCATGTCGTAGGCGCGGTCGAAGTTGTGGCCGGCGGCCGAACGCGGGCTGTCCGCGGTGTCCTTGTTGAGCACCCCGTCGTGGGTGACGCGGTTCGCGCAGTCGGACACCGTCCCGGTGTGGTCGCGGTCCGGGTAGCAGCCGGTGGCCAGGTCGTGGGGGATGTGGCCGGTGGCGTCCTTGGCCCAGTCGGTGCGGCTCATGGCGCTGTAGCGGGCGATGGAGAAGAACGCGGGCAGGTCGGTCCTGCCCAGGCCCGGGGGGTTCCTGACGCCGACGGCTCCCGGGCCGGCCTGGTCGCCCCAGTTGCTGTGGGCGTAGAAGTCCTCGATCTGGTGCCAGCCGCGGCCCAGGTCCTCCAGCACCTCGCACTTCGCCCGCCCCGGCTGGTCGTTCCACGTGCAGGCGGGGGAGAGGGAGGTCTGGGCGGCGAGGACGTGCCCGTTCGCGTCGACCAGCCGGTCCGCGGCGGCGACGGCCCGCTTGAAGTTGTGGACGGAACCGTCGATGCAGTCGATGATCTCGGCGTCGGCCTGCTGGCGGCTGCGGGGGTAGCGGCCGTCGTACCGGGGGTCGAGGTAGTCGGCGTTGTCGCAGTGCAGCTTGCCGATGCCGAAGTACTCGCCGTGGTCGTTGGCGACGATGGCGCCCGAGTTCCCGTCCGCCATCGCCGTCAGCGAGTTCGGGTGCCAGCCCCCGGCCCCCAGCGCGGCCCGGGTGATCCTCTCGTGGTTCCCCCCGCTGAAGGCCTGCGCCGGTGTCGCGGCACCGAGGGCGGTGGAGCACAGCAGGGCGAGGCAGGCGGCGCCGGGGGCGAGCAGGCGCCGCCTGCGGGAGGCGGTGGCGGGATTCACGGGGTCTCCAGGGGTGCGGTGGACGTCTTCGGACGGGCGGCGCGCGACCGGGTGCGGTGTCCCGCCCCGTCCCGCCCGCCGAATTAAGCATGTCCATGCCATATCAGCCTGAACCGCCACGGAGCCTGAGGCCCGTGTGCCGGTGCCGGGCGCCTCCGCCCGCCCCGGCCGGCAGGCCTCCGCGCGGCCCTGCCCGTCGCCCGGTGGCCTCTTCGTGTACGCCTGCGTTTGCTACCATCGCGGCTCGCGCGGACGCCCGGGGGCCGCGCACGGGGGAGACGGAGCCGGATCCATGAGCGTGCCCACTGGAGTCTCACAGTTCCGCCTGGGCCACCGGGCGAGCATGACCCGCACCGAGGGGGTGCGGAGCACGACCTACCGGTCGCAGTGGCACCTGTTCCCGCTCGGCGCGAGCCGGCGCCCGGAGTCGGGGGCCGTCGTCCTCGACGTGTTCTGCGGCGACTGCCGCCTCCCCGTCAGGGTGGTGCTGGAATCCGGGCCGACCGCCGCGCAGAAGCAGCGCACCCGCAGCACGTTCGGCTGGCTCCTGCTCGCGGCGGGGATCGTCCTCGTCGTCATCGCCTGCCTCATCGGCGGCGGCGGCGCCGTCGCCGGCCTGTCGGGCGTGAGCGGCCTGCTGGCCGTGGCCACCAGCTTCGGGGTGCGCAGCGCCGCAAAGACGTACCCGGGCGTCCACGTGGAGCGCAAGCAGATCGCCACCTCGGACGCCCCGCACCGGATCTTCGTCAGCTGACACCGCCCGACGGTGACGGGCTCCGGTGAGTCCGGCCGGTCCCGGCCGCGGTCGAAACCCCGTACGCGATGACGTCGGCGCGTCGCGCGTCAGGCCGGGCCCCGGTTCCGTGCTGCGCCCCCGTGTGCCCGTTCGCCCGCGTGTGCCCCCTTGCCCCCTGTGTGTCCGCTCGCCTGCGGGGCCGAGTGGCCGGTCAGCTGCGGCCGGTGCGGGTGAGTATGGCGGCGACGGTGCGGATGGCGGCTTCGGCGTCGGCGAGTTCGTCGTCGGTGGGCGGGACGGCGCCGAAGGCACGGCCGCCGGGGGCGTCCAGAGCGCGCCAGTGGAGGACCGGTGTGAGGTGGCTGCTGGCGTCGGCGAGGAACCAGGCGAGGTGGCCGTGGGTGCGTGCGACGGTCGTGGCGAGGGCGGCGAGGGCCTCGCGCAGCGCGGCGAGCCGCTCGATCCTCGGCAGCGCCTCCTGGACGTCGGCGGGGCCGACGGCGCCCGCGAGGGCCTCGGCGGTCTGCCGGGCCAGCGCCGAGTCGGGCGTGCTGAGCTCCCACGTCCCGTCGGTGAGCTGGAGTTGCGCCTCGTGAACGACCTGCTCGACCGCTTTGGACATGCTCATGGCGGCACCCTATCCGCCGAACGGATCTTCTCGTCTCCGAGGGTCCGTCCCCGGGGGCGGGTCGCCGTACGGCCCGGCGGAGCCTGGCCGGTGGAGGCCCGGCAGCAGGCCCGGTCGCTCGCTCCGGTCGGTCCCCGGCCCGCGACTCGGGCTGAGGCGGCGGTGCCGGTCATGCCGGCATCCGCCCGCTCCGGACCGTTCCCGGCGGGCGGCCGTCCGGGGTGTGCGAGGCGTCCGGGTCCCACGGCGGGCCCGTCGCGTCGGTCGGGGCGCAGGGCGTCGAGGTGCGCCAGGTGGGTGTCGACGGCGTCGAGGGCTGCGGCGGACGTCCGGTGGATCCGCTGGCTGCCAGGAACGAGGCGGGCTCGACCGGCCGGGGAGGTGTCGGCGGCGGCTCTGCGGGACTTCTCGCTCATGAAGTCACTCTATAGGCGACACGCCGACTTGTCATCGGATGGATGACCGCGCTACAAAGGTGTCAGGTGAAGCGCACTGGCACCCATTCGATCTGTGGAGGTGTTTCGCGATGCTGCTGCGCACTGACCCGTTCCGCGAGCTGGACCGGCTGACCCAGCAGTTCCTGGGCAACACGGGGACTTGGTCGCGTCCGGCGCCGATGCCGCTGGACGCCTACCGGGCCGGCGACGAGTACGTGATCTGCTTCGACCTGCCGGGGGTGGACCCGGAGGCGATCGACATCGACGTCGAGCGGAACATGGTGACCGTCAAGGCCGAGCGCCGCCCGCGCCAGGAGGGCGAGGGCGTGAAGTGGGAGCTGTCCGAGCGCCCGCTCGGTGTGTTCTCCCGCCAGGTCATGCTCTCCGACACCCTCGACCCCGCCGGGATCACCGCCGACTACGACGCCGGCGTGCTGACGCTGAAGATCCCGGTCGCCGAGAAGGCCAAGCCCCGCAAGGTCGCCATCAGCCACAGCGGCGACCGCAAGCAGATCCGGGCCTGACCCGTCCCCGACCGTTCCGGCCGCCCCCGATCTCTCCCCCTCGATCGAAGGGGCGGCCGGAACACCCCCAGTCGGTCGCTTCCCGAGGCCGCCCGGACGGGCAGCGCCCCGGACGCCCGGAGCGCTGCGCCAGGCCCGGGGGCCGCAAGATCCGGCTGCTGAACCTCACCGGTCTACACCGGCGCCGGGCACTCGGACTCCGACCGACCACCCTCACGCCGCCGCCGACCCGCGGCCGGCCGGCCCCCGGAAGGCTCCACAGCCATGACCCGCTACCGCCACCTGATCCAGCAGGTCCGCACCCTCGGCCGCTACGCCGGCGACGAGGAAGCCGAACGCGTCCTCACCGCCGTCCTGGCCGTCCTCGGCTCCCAGCTCACCGGCGAGGAGCGCTGCGACCTCGCCGCGGCCCTGCCCGACCGCGCCCGCGCCGTCTTCGCCTCGCAGATCCCCCTCCCCGCCCCGGTCGCAGCCCCCGTCTTCGTCGAAGCGGTCGCCCGCAACCTGGGCACCAGCCTCACCGCGGCCCGCTGGGACACCTCCTCCGTCCTCGCCGCCGTCACCGACCTCGCCGGCGACGACCTCAGTGACCGCATCCTCGCCCAGCTGCCCCGCGGCTACGCCCTGCTGTTTGGCCGCGCCGACCTGACGGTCGCCGCCTGAACAGACCCGGAGGGGGAACCCGGGAGACCCCGGCCCGGGCGTTCCACCTCCCGTGGGCCGGACGTCCGTCCCGCCACCGCCGACGCCGGCTCCCTGGCCACGAACACACTGATCGAGCCCGTCCGGGACCACCTTGCCCCGGCGCCGCCGACCGCTCCCGGGCCGGACCCTCCGCTCCTGCACCGACGGCGCGCCGCCGCGGGCCCGGGCCGCTCGTGCGGAGACCGCCCGGCAGGTCGTCACTCGGTCTCGAACTGTACGAGGTGGGCGACCTCTCGCCCTTGCGCGTCGAGACAGGGGTAGATGCCGCCGTTCTCGCCGTGGTCCAGCAGCGCGATGACCGTCGACCCGGTCCGTTCGTCCGACAGGACGTGCCATCCGGCACGGAACGTGTCAGGCGAGGATTCCTCGGGCGGCTGCAGGGCGTCGGGACTGTATTGCCGACACGCCCCCTCGAACGCCGGCAGCAGACCTCGGTCCCGGCCGTTCGCCGCACGGCGCCGGATCTCCTGCCCGGCCAGCCTCATCAGCCCGCTCACCAGGGCACCGTCGTCGTCCCGCCGATCGCCGAGGCACACGACGCCGCAGTGCGTCATCACGCCCACGCCCGAGTACTCACCGAGTTCCACCGGCGGTGCCTCGTCGAACCACAGCAGCAACCCGAGCGTCATCGGCGCCTCTCCCGGCGCCGCATCCATCACCGCGTACACCCGATGGCTGCCCGCAGGCACCTCCAGGCCGTCGGCCTCACCCGACGTGGGGTCGAACACGAGGGCCATGTCCGAGGAGACCGGGAGCGTACCCACGGGGTGGATCCACCACGAATCGCGCGGCCCGCTGGTCTGCGGTGCCTCCGCGAGGTGGGCGAACAGGGTCTTGGCGAAATCCATCTGACGTCTCCTCACTGCCAGGGCAGAGCGGGGCCGCCCTCCTCCAGGCCCGCATCCTCTCAGCAGCCCCTGACAACGAAGGCCTTCAGGAGCAGCGGAACCCTCCCGGCCGCCGTCCAAGCCGGGGTGCCGACCATGCCCACGCTGTTCATCGCGTTCGACCTGCTGCACGCCCACGGCCGCCCCCCTGCTCGCCGAGCCGTACGCACGACGACGGGACCTGCTCGAGAATCCGGAACCGGGGCAGCCGGGTCTGCGCGTCCCGCCGACCGGGGACTCGGTGGCCGAGGCCTACGGGTGGACACGCGAACACCGGCTCGAAGGCGTCATCGCCAGACACGGCGACTCCCGCTACCTCCCGGGGGCACGCTCCCGGGACTGGATCAAGATCGAACACCTCCGGGCGGCCGACGTCGTGATCGGAGGCCGGCTGCCCGCGGGCCCCGGCGCAGCCTCGGTACGCGCCGTCCTGACCTGAGTGGGCGGCGACGGGACACCGGGAGCCCGGCGTCCCGCTTTTCGCGCGGGGCCGAGGCCCGGGCCGCCGGTCACGTCCGCGGCATCGGGCAGACGATGGAATGACACGGGATCCTGGTGCGGTGGCCGGGCGAGCGGGCGAGGAGGTGGTGCACGGTGGCGGAGCGGTTGGGGCCGGCCGATGCGGCACTGGCGGCGGGCGGCCTGCTGGACGTCCTCGGCGTGGCGGCCGTCGTGGTGGACGCGCAGGGGCGGATCTCGCTGTGGAGCCCGCAGGCACAGGCGCTGTTCGGCTACCGGGGCGAGGAGGCGCTCGGCCGCGCGGCGATCGACCTGCTGGTCTCGCCGGACCGGCGGCAGACGGTGCTGGAGGCGTTCGAGCGGGTGATGGCCGGCGAGGGCACCTGGGCGGGGGCGTTCCCGGCCCGGCACAAGGACGGGCGCACGGTGCTGGTGGAGATGCGCAACATGCGCCTGCAGGCCGCGTCCGGCACCTGGTACGCGCTGTGCATCGTGTCGTCCCGGGAGACCCTGCAGCGGGTCGAGCGGGATCTGGCGCTGTCGGCGCGGATGGTCGACCAGGCACCGATCGGCCTCGCGGTCCTGGACGAGGACCTGCGCTACGAGCTGGTGAACCCGGCGCTGGAGCGGATCAACGGGGTGCCGGCCGCCGAGCACCTGGGCCGCACCCCGCACGAGGTCCTGCCGCACCTGGACGTCGCGGCGATCGAGGACCGGATGCGCGGGGTGCTGGTCACCGGCCGGCCGGTGCTGGAGGAGTTCACCGTCGGCCACATGCCGTACGACGACCGCACCCACGCGTGGACGTCGTCGTTCTACCGGCTGGAGGACCAGGCACACCGGGTGATGGGGCTGGCGATCTCCGTCATCGACGTCACGAACCCCTACGAGCAGTCCCTCACCGCGGCCCGCGCCCGGCGGCGCCTGTCGCTGATCGCCGACGCGTCGATCCGGGTCGGCACCACGCTGGACCTGCCCACCACGGCCCGGGAGCTGGCGGAGGTGACCGTGCCGGAGGTCGCCGACATCGCCGCCGTCGACCTGCTGGACGCCGCCCTGCCCGGGGCGACGGGCCGCGCCGACGACGGGCCCGCCCGCTTCCGCGCGATGGCGATCAAAGCCGCCCAGCCCACGCCCGCGACCCTGGCCGCGGACCCGGTCGGCGAGGTCACCCGCTACCACCCCCGCCGCCTGGTCACCCAGGCCGCCGTCGGCGGCCACCCCGTCCTCGTCGCCCACGTGAGCGCCGCCGACCTGCCCCGGATCGCCCGCGACGAGACCGCCGCCCGCCTCCTCGCCGAGGCCGGCGTCCACTCCTACCTGGCGGTGCCGCTCATCGCCCGCGGACGGGTCCTCGGCGCCCTCGACCTCAAGCGCACCCGCAACCCCGACCCGTTCGACCAGGACGACGTCCTGCTCGCCACCGAACTCGCCGCCCGCGCCGCCGTCGCCATCGACAACGCCCGCTGGTACCAGCACCAGCGCCAGGCCACCATCGCCCTCCAGCGCCACCTCCTGCCACCCCAGCACGCCCCCGACCCGCCCGGCCTGGCCATCGCCCACCGCTACCAGCCCGCCAGCGCCACCGACGACACCGGCGGCGACTGGTTCGACACCATCCCCCTGGCCGGCCACCGCACCGCCCTGGTCGTCGGCGACGTCATGGGCTCCGGGATCAACGCCGCCGCCACCATGGGCCAGCTGCGCACCACCACCCGCGCCCTGGCCCGGCTCACCACCGACCCGGCCGACCTCCTCACCCACCTCGACGCCACCACCCGAGACCTCGGCGACGCCATGGCCACCTGCCTGATCGCCCTGTTCGACCCGGCCACCGGGCTCCTGCGCATCGCCTCCGCCGGCCACCCCCCGCCCGTCCTCGCCCGCCCCGGCGACACCCCGCACCCGGTCCGGATCGACCCCGGCCCGCCGCTGGGCGTCGGCGGCCTGCCGTTCCCCACCCGCGACCTCACCCTGCGCCCGGGCGACGACCTCGTCCTCTACACCGACGGCCTCGTCGAAGTCCGCGACCAGGACATCGACCGCCGTCTGCAGACCCTCGCCGACCTCCTCGCCGGCCCCCGCCGCCCCCTGGACGACACGTGCGACCTGCTCCTCACCGCCCTGCGCCGCCCCGACACCCCGGACGACGTCGCCCTCCTCATCGCCCGCGTCCTGCCCGCCGGCCCGGACACCCCCGACCCGTGAACCGGCAGCGCTCCCGGCCCGGCCCCGCCGATCGCCGCCGCGCGGCTCGGCCAAGGGCCGGGCCCCGGGCCCGTGCGACCGGCTGTCAGCGGTGGCTGGCAGGGTGTGCGTGACACGTACGTACGGTCACGTGAAGATCGGAGCCTGACGATGCTGCCCGCCATTGCCGAGCGCGACGAGTTCGCCGCACTGGTCATCAGAACCGACTTCAGCGACGACCGGGCCTGGCAATCCGTGCTGGCAGAGCTGTCGAAGCCGTGGGAGTTCGACGGCAGCGACGATGTCGACCCCCACCTCCACGTGGTGGACGATCCGGCCTGGTCGGGTGCGACGCCCGATGCCGTGATCGCCGCGCTCTCGGGCGATCCGGAACTGAGCGTCGTCTACCTGGCGGACGGCGTCGCCATGGAGGACCACGAGCACACCCTGCTGGTGGTGTCCGTGCCGACCCGTGAGGAGCACGCGAGCGACGAGGAGTACACGAGCGACGAGGAGCACGCGAGCGACGAGGAGTTCGAGGCGGACGGCGGCACCGTCCGGACCGTTCCCGCCGGCATCGGTGACATCCACGCGAACCTGTCGATCGCCAATCTCGCCTTCGCGGACATCGTCGAAGCCGCCCGGAACGACCCCTCCGGCATCTTCCGGTCCTTCTGAGAACCCGCCGTGTGAGCTGGTCGAACTCCGGGGGCCCGTCCAACTCGCCACGGGGCCCGCCCGTTGAACGGCGCGACCCGGTCGGGCTGAGGCGGCGGCCGGCGGAGAGCCGCCCAGAGCACCAACCGGGGCGACCGCCGTGCCCGGCGGGACCGCAAAAGCGGTGGACAGCCTTCCGGCCGCCGGGCGAGCATCTCCGCGATGAACAGCGAACCCCACCCCACCAGCCCCCAGCGCGTCCGTTTCGTCGAGCTCGGTGCGAAGGCGCTGAGGGCGCTCGCCGACGGCGACCTCGCCGGCGCCAGCGCCGAGGCGGGCGTGGCCCTGGACCCGCACTTCGTCGGCGACCGGGCCCGCTGGATCTTCGGCTACCGCGCCGACCAGCTCGCACGGGAGCCGGAGGCCGCGCCGTGGATCACGCGGGCCGTGGTGTCCGAGCCGGACGGGGTCGTGGTCGGCGACGCCGGGTTCCACGGGCCGCCGGACGAGGACGGCACGGTCGAGGTCGGCTTCACCGTCGTGCCCGGGCACCGCCGCCAGGGCTACGCCCGCGCCATGCTGGCGGCGCTGCTCCGCAGGGCCGCCGCCGAACCCGGCGTCAGGACCGTGCGGGCCAGGGTCAGTGCCGACAACACCGCCTCCCTGGCCACCGTCGCGGGCTCCGGGTTCACGCGCGTCGGCGAGCAGGGAGACGAACACGACGGGCTCGTGATCGTCTTCGAGGTCCAGGCGGACGCGATCCGGACCGGGCACCCCGCGGCTCCGGCGGACTCGACGTCCGTCCCGGTCGAGCCCTGACCGAGCCGTGGGACATGGCGGCAGGGTGGCCGGGTCAGAAACTCCCGACCCGGCCACCCGCCCGAAGCGGGCCGCTCACGCCGTGCCGTCCTCCGGGCTCCACCGCGGGACCCTGACGGCACTCATCGACCACGGCTTCCGCTGGTTCCGCTTCGACGGCTGAAGCCTGGCCGACGCGCTCGGGCAACCGGCCGATCCGCCCGCCCCGACGGCTGCCGGGTCACTGCGGCCTGCCGGTCACGCCAGGCACGCCCGTTCGGACCGTTGCCGGTCCTGTGACCAGCAGCGGAAGGACCGGGGAGCCCAAGTGCAGCCGGAGGCCGCCCGTGCCGCCGACGCCGCGCTGCGCCCGTGCCGGCGAGGACCACCGGCGGTCGTGGAGCGCCGGTGCGGTGGCGCTCGACGAACACGAAGCTCAGGAGGAACGGCCCGGCACCTCGTGGAGCAGCTTCAGCCTTCGGCCGGTCGGGGGCTGCTGACGGGTGGCTGAACCGTGGCTCCGGATACGCCAGCCGGCCCGGCGGCGTCGCGGCGTAGTTCCGCTGCGAACTGTGCACCCGCCAGCAGCGCCAGGTTGGAGAGCCACAGCCAGATCAGGAACAGCACCGTCCCCGCAAGCGAGCCGTACAGGCGGCTGTAGGTGCCCAGGGCGCTGGTGTACAGCGTGAAGCCGGCCGAGAAGACCAGCCAGAGCGCCGCCGCCAGGGCGCCGCCGGGCAGGCTGGTGTGCCGCCGCCGCGCCGGTTCGGGGCCGGTGCGGAAGACGACCAGCACCAGTACGGCCACCACCAGCAGCAGAACGGGCCAGCGGACGAGCGACCACACCAGCGGTACCGTCCCTCCCAGGTGCAGAGCCCGGCCCACGCCCTCGGCGACAGGACCGCTCAGGATCAGGGCCAGGGCGCTGACCGCCAGCAGCACCAGCAGCACCGCCGCCGTCGCCACGATCCGCGGGGCCTTGCGCAGCGGGGAGCGCCGGTCGCTGGTGCCGTGCATCCGGTGGAGCGCCCGCCGGAACACCGCCAGATAGCTGCAGCACGACCACAGCGCGCTGCCGGCGCCCGCTGCCAGCAGTGTCCAGCCGGTCGAACCACCGCCCAGTGCCTGGGACAGCACTCCGCCCAGCTGCGCGCCGGCCTGGCCCGGCACCAGCCCGGCCAGGTGCGCCGCCGCGTCCCGGGCCACCGCCGGGCTGATCAGTGCGAAGCCGACCACCGTGGCCAGCAGTGCCGGCAGGACCGCCAGGATCGCGTAGTACGTCAGGGCTGCGGCGAAGTCGGTGACGTCGTCGTTCCACATCGTCAGCGGCGTGCGCCGCAGGGCCCGCCACCACCGTCCGTCGCCACCCGACGACCGAGCCACCGCACACCCCCAACTGCCCAGGAGACCGAAGGCGTCCGATCGGACGCCTCGGCCGCCTGCCCGCTCCGTACGATGCGAAACGCCTCATCCGCATGGCGTCCGTATGACGGCTGTCGTGCCAGTCGGTGAGCCGGACTGACCGGGTTCTGCAGCAGGGCCACCAGGGCACGGGGCGTGGCTCCGGCAGGGCCGCGGGGGAGCGGCGCACGTCGTGCGCGCCGTCTCCGTCCAGGGCCCGGGCCGCCCGCTCGTCGAACGTCCCGGGTGGGCCTCGAAGCGCACCCGGTTCTGTGCGTGTCCCCCTTCCGAGGAGCCACCGCAGTGCCAGCCGTCGGACGCGTGCACGGACCACCCGGGGGTTGTGCTGTCGGCGGGCACCGTTGGCGGCGGCTCCTCTGTCAGGGCCTCGAGCCGAGGTTTGCCGGACGGCTGCCCGTCCCTGGCAGGCGGGAAACGACCGTGCCGCCGCCAACGGAATGGACCTGGTGGGCGTCGCCGCGCGGCTGGGGTCGAGGAGGGCGGCGACGCCCTGTCGGGCGCCTGGGCAGCGGGTGCCGGTCCAACCCCCTTGGCCGCGTCGACGGCGGCCGGCAGACGGGGGAGGAGGCGTCCTTCCGGGCTGTGGGGTGGCGCAGTAGCCTGAAAGATTCACCCGCATGCGAAGGGGTTCTCTGCTGATGCGTCCGAACTGGGACCCGGCGTCGGTCGGCGAGATTCTCGAACCAGCCGGTTCGGTACCGGAATCGGTCCTGTGCCGGGCGCGCAGGACGATAGCCGCTCACGCGCTCGACCGCGAAGACTGCAGGCGGCTTCTGGAGGCGTTGGGCCTCGCGGAGGACGAGCCGTCGGCGACCCCGGGACATCAGTGACCGGACCGAAGCCGCTGTGGTTCCCGCGAGCCAGTGCCGCAGGCGCTTGCTCGAGGAGACCTGAGCGGGTGAGGGCTGGTCACTGACCACCTTCGGACTGGTCGGGTTCCTGCGGGCCGACACCTGTTCGGGCCTTCTGGGAGTAGCCTCCGGCCGGACGGCGGGACGGGCCCTTGGTCCCCTGGTCACGCCGGTGCTTCGAGGGGCCCTGCTCCTCGCCGCGCGGGCTTCGCTCTCCACGCTCTGCCCTGGCACCCCCTGCTCCTCCTCTTTCGAGGGTTCGCGCCCCCGGGCCGGGTCGGACACGTCCGTCCCAAGGTGCTGCTGGTGCATCTGAGCGACGACGTGGCTCCCGGTGGCGGCCACGTGTGGAAGGATCCCGCCGGGCTGTGGCGGCTGCGGATCGAGGGGGAGGCGGCGACCGTGCTGTCCGCGCCCGACGACTACGCCGACGGCCATCCGGTTCTGCACGCCGTCGCGATGCCCTGAGGACCGGTCGACGCCTGCCTGCCCGCGTTGTCCGGGTCTCAGAGGGCGGTGGTCCCACCGGCACCACCACGGGCCGTCGGCGGGGCCGGTCAGGCTCACGGGGCTCCTGCGGCGCATGTCCACGCCCTGGCATGCTGCCACGCCGGGGCGGTCGGCCCCGCCAGGGCGGTGGAGACGGGGACGGGGAACGACGGGGACGTGCTCGACGGGATGCGCTCGGTCCCGGGGAGACGGCGGTGGCCCTCGGGCCGATGACGGTCGAGGCAGCGCCGGCCGTCCCGGAGCCCGCCCTCGACGGGGCCGCCGGGACGGCCCCGGGCCACGGGCGCCGGGCACACCGCCGACCAGGCCCGGGCTGCGGGGAGGTCGGCTCCGGGGAGCGGGGAGCTCAGTGGCCGGTGGTCTGGTCGGTGAGCATCGCCACGAGGCCGGTCCGGCCTTCGGTGCGCAGTCGGCGCAGCTGGCGTCGGGCGCCGTTGCCCTCCCGCAGCAGGCGTTCCAGCGCGGGGGCGATGTGGCGCCCGTCCCCGGTGCCGTCGATCACCGGGCCGGTGTGGTCGAGCAGGGCGGCCACGGCATCGGCAACGGGGGCCAGACGGTCGGAGGTCGGGTCGAACACGGTGCCCGTGCAGCCGTGCCGTGCACTGTGCCACATCGCGGCCGCCAGGAGTTCCGGTTCGACGGGCGGGGGCCGGTGTCCGGATCGCGCGTCGGTGAGGGCTCGGGTGGCCAGGGCCCTCACGATTCCCGCGAGCATCACCGCTTCGTCGGGCCGTACCTGGACGTCCATGGCCCGGATCTCGACGGTGGGGAAGTGCTCGGAGAGGCGGATGTGCCAGTAGATCTGCCCGAGGTCGCCTATCAGCCCGCGTCCGACCAGGCCCGTGGTGCGCCGGTCGTAGTCGTGCGCGCCGTCGAACACCGGCGGCGGTCCGCTGACGGGCCAGCGGCCGAAGACGAGGGTGCGCCAGCTCGCGAACCCGGTGTCGGTGTTGTGCCACAGCGGCGAGTTCGCGGCGAGCGCGACCAACAGGGGCAGCCAGCGCCGCAACCCGTTCATCACCGTGACCCCGGCCGCACGGTCGGGAATGCCCAGGTGGACGTGCATGCCGCAGATCATCTGCTCATCGGTGAGCATCCGGGCGTCGGCGTGCATGGCCTGGTAGCGGGCGGTGTCGGTCACCGGCACGGGCACCCGGTCGGCGAAGGGCGCCGCACCAGATGCGACCAGGCGGCAGCCCTCCTGCCGGGCGGCTTCGCCCAGGGCCAGGCGCATGCGCAGCAGATGGCCGCCGGCTTCCTCCAGGCCGTGGCAGACGGGGGTGGCGACTTCCAGCTGGGCCTGGAGGAGTTCGTGCTGGACCTCGTCGCGTTCCAGGGCGGGCTGGAGACGGGCGGCGCGGCGTACCTGGGCGGCGCGGGCCACCGGGAGGCCGGTGGCCGGGTGGAGCAGGAGGTACTCCTCCTCGATGCCGAGGGTCAGCATGCCGGGCGGGTACCCGTGCGCCGGGCGCGTATGCGCCCGCGGTCCGCCCGTGGCCGCGGGCGTTCCTGGGGTCCGTGAACGGTGAGGCGCAGCACGCGGTCGCCGTGGCTGTCAGGTCCGGGCGGCTCTCAGGTCAGTGCGCCGGGCCAGGCCCGGGTGGCGTCCCGCTCGGGTGGTGCCCGCGCCGGCGGGCTCGGTGGCACAGCCCGGGGGAGGGGGCAGGTCGGGCAGGAGCGGTGCCGGCCGGCGAGGCGGCCGGCGGGGCAGTGGCGGCGCCGGGGGCAGCGGCGCGGTCGGTGCGGCGATGGCGGTCATGGTCTCGACCCCTCTTCTTCCTCGGCCCGGCCCCTGACAGCGGGCGCCTACCCGTGCCGGGTGCCCCCACGCCCGGTTCCGCCGTCGGGCGGTCCTCCGGCCGCCGCCGGCCGTCCGGGCAGGGGACCGCAGCGGCAGGCTGCGGCATGCGGGTGGTCTGCCCGGCGCGCCCGCGCGGGTGCCCGGAAGCCGGGTACCAGTGCGTCCGGCGCCGACTTCCACCCCACCGAAAGGACCGTGCATGGACGCGATCGTGCTGCTGAGGGAAGACCACAAGAGCGGCTCGCCGCGCTCGACGTGCCGGTGCCGTCCTGGATGCGCGCTCCCGGCGAGTGTCCCGGCATGTTCGGCCCGGAGGTGGCGATGGACGAGCTGGCCGAGCGGCTGGGCGTGGACCCGGTCGAGTTGCGGGTGCGCAACGAGCCCGCGGTCGAGCCCGGCTCGGGCAGGCCGTTCTCCAGCCGCAACCTGGTGGGCTGCCTGCGGGAGGGGGCGGCGCGGTTCGACTGGCCGCGGCGCGACCCGCGGCCCGGGGTGCGCCGGCGCGGCGACTGGCTGGTCGGTACGGGCGTCGCGGCCTCCACCTATCCGGTCAGCCGCATGTCGAAGTCGACGGCGGTGATCCGGTGGGAGGGCGGGCGCTTCGTCGTCGAGATCGGCGCGGCCGACCTCGGCACCGGGACGTGGACGACGCTGGCGCAGATCGCCGCGGACGCCCTCGGGGCGCCGGTGGGGGAGGTGGAGGTGCGCATCGGTGACACCGACTACCCGGTGGCGTCGGTGGCCGGAGGCTCCTCGGGCATGACGACGTGGGGCTCGGCCGTGGTCGAGGCCGCGCTTGCCTTCCTGGCCCGGTACGGGGCCGAGCCGCCGGAGGGGGCCGAGGCGCTCGGCTCCGTCGGGCCGGCCGACGACCGCTACGCGATGCACGCCTTCGGGGCGCGGTTCGCCGAGGCGCACGTCCACGCGGACACCGGTGAGGTGCGGGTGCCGCGGCTGCTGGGCGTGTTCGCCGCGGGTCGGATCATCAACCCGCGCACGGCGCGCTCGCAGTTCGTCGGCGGGATGACGATGGGGCTGTCGATGGCACTGCACGAGAGCGGAGTGCTCGACCCCCGTACCGGGCACGTCGTCAACCACGACCTCGCGGACTACCACGTGGCGGCCAACGCGGACGTCGTCGGGATCGAGGCGCACTGGCTCGCCGAGCACGATCCGCACGTCAACGCCGTGGGGTCCAAGGGCATCGGGGAGATCGGCATCGTCGGCACGGCCGCCGCGGTGTCGAACGCGGTGTGGCACGCCTGCGGCGTGCGGGTGCGGGACCTGCCGATCACGCTGGACAAGGTGCTGCCGGCGCTGGAGCGCCCGGCCCCGTCCGGGTGAGGGGCGCGGCGGCCGTCGTCCCCTGGCCCGCTGCCCCCGGGCCCGCTGCCCCCGGCCCGCCGCGCGTCCGCCACGGCCTGACAGGCCGGACGTGCCCGAACTCAGCCCTCGATCGGCTCCCAAGCTGGTATGACTGTCACCTCTTTCAATGATCATTCAGCTCGGGGGCAGTTCAGCATGGTGCAAAACAGCGCGGTCGTCGCGCTGACCGGAGTCCGGCGGGTGTACGGCAGCGGTGAGAGCCGGGTCGCGGCCCTGGACGGGGTGACCCTGGAGTTCCCGGCCGGCTCCTTCACCGCGGTGATGGGGCCGTCCGGCTCCGGAAAGTCGACCCTGCTCCAGTGCGCGGCGGGGCTCGACCAGGTGGACGAGGGCCGGGTCCGCCTCGCCGGAGTGGACCCGCGCGGCATGTCGGAGACGGCCCTGACCAGGCTGCGCCGTGAGCGGATCGGCTTCGTCTTCCAGTCCTTCAACCTGCTGCCCACGCTGACCGCCCGGCAGAACGTCGAGCTGCCGCTCCAGCTGGCCAAGAAGCCGCCCCGGCCCGCCGACGTCGACCGGGTACTGTCCGAACTGGGCCTGGCCGCGCGAGCCGCGCACCTGCCGAGCGAGCTCTCGGGCGGCCAGCAGCAGCGCGTGGCCATCGCCCGCGCCCTGGTCACCCGCCCTCAGGTGCTCTTCGCCGACGAGCCGACCGGGGCCCTGGACTCCCGCACCTCCCGGGAGGTGCTGGCGCTGTTGCGCCGGATCGTCGCCGAGCACGGGCAGACGATCATCATGGTGACCCACGACCCGGTGGCCGCCTCGTACGCCGGGCGGGTGGTCTTCCTCGCCGACGGCCGGGTGGTGGACGAGCTGGCGGACCCGACGGCCGAGGCTGTCGCCGCCCGGATGGCCGCGCTGGAGCCGACCGACGACGAACCCGGCGGCGCCGGCCGCGACCACCTCGAGGAGGCCGCGGCGTGCTGAAACTGGCCATGGCCAACCTGCGCAGCCGCTGGACCGCCTTCGCCGGGGTGTTCGCCGCCCTCGTCCTGGGCACCGGGCTGATCTCGATGATGTCGCTCGTCCTGGCCGCGACCGCCGGTACGCCCCACCCCGCGCCCCAGCGGTTCGCGGCCGCCACGGCCGTGGCCGTGCCCGCCGACGCGCGCGGCGAGGCGGCCCGGCTTCCCACCGGGCTGCCGGCCACCGTGGCGGGCGGTGCGCCGGCCGGGGTCGTCGCCGACCGCACCTTTGCGGTCCGCCGCCCGGGCGGCCCGTCCGACGCCGTCGGACACGGCTGGTCATCGGCCGCCTTGACGCCGTACCACCTGACGACCGGCCGGGCGCCGGTGGCGGACGACGAGATCGTGCTGACCGGCGGCGCCGAGCTGGTCGGCCACCGGATCCCACTCACGACCGCGGCCGGACGCTCCGCCTACACCGTCGTCGGCGCCACCGAGCAGCGCTGGTTCGAACACGCCGCCTTCTTCACCGACGCCGCCGCCGCGCGGATCTCGCCACCCGTCAACGCACTGGCGACCACCGGCCCGGCAGCCGCCCTGCCGACAGCCGACGGCGTGCTGCTGCTCACCGGGCAGGACCGCCGCCAGGCCGATCCCGACCCGTCCGGCGGTGCGGACCAGCTGCTGAACGCGCAGGCCATGGCCGCCACCACCAGTGGAATCGCGGTCTCGGTCGCGGTCTTCATCGTGATCGCGACCTTCGCCTTCTCGATCGAGCAGCGCGGCCGCGAGCTTGCGCTGCTCCGGCTGACCGGGGCCACCCCGTGCCAGGTGGCCGGCCTGGTCCTGGCCGAGGCCGGACTGGTCGGCACGGCCGGGTCGCTGCTCGGGTCGCTGCTCGGGGTGGCGGGCGCCGGCGTGCTGCGCGGGTGGATGGTCCACCACGGTGTCGCACCCGGATGGTTCGACGTCGGCGCCGATCCGCTCGCGCTGCTGCTCGCCGCTCTCCTGGGCGTCGCCGCCGCGCTGTCGGGCGCCGCCGCCGTCGCCGTCCGGGCCGCCCGGGTACGCCCGGTCGCGGCGCTGCGGGACTCCGCCGCGAACAGCCGGGCGATGACCCCGCTGCGCTGGGTACTGGCCCTGGGCCTGTTCGCCGGCGCCGTCGCGACCGGCTGGACGATCACTGCGACCTCACCCGAGTACGCGGTGAACGCCCGCAAGTACGGCGCCGTGCCGCTGCTCTTCGTCGGCGGTCTTGCCCTGCTCGCGCCCGTGCTGCTGCGGCCCGTCGCCCGGCTGGCCACCTGGCCGCTGGCCCGGCTCGGCGCGGGTCCGCTGATCGTCCGCCAGAACACGCTCAACGCCGGGCGCCGGACCGCCGCCACGGTCACCCCCGTGGTGGTGGCCGTGGGGTTGGTCGCGGCCATGATGAGCATGCAGGGCGCCGGCGACGGGGCCCGCGCCGATCTCGCGCGAAGCCAGACCCGTGCCGCCGCCGTGGTGCTGCCCCTGGACGGCGGGCTGCTGGACCGTCCGACGGCCGCCGCGCTCGCGAACCTGCGGGCCACCACGGTCACCCCCACCCGGCTGGAGATCAGCGGCGCCGACGGCACCGTCCTGGACTCGCTCAGCGGAAAGGCCGTCCGGCCCGACGCACTCGGCTCGGTGCTGAAGCCGACCGTGGTCGCCGGCTCACTGACCGGGCTCGGCGACGACTTCCTGGTGGTCGACGAGCACACCGCCCGCAGTGACGACCTGTCACCGGGGCAGACCGTCACCTGCTGGCTCCCGGACGGGTCACGGACCGCACTGCGCATCGCGGCGGTGGTCCGGACCGGTCTCAACGGCGACGACACCTACCTCTCGGCGGCACACACGGCGGGCGCACTGCCCGCGCTGGCCTGGCTCGACACGCCCGCCGACGCGGCAACGGCCCGGACGGCGCTCGACGGCCTGGACGCCGCGGTCGGACCAGCCGACCTCTACTTCGACCGCTCGGCGGCCAAGCAGCGCGCGCAGTCGCGGAACGCGAGCGTGGTCGTGCTCGGGATCTCGGTCGGCTACTCGCTGCTCTCGGTAGCCAACACCCTGGTCATGGCCGCGGCCGGCCGGCGGCGCGAACTCGCGGCACTCAACCTCGCCGGGGCGACCAGGGCCCAGACCCTGCGGCTGATCGCGGCGGAGTCCCTGCTCGCCGTGCTGGTGGGCACCCTGCTCGCCGCCGTGGCCGGCGCGGCGGTCGCGGCCACCCAGGCGACCGCGCTGCACCGCCTGGTGGGCGGGTTCGCGGCCACCGTCCCGTGGGCACCGCTCGCGCAGGTGGTGGTCCTGTGCGCCGCGGTCGCGGTGACCGCGGCCGTGCTCGCCGCCTGGCGCGTCACCCGCGGGCGGTCGATCGAGGCGGCGGGGGCGCGGGAGTAGCGGGGCTTGACGCGGAGGCCGAGCGCCACCCGGCCCGGGCCGGCGGCTCCGCCGGCCCGGGCCGGGTACGGGTCACGCGCGAACCCGACGATGCGGTCGGCAGGCCGCTTCGACGGAGTCCGACGACGGAAGCCAGCCGGACGCGGTTCGCCCGGACGGTGAACCGACGGCTGCTCCCGACCGCGGGCCCGGCCCCCGGTCCCTGACCGCGGATCCGGACCCCGGTTCCCGCAGCTGACGGCCGGCCGTCAGCTGCGGGTCTCGATCCGCAGGTCGCCGGTGGTCACCCGGCGGATGGGCTCGCTCGTCAGCAGCTCGTGCGGCTGGCCGAGGGCGATCGCGCCCGCCGCGTCGAGCCGGCCCAGCTGGGCGTCCGTCAGCTCGACCGCCAGGGCGCCCAGGTTGTCCTCCAGCTGGGCGGGGGTGCGTGCGCCGAGCAGCGTGCTCGTCACGCCCGGCTTCCGCAGCGTCCAGGCCAGCGCCACCTGGGCCGGGGTGCGCCCCAGCTCGCCGGCCACCTCCCGGACCACCTCGGCCACGCCGAGGCTGCGTTCGGTGAGGGTGCCCAGGGCTAGGTTGTGGCTCCGGCGGGTGCTCCCGTCGGGGCCGGCACCCGTCGCGCCCACGTCCTCCCGACCGTATTTGCCGCTGAGCACCCCGCCGCCGAGCGGTGAGTACGGGACCACGCCCAGGCCCAGCTCCCGGGCCATCGGGATCAGGTCGCGCTCCGCGGTGCGTTCGATCAGGCTGTACTCGACCTGCAGCGCGACCAGTGGCGACCAGCCGCGCAGGTCGGCGATCGCCTGCATCCGGGACACCTGCCAGGCCGGGGTGTTGGAGATCGCCACGTACAGCACCTTGCCCTGCCGGACCAGGTCGTCCAGGCCGCGCAGCACCTCCTCCACCGAGGTCCGGAAGTCCCAGACGTGCAGGTACAGCAGGTCGAGGTAGTCGGTGCCGAGCCGCCGCAGGCTGCCCTCCACCGAGCCGGACAGCGCCTTGCGGTGCCCGCCCCCGGAGTTGGGGTCGCCGGGGCGGCGCAGGGTCGAGTACTTGGTCGCCAGCACCAGGCGTTCGCGCTCCTCGCGGGCGAACTCGCCCAGCAGGCGCTCGGAGCTTCCGTCGGTGTAGGTGTCGGCGGTGTCGAGGAGGTTGCCGCCGAGCCCGACGTAGCGGTCGAACAGCTTGCGGGCCTCGGCCCGTTCGGCGCCCCACCCCCATTCGGTGCCGAAGGTCGCGGTGCCCAGGGCCAGCGGTGAGACCCGCAGTCCCGAGCGGCCCAGCAGCCGGTAGTCGTCCAGGGCCAGTGCCATCAGGCTCTCCTGTGCTCGCGTGTGTTCGTGTTCCGTTGCCGGGACCGAGTCTGCGGCGGCGGCCGACCCCTGATAAGGGAGGGACGTTCCTGGGAAGGCCGGTCCCACCCTGGCGGTTGGACCGGTCATGACGACACGCACCGTGGACACCACCGTCGAACTGGCGGCCTTCCTGCGAAGCAGGCGCGAACGGCTGGACCCGGAGCGGCTGGGCCTGCCCTCGCACCGGCGGGCCCGGCGCACGCCCGGACTGCGCCGGGAGGAGGTCGCCGAACTGGCCGGGGTCAGTACCGACTACGTGGTCCGGCTGGAGCAGGGCCGCGGGCTGCGGCCCTCGGCAGAGGTTCTGGCGGCGCTGGCCCGGGCCCTGTGCCTGGACCCGGGCGAACGCGACTACCTGTTCGACCTGGCCGGACGCCGCCGTCCCGGCACCACCGGCGGTCCGGACGCCGGTGTGGCCCCGTCGCTGGCCCGCCTGGTCGGCGACCTCTCGCCGCTGCCGGCCATGCTGCTGGACTACCGCTACGACATCCTCGCCTGGAACCCCGAAATGGCCCGCCTGCTACCGGGCTTCGAGGCCGTGCCGCCCGCACGGCGCAACGCGATGTGGCTGTGCCTGCTGCACCCGGAGATGCGCGGCTTCTACACCGACCGGGAGCAGGTGCTGCGGGACGGGATCGCCCACCTGCGCGCGGCATGGGCCGCGCACCCGCAGGACCGGGAACTGTCCGGCCTCATCGCCGAGTTCGCCGCACAGGACGAGGGCTTCGCCCGCTTGTGGGCCGAGCGGGAGGTCAGCGTCAACGGACGCGGCCGGAAGTCGCTGCGGCATCCGGTCGTCGGTGCGATCACCGTCGACTTCGACGTCCTGCTGCCGCTCCAGGACCCGGAACTGCGCCTGCTGGTCTACCGAGCCGCGGACGAGGAGAGCCGCGAGGCCCTTGACCGGCTCTGCGTGCGGTGACGGCCGCCCGGGAGCCCGGCCACCTGGGGGGCTCGGGCTCGCCGCGCGGACTGGGTGGCCGTCGCCCGAAACGGTGGGCCCGACCCGACAGCGGGGGCGAAGCGTCCGGCTCCCGGTCCGGTGACGTGCACCCCGTGGACTGGGAGAATCGAGGCTCCGGAACACCGGGACCAGCGGGACTGCGTGGAGACCATGAACGTGCTCTCTGAAGCGCGCGAGGTCGTGAGGGCGTACAGCACCACTTCTTCTCCCTCCAGGGGCGGGAAGGACTGCCGGACTAGGGCTCCTCGACGACGACGACGATCTCCTCGGAGCTGGAGGAACTGCTGGACGAGGAATGGTCGATGATGACGATCTCCTCGGAGCTGGAGGAGCTGCTGGACGAGTCGTCCTCGAGCGTGACACCCCGGTGCGGATCGGGGTGCCCGTCGCCCTCCGTGCGGGCGCGTTCGTCGTTCGTGCCCCCTGTGCCCGCTGCCCCGCTTCGGGCGCCCGTCCCCGTCGTGGTGGCCGCGGCGGCGGCGGTGGAGGCGGGAGCGAGGAGCAGTGCCGCGGTGGCGAGGAGGAAGGATCGGCGGGCTGGCTGGTTCATGGGTGTTCTCCGGGAAGGGTGAGGGTCAGGGCGCGGCGTAGGCGGTCGGTGAAGTGGCCGGTGGTGGGGTGGCGGGCGTCGGGGTCGGGGGCGAGGGCCTGCCGGAGGGTTTCCCGGAGGCCGGGCCAGACGGTGTCGGGCCAGCCGGTGAGGGGCCGGACGGGACGGGTGAGCCGGTGCTCCCGGGTGCGGGCCCGGCTGTCGGCGGCGGGCTGGTGGGGGTGTTGCCGGAGGACGCGGTGGAGGATCGCGGCCGCGCTGTACTGGTCGGCGGCCCTGGTGGGCGCGGGGCGCGGGCGGGGCGCGAGGCACTCGGGTGCGGCGTAGGCGGTGGTGGCACAGCGGTTCAGCGCGGCGCCGGCGGGGTCGCCGTCGCGTACGCAGCTGTCGAGGTCGATGAGCGTGAGGGTGCGGCCGTGGTCGAGGACGATGTTGCGGGGGCTGAGGTCGGCGTGGACGACGCCGTGGTGGTGGAGTCCTTCGACGGCGTGGCCCAGGGCCAGGGCGAGGTGGGTGAACAGCTCGGCGCTGTCGGCGGACCACGCGGCCATGGAGCGGTCGAGGTGGGGCAGCAGTTGGTGGAGGGTCAGCCCCCTCTGCCAGGTGGAGGCGAGGTAGTGCAGGTCGTGGTGGACGCCTTCGCCGAGGAGGCCGGCGGTGTCCGGGTGCGCGGCGGCGGCCCGCAGGCCGTGGACCTCGTTGCGGGCGCGGGCGAGTACGTCGGCCGGGGCGTCGCGGCAGGTGGTCTTGAGCGCGACGTCCCCGCCGTCGGGGGCCGTGGCCCGGAAGACGTTCTGGCAGCCCCGGCGGCGCAGCAGCCGCAGCGGCTCGTACCCGGCGACGCTGTCGCCCAGCAGGTGGGCGGGCTCGCGGCCGTGCGGGCAGCGGGCCGCGGGCCGGCGCGGTGGCGGCGGGCAGGCCCCGGACGCCTCCTGCCGGCCGGTCGGCGCCGCGGCGGCCCGTGGCGGGGTCGGCGGGGTCACCGGTGGCACCGCGCCGTCGCTGGCGGACGGGCCGGATCAGACACGGCTGACGGTGAACGGGATGCGCTTGGTGACGTCCTGGACGCGGACCTCGCCGCTGATCTTCGTGACGCGGGTCCCGCCGTCCGCGCAGACGACGCTGTCGCCGATCGCGTGACCGGCGTAGGAGACGAAGCGGATCTGGCCGCGGCCGCTCGTGTCGACCCTGATCTCGAAGGAGCCGATGGCGTACCGGGAGTCGCTGGGGCCGGTGGCGATCTCGGTCTTGAAGGTGTTGGCACCCGCGACGACCGGGGTGACGGTCATGGTGCGGTCGTTGCCGTTGGCGGAGGCGGCACCGGTGAACGGTGCGTCGAGGCCGGCCGCGCCGACGTAGTCGCCGACGGAACCCCCGCACGTGTCGACGGTGGCGGCGCCCGCCGCCGGCGCGGTGGTCAGCACGGCGGTCAGGGCGGTGGTCAGGGCGAACGCGGCGGCGGCTGCCGATCCGGGTCCTCTTCGCATTGCACGGGTCCTTTCCGGTGGACGGATCCCGGTCAGTATGCGAATCGTCCGGCCGTGGCGGGGGAGGCGCCGTCGTGCCGGGTGTCAGGATCACCGCAGCGGCGTAGTGCGTCCGGTCCGGCCCGGTCCGGCCCGGTCCGGTCCGGCCCGGCCCGGCCGACGGCAGCGGGTGTGGGCGCGGGCCGGGCGTCCCCGACACCGGTGCCGGGCAAGGGTGTTCGCGGGTGTTCGCGGGTGGGCGGTGCCGCGGCGCCCGGTCGTTGCGGGAGGCGGCGGCGCTGGCGACCGACCCCGCGACCCGCGGGATCGGCCAGTGGCGTCCGGCTGGAAGCGAGCCGACCCGCCTACGCCCACGCCGGGCTCGGCGAGCGGCGCGAGCCGATCCGCCGGGAGGGGGCGAGGAGCGGTCGAGGGCGGCGAGCAGTGCCCGTTCAGTTGCATGGGAGTCATCCTTCCCGTGCTTGACATGCACTTGAAGGTAACGTCGGGCCTGGATACCTTCGTCACCAGAGCGCAGGACGCACCGCACGACGCGGCTGGACCGGCCTCAACCACCCCTTCTCGCACGGGAGTACCGCCATGTCCGCAATGCCTCAGGCCACCGCCGCCGACCTCTCCGGCGCCACGCTCTCCGCCGCCGATCTGCTCGCCCGGACCACGGACGCGGTGCGCGCGGCCGGTGCGGCGCTGCGCGAGCGCTTCGGCGACGTGGTCCCCTACCGGACCCGCGAGGAGCTGATGGCCGCACTCGCCGCCAACGACGACGCGGCCCTCGCCATCCTGCGCCCCGCCCTCACCGAACTGCGCCCGGGCGCGGGCTGGGTGGAGGACGAGCTGGACGGCGGGGCGCTGCCGGCCGGCGAGTGGTGGGTGGTGGACCCGGCCGAGGGCAACGTCAACCACCTGCACGCCCTGCCGGAGTGGGCGGTCACCGCCACCCTGGTGCACGACAACCAGCCGGTGCTCACCGTCGTCCACCTCCCGCTGACCGGCGAGACCTACACCGCGCTCGCCGGCGCGGGCGCCCACCTCGACGGGCGGCCGCTGCGCGTCTCCCCGACCGAGGACCTGGGCCTGGGCATCGTGGCCACCAGCCAGGCCCGACCGGACGAGGACGAGGCGGTCGTGCGCCGGGTCGGCTCCTCGATCACCGCGATGCTCTCCGACGCGCTCGTGGTGCGCACCGCCGTGCCCGCGACGCTGCACCTGGTGAACGTGGCCGCCGGCCGGATGGACGCCTTCTGGCAGTTCGCCGGCGCCCGCGCGGACCTGCTGCCCGGCGCGCTGCTCGTCACCGAGGCCGGCGGGACGGTCTCCGACGCCCAGGGCCGCCCCTGGACCCCGCAGAGCGCGAGCTTCCTGGCCGCCACGCCCGGTGTCCACGCCGCGGCCGTCGCCACGCTCTCCCGCTGACCGCACATCACCACCCGCGGCCACAACCCACTGCCACCGCTCACGGCCACGACCCGCGGCCACAACCCATCCGCAACGAAAAGGACCTGACCACCATGACCACGATCGCAGTCCTCGGGAACGGCCGCGTCGGCGGCAACCTGGCCGCCGCCCTCACCCGGGCGGGGCACGAGGTGAGCGCGGTGGACCGCGCACCGGGCGCCGCCGCCGCTGCCGCCCGGACGGCCGAGGTCGTCATCAACGCCACCCCGGGCGCCGGCTCGCTGGAACGGCTCGCCGCCCTGCGCGAAGAGCTGCGCGGCAAGATCCTCGTCGACGTCTCCAACGCCACCGTCGACGGACCGGACGGACTGCCCGCCGACCTGATCTACCCCGGCTCCAGCCTGGCCGAGCAACTCCAGGAGGCTCTCCCGCAGACGCGCGTCGTCAAGACCCTCAACACCATGCTCTTCCCGGTGATGACCGCGCCGGCCACCCTCACCGAGCCGCCGACCGCGTTCCTGTCCGGCGAGGACCCGCAGGCCAAGCAGACCGTCCGCGACCTGCTCGCCGACCTCGGCTGGCACGAGGAGTGGATCACCGATCTCGGCGGCATCCACACCGCCCGCGCCACGGAAGCCGCGATCCTGTTCGTGCCGCACGTCATCCGCGCCAGCGGGTTCACGCCCTTCGCGATCTCGATCGCCCGCTGACCAGCCACCGCGCGACGGCCTCCGGACCACCTCAAGACCCGGCAGCCCAAGGCCGTCGACGAGGCCGGCAACCGGCTTCCGGCGCCCCCTCGGGACCGGCGCACCACGCCGCCGCCCGCGGCCACCCCGGCGGCGAGCGTCCGACACCGCCTGCCCCACCGCCCGGATGCACCCGGTCGTACGGAGTGGTCGACTCGAAACGACGGGAAGTCTCGGGGGCCGTCACGGAGAGGAGCCGAGCGATGCCGAAGGTATCCAAGCAGTCCGCGACGAACGTCCAGGAGTTCGGTCCGGTGACCGACCGCCGCGAGGAGATGAACGGCTACACCGTCGAATTCGTCTCCTTCGCGGCGGACGCGGACCTGGACGGGCCGCTTCAGTCGCTGCCCGACGGGCAGTGCCACTGCCCGCACTGGGGCTACGTCATCGCCGGGCGCATGCGCTTCGTCTTCACCGACCACGAGGAGGTGTACGAGGCCGGCGACGCGTTCTACCAGCCGCCGGGCCACCGGCCGTACGTCGACGCGGGGACGGAGCTGCTGCAGTTCAGCCCCACCGACGCGCTCGCCCGCACCGAGCAGGCCATCATCGACTGGATGGGCCGCCAGCAGGGCGGCACGCCTTAACTGCTCGGGTGGCACGGCTGCCTCCGTGTGAGGGCCGGCGGTTCCGGGGCCGAAGGTGGACTCGAGGGTGCGGGCGGACTCGGGGGCCGTGGTCCCCGACCGGGACGATCGCCCTGTCCACCGGCGTCGTAAAGCAGTGGACAGGCCTTCATCCGTTGGACGGGCATCTCCGCGGTGAACAGCGAATCCCGTCCCGTCCCCAGGCGTGTCCGTTTCGTCGAACTCGGTGCGAAGGCGCTGCGGGCGCTTGCCGACGGCGACCTCGCGGGCGGCAGTGCCGAGGCCGGTGTCGCCCTCGATCCGCATTTCGTCGGTGACCGGGCTCGTTGGATCTTCGGCTACCGTGCCTCCCAGCTCGCCCGGGAGCCGTCGGCCGCGCCCTGGATCACGCGGGCCGTCGTGTCCGAGCCGGACGGGGTCGTGGTCGGCGACGCCGGGTTCCACAGGCCGCCGGACGAGGACGGCACGGTCGAGGTCGGCTTCACCGTCGTGCCCGCGCACCGCCGCCAGTGCTACGCCCGCGCGATGCTGGCGGCGCTGCTCCTCAGGGCCGCCGCCGAACCCGGCATCAGGACCGTACGGGCCAGGATCAGCCCTGACAACACCGCCTCCCTGGCCACCGTCGCGGGCTTCGGGTTCACACGCGTCGGCGAACAGGGCAACGAACGCGACGGACTCGTGATCGTCTTCGAGCTCCCGGCGGACGCGATTCGGACCGGGCACCTCACCGCCGCGGCGGGCACCGAGACCGTCCTGGTCAAGCCCTGACCTTCGCCTCGGCTGTCAGTCGCCCGGGTGGATGCGGGGAAGCAGGTGCGGGCGGCCCGCGAGGTAGCGGTCGGCTGCCTGCAGCGGCGTGAGGCCGGCGACGTTGATCAGGACGTCCAGTTCTTCGACACCCGCGTTGCCCGGCTCGAGTGCCGCGAGCCGGGCGAGTGCCTCCGGGCGGATCCGCTCGATCGCCTCGTTCCGAACCACCGGACTGGCCGCGTCGACGGTGCCCAGCAGGCCCTTCGGCTCCGTCAGCGGCCGCAGCCCGTGGAGGCGGTTGAGGTACTGGGGCCGCCAGAGCGGGATGACGAACCATTCGTGCCGGGCGAGCCCGCGTTCGACCCTGGCGACGAAGCCCGCTTCGTCGCCAGGGGTGAAGCGGTAACCGGCCCGGTCGAGGCCGTAGTCCGCCACCATGCGGGCCGAGAAGCGGCTGATGCCGGCTCCCGGGTTGACGCCGTCGATCACGCGTGTCATCCGCTCGGCCACCTCGGGGCGGGCGAGGTCGCCGACCTCTGCGACCTCGGCGGCGGGGACGTAGGGGGGTACCGCCCAGAGGCAGTACGGCTCGTAGTGCGGGGCGAGCACGGTGACCTCGTCCCGGTGTCCTGCCAGGTACTCATCGTGGCTCGACGGCAGCCAGGCGGACACCAGGATGTCGATCTCTCCGGCGGACTGACGGCGGAAGAGCTCCTCGTGGGGCGCCTCCACCACCGAGACCGGGTGTCCGTGCGCTTCCAGGACCCGGCGGACGAGTGCCGCGGTGCCCCGGTGGAACGACAGGGCGATCGAGCCGACGGTCAAGGGACACGGGCGCGTTCGGCCGGACATGGCAAGAGTTCCTTCCGCAGGCTGACTGCCGGCCGACCTGGACCGCTCCGGCGTGTTGGGCACGACGGACGCTATGGGAGAGGTCGTGGTTACCCGCAAGGGCCATTGCTACCTTTTGGGTACTGTCGGCCGGCGGCCACGAGTGCGGAGCCGGGGCGTCGACGCCGACCAGCACCGGGGCTCCCCTGAGCTGCGTCGGGCGCGCTGGGTCGCCTCGGGCGGTCCGGAAGCCGGGTCGCCCGCGGTCGGCGGAGCGGGCGTGCCCCGGGCCACTGGCGTGCTTGCGCCGGGCGTTCAGGTGAGTTCGCCGGGCTGGAGGTTGGGCAGACCGGTGTGTCGGGCGACTCCTTCGAGCACGACCCAGTGTGGAGGTGGCGCACGATGGCCCTGGCACACGACCGGGCGCCTTGGGAGGCCGGGAGCGGTGGCCCGCCGGATCGGAGCGTCCTGACCCTCGTCCCCCTCGTCGCCGGCACGATGCGGAGTACACGCTCGCCAGGCTCTCCGGTCGAGACGACCCTGGGCGTCGGCCTCGGCCTGCAGGGAGGTCAGGATCCCCTCCCGGATACCGTCAGAGCGGCTCCCACCGTCCTTGCTCAGATCTCCCCGCCCCATGACCAGTACAACGAGCTGCGACGTTCACAAGAACCGCGGCACTAGCCGTTCGGGGGCTTCGGGACCCTCGGGTCGAAGGGCGCGGTGTCGAGGGGCGGGGCCGCCGGAGGGTTCGGGGCGCTCCGAAGGCCCGGTGGTGTCCTCCGGTGCGCGGAGCCGCTCCGCAGGAGCAGCTTGCCGACCGTCTCGGCGACACCGGCGGCCAGGGCCGCCGCACCCACGATGATCACCAGGATCACCAGGACGTTCCGGTGCTCGCGTGCATCGGGGCACTCCACCGGCTCCGGCGTGCTGGTGATGGTCATGCTGTTCTCGCCCCTGGTCATGATCGTGTGGATCCTGCTGTGGGACCAGAGCGACCCGCAGTCCCCGCCCCTCGCCTCGACCGGCATGGCGCCCCAGAGCAGGCCCCCCAGGAGCAGGACCGCCCCCATCACCGTCAACCGCACTGCACCCGCCATCGTTCTTCCCCCCGACGTGTCCCCGTAGCGCTCTGTAGGGGGATACCGCACGGGCCGGGCGCTGTCAGCACCACGGGAGAGAGCTCCGGCGAAACTCGTCCATCTGCGGGTCCGGACGTCGACGCGCCCGTTCGGCGCCCCTGGGCCCAGCTGTCGGACCCTGCCTACCGGCCCACTGCATGTTCAACGGTCGTCGCAGGCACGGGGGGAGTCCGATGCGCGGGGCGGAGACGTACGGGAGGCCTGGGGCCGGATGGTCGCGTTGCTCGAACGGTACGACACCAGGCGCTTCGCCGCCGGTGGTCCGGCGAACCGGGAGGCCATCGGCCGGGCCGAGCGGCACCGTCCCGGTGTCGTGGGCCTGCGCGGCCCACGAGCCGTCGAGGGCGACCACCCGGAGCGCAGATTGACGGACCGGAACTGCCGTTTGACGCCCCGTCGTGCGGCAGGCCCAGCGGGGCACCGGTATGTCCTTGCCGCCGCCCCGCTGGCGTTGCCGGCCAGCCACGCCCGCCGATTCCGGCCCGCTGCGCCAGCGGCGCCCCTTGTCGTCAACGTCTGCTCCCGCAGCGGCTACCCCGTCGGCGCCCGCTCGCGAGCGGCTGCACGACCTCGTCGACCAGCGCCTCGCCCAGCAACAGACTGTGTTCCGGCTCCGCCCGGATCGCTGCAACCCACCGAAGCCTGCGCTCCGGCCGCCGATTCGCCCTCCTGCAGTCTTGCCTCGACGACCCCGCCCCGTCGCTTCCCCCGAGCGAGGTCGGGGGAAGCGACGGGGCGGGCGGCTCCCGGCGCTGTGGTTCAGGTCCGGCGGCGCAGCCGGCGGCCGAGCAGGACGGCGCCGGCACCGAGCGTCGCGAGCCCCGCGGCGAGGGCCGCCGGGAGGACGCCGGTCCCGGCTTCGCTCCCGGTGGCGGCGAGCTCCGCTGCGACGGGCGCGGCCGGCGCAGTCGGGGCGGGGGCGGGCGCGGTGGCGGGGGCGACCGGAGCGGTGTCGGTGGCGGGCGCGGCGACGGGCGCGGTGTCCGTGGCCGGCTTGGCGGCCGCGCCGGCCGCGGTGCCGGAGGTGCTGCCGGCACCCTGCTTGGTACCGCTGCCCGAGGCACCCGTCGTGCCCGGGGTCGCGGAGCCCTTGGCCGGGGCGATGACCGTGACGGTGCCGCCCTGGGCGCACATGGTGGTCCCGTGGAACGGGGTGCTCTCGTTGACGAAGACGCACGGGTTGATCTTGGTCGCCCCGAGCGGCGTGGTGGCGTCGTAGGACACCCGGACCCGGGTCACCGTGGTCTTGTGGGCGCCGATCGAGGAGTCGCGGCCCTGCAGGTAGACGCCGGGCTTGCCGTCCGGGTCGGCGTCGGAGACCTTCTTCAGCGTGGTCCAGCGGCCGTCCGCGGTGCGCACCTGGACGGTGGCGTGCGGGTCGGTGAAGAGCACGTTGCCGAGGTTGGCGTAGGCGGACGGGGTGGGGTTGGTCAGCACGGCGTCGAACTCGATCGGCTCGCCGCCGGCGACCGCCGTGGCGGGCAGGTGCGCCAGCGAGGTGCTGACGGAGTCGACGCCGATCTTCGCGAACCGCTCGTCCAGCTTGGGCCACGATCCCGGCTCGGTGAGGCGCGAGCCCAGGGTGATGGAGCGGAATCCGCCGTTGCCGGCGCCGTCGTGCGGCAGGCCCATCGGGGCGCCGATGCGCATGTCCAGCTTCACGCTCCTTCCGGGCGCGACCGTGATGCCGTTGATCGTGCCGTTGTAGGTGACGTCGGTCTCCCCGTCGTAGAAGTCCAGCGGCACCGACTTCCAGGTGCCGTTCGCCGGGTCCTTGTAGTCGATCGTGATGGCGTGCTGGCGCGGCCTGCCCGGCTCGGTCTCGGTCTGCAGGACGAGCGTGTAGGTGGTGGTCTCGGTGCCGGTGTTGGTCACGGTCTCGGTGAACGCGACCGGCTGCCCGGCGAGGCCGACCGTGGCCGGCGCCTGGACGGCCAGGGTTCCGTGGGGCGCGCCCTGGGCGGAGGCGGCCTGTGCGGGGACGGCGAGCGAGCCGCCGAGTGCGGCGACCCCCAGCGCGGCGGCGGCGACGAGACGCCGGGAGCGGGTGTTGGCGGACATGGTTCCCCCCCTGGGAAATGTGATGTGGGCATGCCAGGTACAGCGGGCGGCGTCCGGAGCGGATGCGCGTACGACTGCGACCGGGACGGCGAGTGGAGCGAAGCGGGCGAGGGGCGGCAACGGCCCGTGCGCCTGTCGGCCCACGGAGACCGGCTCGCGGTCGGACGAGGTCCGCCGCCTCCGGAAGGTGGCCCCCTTCCGTGCCTCTCACTGATACAGACGCGCGTCCCCCGCCGGGGTTGCAGACGGATCCGAAGAATTTTTCCGGGCCGTCTCCGCCAATGGGGGACCGGTGCGAGGGGGCCGCGGGTTCTCGGCCTGTGGCGCGCGACGGGGCGTCAGTCGCCCCGGGCGCCGGGTGTGCCGAGGTAGCGGGCGGCGAGTTCGCGGACGGTGGCGGCGATCGAATCCCTCAGTTCCGGCGGGGCGAGGACTTCGAGGTCGGCGCCCAGCTTGAGGAACTGGTCGTGGGCGTGGGCCAGGGACTCGATGGGGAGGCGCGCCGTGGTCCAGCCGTCGGGGTCGAGGGTGCCGGTCTCGGTGGCGGCCCGGTGCTCGGCGGGGCCGAGGTGCTCGCGGATCCGGCCGAGGCCGCGGGGGGAGAGGCGGACGGTGGCGTGCGCGGTGTGGCGGCGGGCGTGGAAGTCGGCGACCTGCGCCTGCCAGTGGGCGGCCAGGCGGAAGCCGGCTGGGGGAGTGAACTGCTCTGCCAGGGCGGTGAGTTCGAGGATCTGGTCGACCCGGTAGGTGCGTGGGGCGGCGCCCTCGCCGGGGGAGGCGACGAGGTACCAGCGGCCGGCCTTGAGGACCAGGCCGTACGGTTCGAGGCGGCGTTCGACCGTCCCCTCCCAGCGGCAGTAGCGCACCAGGATCGCGTACCGCTCCCGGACGGCGTCCGCGACGGCGGCCAGGTGCGGGGTCTCGTCGGCGCGGCCGTACCAGCCGGGGGCGTCGAGGTGGAACCGGTCCTCGACCCAGCCGGCCGGGGTGGGCAGCGCGGCGCGCAGCTTGAGCTGCGCGGTGGACAGGGCCTCGCCGAGGCCGAGCTGGGCGGCCGGGCCGGGGAGGGCGGCGAGGAAGGCGGCCTGGGCCTCGCTGGTGGTGAGGCCGGTCAGGCGGGTGCGGAAGCCGTCCAGGAGCTGGTAGCCGCCCGCGTGCCCGGCCTCGCCGTAGAGCGGGATGCCGGCCGCGGCGAGCGCCTCCACGTCGCGGTAGACGGTGCGGACGGAGACCTCCAGCTCCTCGGCCAGCTGGGCGGCGGTCAGCCGGCCGCGGTTCTGCAGGAGCAGCAGGAGGGAGAGCAGTCGGGAAGCGCGCACACCCGGAAGTATCCACTGACAGGAGGTGTCAGTGGACCGGCCGTAGCGTCCCTCCCATGAACGACTTCGACTTCTTCACCGGCACCTGGCAGGTCACCAACCGCAAGCTCACCGCTCCGCTCACCGGCAGCGACGACTGGGAGGAGTTCCCCGGGACCAGCGTCGCCCGGCCGCTCTTCGGCGGCACGGGCAACTTCGACGAGATCACCTTCCCGACCCTGGGCCGCCAGGGGGCGACCCTGCGGCTGTACGACCAGGACAGCAAGCAGTGGTCGCTCCACTGGGCCGACAGCCGCACCGGCCGGCTCGAGCCGCCGGTGGTCGGCGGCTTCGACGGCGACCGGGGGGACTTCTTCGGCGAGGACAGCTACCAGGGCCGCCCGATCCGGGTGCAGTACACCTGGTACCGGCTCGGCCCGGACGCGGCCCGCTGGGAGCAGCGGTTCTCGGCCGACGGCGGGGCGAGCTGGGAGCTCAACTGGGTGATGGAGTTCACGCGTTGATCGTCGAGCTGCGGCAGTACACCCTGCGTCCCGGGATGCGGGAGACGCTGATCGAGCTGTTCGAGCGGGAGTTCGTGACGGCGCAGGAGGCCGTGGGGATCACGCTCGGCGGGCGGTTCCGCGACGTGGACGACCCGGACCGGTTCGTCTGGGTGCGGGCCTTCCCGGACATGGCGCAGCGCAAGCGGGCGCTCGAAGCGTTCTACTACGGGCCGCTGTGGCGGGAGCACCGGGAGGCGGCGAACACGACCATGCTCGACTCGGACGACGTGCTGCTGCTGCGCGGCCCCGGCTACCGTCCGCCCGCGTGCACGCCGCTGGTGACGGTGACGATCTGCCACCTGGAGCCCGGCGGCAGCGGGCCCGCGGCGGGCCCGGCGGCGCACCGCACCGAGCACGCGGCCAACACCTTCCCCGCGCTGCCCGTCCGCGAGGAGGCCGACGTGCTGCTCTGGTTCACCGAGGGCGCGGCCGCCCGGCCGCACTGGCCCGGCCGGGTGGAACAACTGCGGCTGGCGCCGGTCGGGCCGCAAGGCTAGGCCGTTCCTTCAGATCATCGGATCGCCCGTCGGATCGCCGGGCGGACCAGCCGACGTCACCGATCAGTGCGACCACGCCGCAGCCCGGTCGACCTCTTCAACCGCATGATCGGCCGGCTCCACCACTGTTCGACGCCCGTCGGCCGTTCGACGGGCAGGCTGCCTTCCCCCGGCCCGCTGATTGCCGGTGCCGCCTGGCAGGGCTCAGGCGTCCGGACCCGGTCCGAAGCAGTCTTCCAGCTCGGCGCGCCGGTCCTGGGGCAGGTGATCGCTGAGCGGGCTCTGCCGGGGACTGCGCTCGCCGTCGCAGATCCAGCTCCGCTCGTCCGCGTCGAACGACTACGGTCGGGCTCCCCACATCGGGTGGCCTCCGAGCAACCGCCGGGCCAGCGGCCGGCACTCCTGCGGGGCGCCGTGGGCGACCAGTGCTTCGGCGACGGCCTCCACCGCCTCGTCGGGGCACGCGGCGTCGCCCAGTACCGGCAGGAGCAGGAGCAGGAGCAGACGGGCGTGCGGATCGGTTACGCCATCGGCACCTTCCGGCCCAGCAACGAGGAACCGTCCACGACGGGAGCCGAGGAGTACCAATGCCGTGCCATCGCCATGCCGCGATTCTGGCGTACGAAGATCCGGCCCGTCCGACCGGCCCAGGAGCCGCCCTGACATCAACGTGACGCCTTGGCACCGGCGGGTGTCCGGCACGAGCCCGCCCACTCCGCCTGCGCCCGCCCGTGGAAGGCGCGGAGCAGCCCGTCGGCGGGGTTGCGCCTTGGTGCTCAGGCCGATCCGGTGTCGTGCAGGTGGTCGAGGGCGTGGTGGATGAGGGGCTCGTGCCGGTGGGGGGTGAGTCTGCGGTGGTACTCGCGGGCCAGGCCCGGGGGGAGCGTGCCGGTGAGGTCGATCGCCTGGTGGGTCGCTTCGGCGGCGACGTCGAGCTCGTCGAGGGCCAGGTGGGTGTCGACGGTGTACAGCAGCCACAGCGCGGTGTGGGGGGAGAGCGTGGTGGTGTGCGGTGAGAGGAGGAAGTCGGTGACGGGCCGGAAGTACGGTTCGGCCCTGCGGGGTTCTCCGAGGTACCACCACACGGCGGCCTGGGTGACCGACCGGTAGAGCCGGTAGGCGCCGTCGTCCGGCGGGCCGTCGGCGGTGGCAGGCACCTCGGTCAGGCACCGGTCGGCGCGCTCCAGCGCGAGAGCGGCCGTACGGGCGCGGCCGAGGCGGGCGAAGGCGACGGCCTCGTTGTTGTGCAGCGCCACCGCGGCCGCCGCCGGGGCCCGTGGATCGGCGCTGCGGGTGGCGCGGATGTAGAGCATGGCGTCGTCCGCCGCGCCGGCGACGAGGTGATGGCGGGCCAGCTGGATCATCGCCTGCGCTGCGAGTCCGGGGTGGCCGCCCTCGGCAGCGGCCCGGATCGCGGCCAGGTTGTGGCGCTCCGCGCGTGCCGCCTCGCCCAGGGCGCCGCTGAGCCACCCGCAGACCAGTGCCGTACGGGCGGCCAGCGCGAACAGTGCGGGCGCCGCCGGGTGGCCGTGCCCGTGCCGGGCGAGCAGGGCCACCACCAGCCGGTGCTCCGCGTGCGCCCCCGCGTACAGCCCCGCCGGTGACAGCAGGGTGCCGTGCTCCTGGGCCTCCAGGGCGCCCACGCGCGCCTCGATGCCCGTGACACGCCCGGCCAGGTCCTCGGGCAGCGACCCCTGCGGCCGGGAGGGCGATGAGGTGAGGCGTTCCAGCGCGCTGCGCAGCTGGCCGGCGAGCGCGGCTCCGCACAGCGCGAGGGCCTGTGGCTGCGAACTCTCGGCGGGCTGGGCCGTGGAGGCGAGGACGGCCGCGGCGCCCTCGTCGGTGTAGGGCTGGTCCAGGAGGACGGTGTCCCGGGTGGCCAGGTGCGTCCAGTGGGGCCAGCCGAGGCGGCGGACCTCGGCCGCCGGCACGCCGTGCAGGTGCGCCATCGCCAGCTGCGCGGTGAACTCCGGCACGATGCGCCCCGACTCCCAGCGCGACACCTTCTCCCGGCGTGCGGCCATGGTGCCCAGGCCGAGGTCGCGGTGGGTGTGTGAGAGGAGGCGGGCGTACTCGGGCTGCGACAGTCCCAGTGTCGCCCGCAGCAGGGTGAGGGGGTGCGCCATGGAGAGTGCCCTGGTTCTGTCGCGTGCAGGTCTGTCAATCCGATCGTACGAATCTTGTTTGGGGCATGCCAGGCGGTGAGGCACCCCTCAAGGCACCCCCCAGAGGGGCCGACGGCCAGGAACTTCCCGAAAAGATTCTGCGTGGGAAATCCACGGCGCATCGACAGCTCAAGCGAATGCCCGGCCGGAAGATCCCGGCCGGGCATTCGCTTGACGAACGGGCTAGAAGGGAGACCCTCCGTGTCCGATGATCGATTTGAGCATGCCGGGCGATCCCACCCCGTATGCGCCGATGAGCGAGTAGCCGAGCGCGGCCTCACCAGGGGTGAGGGGGGCCCGGGACGTCCAGGAGGCCTCGATCGAGCCCAGGGGCGTCCGCTCGAACACGGCGAACTCAGTGCCGTTCCGGCTGAAGCGGGTGAGGCTCTCCGAGACGGGCTCGAACGCGTAGGAAGCGTCGCGGAACTCGACGCCGACGCGATACGACCTGCGGGTTGCGAACCCCGTTCCGGGGACTACCCGGCCCGATTCGTCTCCCACCGTCAGGACGATCTGCCGCGGGTCGCGAGTACCGATGGGCGACGGGTCGCCGGCCACGGACCCTTCGCGACGCATCATGGTCGCATTCGGCAGGGAATGCGAGCTGACATCGACCACCCCACGCTCGCGGTCGACGGAGATCTCCACCCGCCCGTGGCGTGGGTCACCGATCACCAGGTCCATTCACCCGACTCCTTTCCTCGCACTTGCCTAATGCGCAAGCGAATCATGCATGGACGGTCAACGGGTCTCGAACGAGAACCCGGCCGTGCTGGAGCTGAACCCGCACATCGCGACAGACTCCTCGCCTATCTTCTTCCACGGTCCCCATGCGGTGTACGTGATGTCATGGGCGTTGTTCCGGCCACGCACGACGGTACATTTGATCTGGGCGCGATGCTCCTTCATCTCCCTCGGCCCGGGACTGATGCACCAGGAGGTCGCCTTCCCCCGGCCCAGGTCCAGCCCGGCCTTGACGGAGCAGGCAGCAGGCTGCGCGGAGGCCGTCGCGGGGACCGCCACGGCGGCGCCGGCCGCGACCACCGCGACGACAGCCGCCCTGGAGAATCGAGTACCGTGCATTCTTCTGTTCCCTCCCGAAGATGTAACGAATAAGCCGATTCCTGGACCTTCATCGGCGGAATCCCGGCTTATGCCGCACAATCTAGGAGCCGCCGCTTGCCGTATTCAAAGACAGGAGGCACCCCGGGAGGCACGCTGTTCTCGCTTGACAGGCCAACGCATTTCCGGGCGGGGCGGGCCGGCCGCTGGTGCGTGCATCCGTCCTCGGGGTGCTGCCGGGGACACCCCGTGACCGCCGACCGGCGCCCGGGCCGTGCCGGTCGGCGTGTCGGTCGGCGGTGCCGGGCCCCAGGTACGGCCGCGGCCCCGCACCCCGGGCGGGCCGGGGTGCGGGGCCTGTCGTTCACCGGTGCCCGCTCAGGAGCACGGCGGGCAGCCGGTCAGTGCCATGCGTCGCAGGCGACGAGGTGGTCGTCCATGTTGTAGATGCAGGCACGGACCCAGTTGCCGGGGCCGTCGTAGATGCTGTCGCCCCAGGCGGCGGTGTTCACCACCGTGCTGAGGATGCCGTCCCAGGTGCTGCCGCCGTCGTAGGACCGGTCCATGTAGGTGTCGAAGTTGTGGTTGGGGGAGTACCCCTGCTGGGTCGCCCACTCGTGGTGGTTCTTGTCCAGGGTGGTGGCGAGGGTCCACCAGCCCCAGCCGGCGCTGTCGCACTGGGACCAGTACACGCCGACGACGCAGTTGTGGTCGGTGGCGGGCTGCGGGCTGACGTTGAGCCGGGTGCCCTCCTCGCGGCTCTTGGCCTCGGCGGCGAGTGCGATCTTCGCCTGGTCCGTGGCCGCGCGCTGCGCCGGGGTGAGAACGGCGAGTTCCTGGTTGCCGCCGATGATGACCGGGTTGTCGATCGATCCGAGCGGCGCCTGCGGGTTGTAGCTGTGGTGGCCGGCCGCGGCCTTGACGGGGGAGGCGGCGTTCGCCGGGGCGGCGAGGGTGCCGAGTGCGGTGGTGGCGGCGACGGCCGCGAGAACGGTGGCGAGCTTGAGGCGGATGGTCACGGACTGTTCCTCTTCTTCGGGCGGACGGCGATGGTGGCGCGGGGGTGAGGGGCACGACCGCGCCCCGGCCGCCGTGATCCCACGGCGGACCGTCAACTCCCCACCCGTGAACACCGCTTACGTCGGCCTGTGGTCTCCGGCGCCATGAAATCTAGGCTGGGTCGGCGCGCTGTGGTGCACATGCCGTGCAGGGCCTCCCGACCCTGCGTGCAGTGCGGTCCGGAGGGCGTTCGCGCGGTGCTCGGTCGGCGTGATGCCGTACGCCTCGCGGAACGCGCGGCTGAAGACGGTGGCGTTCGGGAAGCCCCAGCGGCCCGCGATCGCCTGGACGGAGTGGTTCCTCAGCTCGTGGCGCGCGAGGTCGGCGTGGCAGCGTTCGAGCCGGCTCCGGCGGATGGAGGCCGCGACGCTGACGGGTTGCCCCTCGAAGAGCGTGTAGAGGCCGCGCAGGGAGATGTGGTGCCGGTCGGCGATGGTCCGGGGCGTCAGGTCCGGGTCGCCGAGGTTGTGCTCGATGAAGCCGGCGATCCGCTGTCGCATGGCCCGGGCGCGGGCCTCGGCCGGTGCCTCGCCGAGGGCTCCGAGGTGCTGGGCCAGGCAGGCGGTGGCCAGGTCGACGGCGATGGATCCCAGGCGTCCGGTTTCCTCGGCCCGGCAGTCCGGGCCGTGCGTGACGAGTGCGGTCAGGAAGTCGGCGAGGATCGCTCCCGTTCCCCCGGACACGGGGATGGGCCGGGCGAGTAGGCGGTCGGTCCGGCTCGGCTGCAGTGGCAGGACGGACCGGGGCATCTGCAGCACGATCGCCTGCACGAGCCCGCCGTCGGAGGTCGTCCCGGTGTCCTCCGGGGCAGGTGAGGTGCCCGGCCGTAACGGGTCCTCCGCGATCACCGCCTCGGGGCGGGGCCGGGGCACCCGGAGGGCGCGTGGCGTCGTCAGCACCAGCTGGTACTGCTCGGGGTCACCCCGCGGGACACGGAACGGGGTGCGGTGCGACCGGACCGGCGAGACGGCGAAGGTCGACACCTGTACGGGCCCCAGCCCCAGGTTCGTGATCCTGGCAGGGACGCCGGCCAGGTGTTCCGTGGCGAGCGCGACGAGCATCAGCTCACCGGAGACCGCCTCGCTCGGCACCGGTTCACTCGGTACCGCCTCGCTCGGCCCTGGCTCGCTCGGCCCTGGCTCACTCGGCGCCGCTTTACCGGACGCCGCCTCGCTCGGCCCCGCCTCACCGGACCGGGTGAACCTGTCCGCCGACGGTACGGCGGCTGCCGGTGCACTGCACGATCCCACGAAACCCTCCAGATGCTCACGGTGTGACAGGAACCCGGTCCTTGCGTCGGCGGAGATCACGCCCCGCCGGCGATCGGACCGGTCGACGGCCCGGCCGGGTCCGCCTCAGTACGCGACGGTGAAGCGCGTGCGCTGGTGGGCGGGCCGCTCGGCCTCGTCGAGCAGGGCGACGGCGAGGTCCTCCATCGAGACGGCGGAGACACCGTCGGCGTCGACCAGCAGTTCGTCCTTGCCGAGCCGGTAGCGGCCGGTGCGCTCACCCGGTGCGAGGAGGGCGGCGGGGCTGAGGTAGGCCCAGTCGACCTCGGTGTCCGCGCGGCACAGGGCGAGCTGCTCGCCACAGGCCCGGGCGATGGGCAGCCAGGAGGGCGGGAAGGCGGGGTCGTCGACGACGGTGGCGCCGTCGCCGCCCGGCAGGGTGAGGCTGCCGGCGCCGCCGACGAGCAGCAGGCGCACGCCCGTCCCGGCCAGGCCGGCCAGCAGGCCCTTGGTGGCGGTGGCGAGTTCGGGCTCGCTGCCGGGCGCCGGGCGGGTGGCGCCGATCACCACGTCCTGGCCGGTGGCCAGCCGGGCGACGTCCTCGGGGATGCGGGCGTCGCCGGTGGCGACGGTGACGGCGCCGGGCAGGCCGTGCGGCCGGGCGGGGTCGCGCAGGACGGCGGTGACCTGGTGGCCGCGGGCGACGGCCTCGGCCACCACCCGGCTGCCGACGTTGCCGGTGGCGCCGAAGACGGTGATGCGCATGGGGTTCTCCGGTTCAGGAAGGGGACGTACGGGGGACGAACGGGTTTCGGGCGAGGCAGGCGCTCGGGCGCCGTGGACGGTCGGAGGGTGCTCGGGCTCAGCGGGTGCGCCCGTGGACGGGCTGCCGCGTCGCGGCGGCCGTGGCCGGCGCGGGCTGCGCGGCGGGGGAGACCGGGCCCTGCGGGGCGGCGGGGCCGGTCCGCCGCTGCGTCTGCGCCGCGACCAGCGAGCCGAGCACGATCACCGCCCCGAGCGCCTGGACGGGGCTAAGGTCCTGCCCGAGGGCGAGCCAGCCGAGCGCGGTGGCGACCACCGGGCTGAGCAGCCCGAGGAAGGTGACGGAGGTCGGCGGCAGCGCGCGGATCCCGCGGAACCACAGCGCGTACGCCACGGCCGCGCCGATCACGCTGAGGTAGCCGTAGCCGAGCAGGTTGCCGCCCGTCAGGTGGGTCGGCGGCGCGCCCTCCACCAGGAGTGCGACCGGGAGCAGCAGCAGACCGCCCGCGGTGAGCTGCCAGCCGGTGGTGGCGAGCAGCGGGGCCGGTGAGGTCCACCGCTTGGAGAGGACGACGCCGGTGGCCATCACGACCGCGCCGCCGAGTGCGGCGGCCACCCCGAGGGCGTCGAGCTGCGCACCGGCGCGCAGGACCATCAGGCTGACGCCGGCCACGCCGGCGATGCCGGACAGCACGGTGCGCAGGGAGAGCCGCTCGCCCAGGAGCCCGGCGGAGAGTCCGGCGGCGATCAGGGGCTGGACCGAGCCGAGGGTGGCCGCGACCCCGCCGGGCAGCCGGTAGGCGGCGATGAAGAGGAGCGCGAAGAACGCGCCGATGTTGAGCGCGCCCAGCACCAGCGAGCGCCACCACCAACTGCCCTTCGGCAGGCGGCGGGTGACTGCGATGAGGAGCAGGCCGGCCGGCAGGGCGCGGATCACCCCGGCCAGCAGCGGCCTGCCGGGCGGGAGCAGTTCGGTGGTGACGAGGTAGGTCGAGCCCCAGATGGCGGGGGCGAGGGCGGTCAGCAGCACGATGGCGAGTCGATTACTTAGCACTAAGTCAATGTATCTCAGCGCTAAGGCATCTGGATGCGGCCCCGGGTGATCGCCGATGTGAGGTACCTCACCGCTAAGACATCGCCTACCCTGGACCCGTGGCAGATCACGTGGACCGGGTGGTGCGGCAGTGGGGCACGGAGCGCCCCGACCTCGACGTCTCTCCGATGGAGGTCTTCGGCCGGCTCACACGCCTCAGCCGCCTCGTCGACACCGAACTGAAGCGGAACTTCACCGAACACGACCTGGACGCCGCCTCCTTCGACGTCCTCGCCACCCTGCGCCGCAGCGGCCCGCCCCACCTCCTCACCCCCACCGGCCTGATGCAGTCGTCGATGGTCACCTCCGGGGCGATCAGCCAGCGCCTCGACCGGCTGGAAGCCCGCGGCCTGGTCACCCGCACGCCCAGCGGGGCCGACCGCCGCAGCCGCCGCGTGGCCCTCACCCCCGAGGGCCGCGCCCTGGTCGACCGCGCCCTCCCCACCCACCTCGCCGTCGAACGGCGCGTCCTCTCCGGCCTCGACGCAGCGCAGACCGAGGCCCTGGTGGCCGCCCTGCGCACCGTGCTCACCGCGCTGGGCGACGACACCTCGGGCGACGGCGAGGCCGGATGACGGCCGCATCTGCTGCTCGGCCGACGCGTCGGACCGGACGGACTCGACCACGGCGACGAGAAGGTCCTGCTGCTCCTGCCACCAGGTTCGCGCGGGCGAGCCACGGAGAGAAGTAGCTCATCCCCACCCTCGTGTGTGACCTGTTGGTTGTGGTGGGCGTGAAATGGCCTCGGATGCCGAGTTGTCTGGACCTTTGGTTGGACCTGTTGGGGGCTTTGCGAATCTGTTGTTTGTTGTCACTGGGGGATCAGCTGGTGTCACTAGTCCCTGTTGACGGCGGCGTGTGGGGGCGGGGGAGTCGTGGGTGTCACCGGGGTGCGGATGTGTGGTGACATCAGGAGACGCCGCCAGGTGACATCATGATGCAGATCGCTTTGCCAGCCAGCATGGCGGGCTCCAGCCCTGGATGCCGGGTGGCCGGTGTTCAATACCGGGGTGGTGGACTGGGCACGCATACGTGACAGCGGTTTCGATGTCGATCGCGTCCCGGTGCTTCTGGCGCGGCTGGAACGCCGGGACGACGCGGATGCGTGGCAGGAGCTGGGCTGGCGGCTCGTCCTCGAGGGCGACCTGGTCTTTCCGGTCGGCTTCGCCGCCCTGCCGCGGTTGGTGAGCCTCGCGCCGCGCAGCGCGCAGGCGCGCGCCTTGGCGGGGCGGATCCTCGAGCGCGCGGCCGCGCACCACGGCTGCGACGACCTGCTGGCGGACTGCGCCGGCACGATCGCGGAGTTCGGCGAGACGCTGGACCGGCACCTGCGGTCACGGCCGACCGACTATCTCGTCTCCTTCCGTGCTCTGCTCGCCGTCGTGCAGGAGTACCACTGGGCGAACGCTCTGGAGGGCTTCACGGACGACATCTACGAGCTGGAGTGCCCGCACTGCGCTGCGGGGATGAAGATCGCCCTCGGCCGGTTCGGGTGCTACTCACAGGTGTGGGACGGCGACGAGGAACTGCGACGGGAACTGCGACCGGCCGTCGCCGAGGAGCTGACCGGGACCGGCCGGTGGATGTACCGGACCGCGGTCCGTGACGAGCAGGCGGTGCTCGCCGACGGGATCGCTCACCTCTTCGGCGAGGCGGAATGCCCGGTGTGCGCCAGTGTCTTCAACATCGCGGACGAGTACACCCACGCCAACCGTCCGGCCGCATTCATCGATCGGGTCCCCTCCTCGGCCCAGGACACCGGAGCGGGCGCATCCCCCAGCCACCCGGCAGGCGGTGTCGGTACGGGGCCCTACGCTGCGCCCGGAACGAAGCCGAGCAGACAGGGACCGTGATGGCGTTGACGTTGGATGAGGCCGTGGAGCAGCTCGGCCACCGGTTGTCGCCGAAGCGGCGTTGCGCCGCGACGCGGCTGCGCCGGCTTGCCGACCCCGCGGCGGGTCCGCCGCTCCTGGAGGCTCTTGAGCGGGAGGTTCGTGACCCCCGTACGTGGGAGACCCAGTACCAGATGGTCATGGCACTGGGGATGTGCGGGCACCGCCCCGCGCTCGGCCTGCTCCGGGACCTTGCCCAGCGCCCCTTCGAGGCGACCACGGTGTACACCGCGCTCGGCGACGCCATCGTGCGGCTGAGCGCTCCCGAAGCCACGGGCGATTCCCTGCGCTGGTGCCTGGACAGCGGAACCCCGATGCTCGCCGACGGCGCCCTGCGCGCTGTCGCCATGCAGCGGCTGCGCCCGGACACAACCACGATCGACCACGTTCTCGATCTCCTCGGCCCCCTGGGCCCCCACGATGGCCTTCGGTTCTGGGCCGCGGCCGCCGCAGCGGGATGGCCGGGCCCCCGGGTTCAAGAGTTCCTCCGGGATTGCGCAGCCGGCCCTCGAGCCGACGTGGCCAGTGCAGCCGCCTCGTCCTTGCAGGGCAAGTACCAGACCTACACGCCCTTGTAGCAACCCGGCCGATCCACGTTCGACGGCGCGCCGGTGGCTGTTCGCGGTCGGTGGCTGGCCTCATGGTTCCCGGAGCCCTGGTGGGGGCCGGTCAGCGGCCGGCCAGGTGGCGGGAGGTGAGTTCGACGTCCTGGAGCTGGGCGGTGGTCAGGTGTCGGGCTTCCCAGATGACGGCGGCCACGTCCGTGGCCCGTGGGTGGAGCGGTGGCAGGTCGTCCGGGAGGCGGACACCGCCGAGCGCCGCCAGATCGCGGGCGGGAATGCCGAGCAGGCCCGCGAAGCCGGCGACCAGTTCGGGTGTCGGTTCGACGGTGCCGCGGCCGATCCCGCCGACGGTGGAGGCCGACAGGTAGATCCGCCCGTCGGTCACCGCGTGCAGAGCCTTCGCCGTGCACGTCCAGGTGAGGTTCCGGCTGTGCGTGAGCTCCAGCAGCACCGCGCCGAAGCCCGGCTCGTACCGGTGGTACGGCCGGTCGGTCCCGCCCCGCCCCTCCCGCGACACAAGCGGCTGCGCCCGGATCGCGTCCAGCAGCAGCCGCCGGTTCTCGGCGGGCATGACCATCGTGTTGTAGACGACGGTGCTGACCGACCAGTGCGGATTGCGGGTCACCGGTGTCAGGTCGTCGGGTACCGGTTGCCCGGCGAGAACGAAAAGGTCGGCGGCGTGCAGGCCGAGCACCGGCCCGAGACCCCTGAGCAGGCGTTCAGTCGGCGCCCGCCCGTCGAGTACCGCCTGTAGATCCGCCGGGTTGGCGCCTGCCGCCGCCGAGAGCACGGCGGAGTCGAGCACCCGATGGCCCATCAGGCACGCCAACAGCGCATCGAACTCCAGCACCCCAGTCATCCCGCCAACCTATCGACCTTGGCCTTGAGCGGGGCCGGGCGGGCGTGTTGCGCCGCCCGCCCGCCCGGTTCGCCGGCCCTGCCGCCGTGCGGTTCGCCGGCCTCGTGCCGGCTGTCTCCCGCCGTGCTGCCCCGTTGCTGCGCCCTGGCCGCCGTCCGGGCCTGCGCCGCTGTCCGGTGTGCTGCGCCTGGCTCCGGCTTGGCTGGGTTCGCGTCATGCTCGGGCGGGGCTGCGCCGTTGCTCGCCTCGCTGCGCCGCCGTCCCGGCCTGGCTGGGCTGGGGGCTGGTGCTGGGTGGTCGTCAGGCCGCCCTGGGGGCCGTCCTGGCGTCGTCCTGGGTGGTTGGTGGGTGTGCGGCGGAGTCGACCGCTTCGCAGGCGCGCCGGGTCGGGCCTGCCGAGCTGCCTGGCGTGTGTTCGGGCGCGAGCGGCGTCCCCGTTCTGACCGAGGGGCAGGTACTTCGCGGCTGTTGCACTCAATGGTTGCGGAACTGCTCCCAGGGGTCGGGGAGCGGGGCGTTCGGGTCCTTGCCTTCGGTGGACAGGCCGGCGTAGGCGCGCAGGGCGCAGTGCCCGGTCGGCACCTTCCACCGACTCAGAGCGTTCATTGCAGGGTATGGCCTGGCATCCGCGCCCTGGTCGGCGACGAAGCGCACGACACGCTGCTGCACGTCGCTCAGATCGCCGAAGGACTGCGGGGGTTCGGCGGGTTCGCCTGGGAAAAGCAGCGTGAACAGCATTTGCACTGTGTAGTACTTGTCGTAGAACCTCTCGACGCCCGTGCAGTCAGCCAGGCCGGCCAGCACGGCATCGACCGCCCGGAGCGTCGTGGCCTCGGACGTTTCGGCCAGGGCCATCATCGCGAGGCTGCCGTAGGAGCCGCTCAGGAACGACATCGTCCCGGTCTTCTCCGGCGGCCGGGCGACGACCTGGATCAGCACGTCGACGACGGCCGGACAGGCGATGCCGAGCCGCGTCAGCGCGAAGGCGGAGGCCCAGCGCAGCTCGACGATGGGGCTGTCCAGGTAGCTTTCGATGAAGGGGACGGTCGCCGGCTCGCCGAGCAGCCCGAGGGCGACCACTCCCGTCGCCGCGGCGCCAGGTGAGACTTCATCGGCGACGAACGCCTTGAGCAGCGGAACCGATATCGAGGCGAACTCGGGGAACCATGCGAGCAGGTTCGCGGTCTCGGCGCGCAGTTCGGGGCTATCCGAGGCAAGCAGGACGGCGAGTGCGGGAAGTGCTTCCCGAACGGCGTCATAGGAACGCACCACCGCTTCGGCGTCGATGAGTACTTGCTCGCAGCTCTCCTTGCGCTGTTTGCGCTGCTCATCGTCCGCGGCTTCGGCTATCCACTGAGCCCAATCGTCGGCTTCGCCTCGCATCCTTGCCAGGTAGTCGCGGTCTTCCCGAGGGTCGTAGCCGTTCGGCAGGTAGTTGTTGTCCAGCCCGATCGCTATGGCGGCCAGCAGGCCGACGAACCGGTGCCTGTTGACCAGTCTCGGGTCGAGTGCCATCCGCACGAGGAACGGAACGGTGTGCACCGCAGCCTGCGATCGCGTGCCCTGGTGCACGATCTTGTTCGCGAGCAGCACGCTCGGCGGGTACTGGCCCTCCCAATCCCCCGCCTGCATGGCCCGAAGGTGTCCGGGTACGTCGTCGGCCATGCCGTAGGAGTGTCGTAGTTGGGCCCAGGGCACATCGTCCAGGCCGGCAAGAGGGTCGCTGTCCGTCACAGCAGCAGATCCTGGCATTCCAGGAGTGCGTCCTGCGATTCGACGTCCGATCAGACGATGGCCATGCGATCGTCCGCGACCTGGGGGTCGGCGCTGGTGCGCTTGCCTATCCGCCCGGGCGGTTCGTCCTCGGCTGCGGGGTAGCCACCCGGGCCGCGCCGTCCTCGCCGTCGTTCAGGCCGTGGCTGGCTCCGGGCCCGGACTGGGCGTCCAGGCGCCGGAGGCGCCCTGGACGTCTCGGCGCCCCTGCTCCGGTCGTCGTCCGGCCCGTCCCGTCGTTCTGGCCCGGCGTTCGGTTTGGTGTCGCGCTTGTGGTGATTGCTCCGAGGTCGCCTCCCTCGAATTTCTCGACCGGGCTGGATCGGCGGTCGTGGTGTCGGTGGTGAGGGCCGTAGGCCCCTTTCCGGCGCATCCGAATTCGATTTCAGGGCGCTGCGCCTCGCGCGGCTTTCCTGTTTCGCATCGACAATGGATCGGATTGTAATTCGCATTCTCCCCCGTGGTGAAGCCTGACAGGGCTGTCGCGGGCAGTCTCCGAGGGGCTGGCTATTCGCCTCTCATGCCCGGTCGCAGGTAGTGGGTCTGTCCAGTGAACGGCTCTGTCCCGTAATCGGTGGTGACTAAGTGTGACGATCGCCGTTGGCATGGTGTGCGTGATGTCAACGAACTTGTGGGCGTGGTGTTCTCCGGGCTGTCGGCGCTGGTCGTCGAGGGTGTGACGGACGAGGGCGAGGTCATCCGGGTGTCGGCCCGGACTCGGGACGATCCGGTGCCGTGCCCGGTGTGCGGGCGGCCGACGGACCGGGTGCACAGCTTCCACGGGCGGGTGATCGCGGATCTACCGGTAGACGGTCGGCGGGTCGTGGTGTCGGTGCGGATCCGACGCCTGGTGTGCCCAGTGCTCGGTTGCCCGCGGCAGACGTTCCGCGAGCAGGTTCCCGGCGTGGTTGAGCGCTACCAGCGCCGAACCAGGCGCCTGGCCGACCAGCTCGGCCAGGTGGTGAAGGAGTTAGCGGGCCGGGCGGGCGCCCGCCTCTCTCGCACGCTGGCCTGCGCGATCTCCCGCTCGACCGCCCTGCGCCTGCTGATGCGCCGGGCACTGCCCCCGCCGCGTGTCCCGCGGGTGCTCGGCGTCGACGACTTCGCCCTCATACGCCGGCACCGCTACGCGACCGTGATCATCGACGCCGAGACCGGCGAGCGGATCGACGTCCTGCCCGGCCGCACCGCCCAGACCCTGACGGCGTGGCTGCGAGAGTACCCCGGGGTCGAGTACGTCTGCCGGGACGGCTCGGGCGGCTACGGCGAGGCGATCCGCCAGGCTCTGCCCGACGCGGTGCAGGTCAGCGACAGGTGGCATCTCTGGTCGAACCTGTGCGGCAGGGGCCTGGCCGAGATCCGCTCCCACGCCGCCTGCTGGGCCGCCGCCGTGAACCCCGTCCGGCCCGGAGGCGTACGCGAGCAGACCACCCGCGAGCGCTGGCACAAGGTCCACACCCTGCTCGGCCAGGGGGTCGGCCTACTCGAATGCGCCCGCCGCCTCGACGTCGCCTTGAACACCGTCAAGCGGTACGCGCGCATGCAGGAGCCCACCGGCGACCGCCGCGCACCCCGCTACAAGCCCACTCTCGTCGACCCCTACCGCGACCACCTGCGCAGGCGCCGGGCCGAGGACCCCGCGGTGCCCGTCACCCACCTCCTCCGGGAGATCAAGGAGTTGGGTTACACCGGCAGCGCCAACCTGCTGGTCCGCTACATCACCCAGGGCCGCGCGGATGGAGACAAGCCCGTCACCACCCCGAAACGCTTCGCCCGTCTCCTGCTCTCCCGCCCCGAAAACCTCCGGGACCAGGACACCGCGCTCCTGGTGGAACTCACCGGAACCTGCACCAAGATGACCGAACTCGCCCGCCTCACCGGCGAGTTCGCCCGGCTACTGGCCCCGGCCGAGGACAATGACGTCACTCACCGACTGGATCGCCCACGTCCGCGCCGCCGACCTGCCCCAACTACACTCCTTCGCCAACGGCCTCGAACTCGATCGCGCCGCCGTCGACGCCGGACTCACCCTCCCCTACAGCAACGGTCGCACCGAAGGCGTCAACACACGAACCAAGCGAATCATGCGGCAGATGCACGGCGGAGCAGGATTCCTCCTGCTCCGCCACCGCATCCTCCTCCAGTGATTACCACGTACCGTCACCACCGATTACGGGACAGAGCCGTTCTTTTGTACAGACCCCAGCCTCGCGGAGAACAGCAGAACTTGAAGGCAGTGCCGCCTTCCCATAACCGCCGACTTGAAGGCTGCCCAGGAGACCAACGCCGCGCTGCGCCCGTGCTGGGCATCCCGGGCGATCCGTGGTGGGAGGACCGGGTGCTGCACCCCAAGCTCTACCCGGTGAGGGACCGCAGGGTGTGACCTGTTGGTTGCCCGTTCCTCAAGGACCGCGGTATTAGGTGAGCATTTCGCCCCGGCCCGAGCCGCCGACGGGCTGGGCCTCCGAGTCCGGCAGAGCGGACGCGGAGACCTGCCGTCAGGCCGCCTCCGTCTGGCGGTCGGTTATGCGTCGGCCGGAGCCACGGTGCTCGGTAGCCCCCCCGACACGGTGGCAGGGGTCGGTCTGGTTCTCGCCAGGCCGTCTCAGTCCCATGGGCTGGTGGGCACCGGGCCCGGGGCGATGATCACCGCGATTTCGCCGTCGCGGGCACGGCCCGCCCAGACCTGGCCCCAGCCTTCCGGGACACCGAAGGTCAGCAGGTCGGCCCGGCGTTCCTCGTCGCGGGCGAGCTCGAAGTAGCCCTCGCAGAGGTCGTCGGTGGTCCGCCCGATCGGTGGGCCGCCGAATCCGGCGGCGGTCACGTCGGCCAGGTAGCGGTGGAAGGGCTCGGTCAGCAGTTGCCAGGCGGTGGCGTCGGCGAAGCAGCCCATGGCGTCCTCCGCCTCGAACCCCGCGCCGGCAGCGCGCAGGGCCGGGTCCTCGCCCACGCCGAGGGCGAGCTCCCACGTGGCCACCGGCTCGTCGCGCACGCGCAGGCGCGTGGCGGCGCACTCCCGATGTTCGGTGTAGTAGCCGCCGGAGAGGTGGGGCCAGTTGGCCCAGGAGACGTCCACCGGGTACTCGCCGGGCGGGATGCGGAACGCGAGCTCGCGCGGCGGCCTGGTGATCCAGGGCGAGTCCACGATCAACCGGCCGCTCGGCAGCCGGATCGTGGTGACCTCCTGAACCTCCGCTATCTCGATCCAGCTGTACGGGGTGTGCGGATCGCCGCCGATCCGCAGGCCCGGTGTGAACAGTCCGTCGAGGTACTCGCGCGTCTCCGGCCTGACCTCGTCCATTCCCGCCCCTTCCTTCTCTCACTTCTGTGAACCCTGCTGCCTCGGACGATACGCATCTCCGCAGACAACCCCCGGTGCCGCGGTCCGCGCGTGAAGTGGTCCGGGGCCGGGCACGAGGCATCTTTCCCAGGCCAGCGGCCCGCGCTGCGAACGCTGCGCTGCGTCCGTGTTGGACGTGCCGGGGCTCGATCGGGGGGAGGGCGGGTTCGGAGCTGGAGCTGACCGAGAAGGCCCGCCCGGGCCGGCGGCAGCCTGCCCGCTGTCCTGTCGGCCCGTCGTCGGGTCGGTACTACACCGCGTAGTCCCGACTGTCGGGCCCGGCAGGCGCTCGACTGCCGCGGCGCGGTCCACGGACGGTGTTGTGGAGTCGCCGTCGGCCGGGCAGGGTTCGCGCCCGGCTTCCTGGCCGCCTTCGCGGCGCTGCTGTCCGCGGTCCTGCAACCGGTGTTGAGGCCCGGAAAATTCGGGACCGGTGTTGGCCGGGTGCGGGATGCTGATGCCCATGAACGACCCGGAACAGCAGGATGTCGAAGACGAAGCGCAGGACGACGGGGAAGCAGCAGCCGCGGAGGTGGAGGCCAGCCGGGTGAGGACCACTCAGCTGCTGCCGCGGGACTTCGACCCGTTGGGTCCGCTGCGGGCGCAACTGGCAGATATCGGCCGGATCGTGAACCAGCCCCTGCTCGACACCATGGCGTCGATCAGGGCTCAGCAGAACGCGCAGATCGCGGCGGCGATGAACGCCGTCGTGAAGCCGAGGCTGAACATCATCGACCCCGCTCTGGCTGCTTCGATCGTCCGACCGCCGGCGCTGGCCGACAGTCTGCGGGAGGCGATGGCCGCAGTCACTGCCAGACAGAGTTCCGCGGTGACGGACGTGTTGCGGATCTTCGGTGCGGCCGACCAGGTGCGGGCCGGCTTCCTCGGCCCCTCGGTACGGCTGTTCGAGAACAGCTTCGCCGCCTCCGGCCTCGGCACGTACCTGGGACTCCTGGGTCCCGCCCTGACCGCCTCGCCCACCAATCCGCCGGTCCTGTCCAAGGGCCTGCAGGAGGCGGTGGCCGCAGTCACCGCCAGGCAGAACTCCATGGTGAAGGACGCGCTGAGGATCGCCGGTGCAGCCGAGCAGGTGCGGGCCGGCTTGCTCAGCAACTCGGTACAGCTGTTCCAGAACGACTTCGCGACCTCACACGCCTCGCCGTTGAGCCGGATCGCCGAAGATATCAGCCGCGCCTTCACCAAGGACCTGTTCGCCGGGTTCGCCAGCTTCCGCGACCTGTTCAAGGACTGGCTGCCGGACAACTTGACCGGCCTCAACGCCACACGATGGATGTGGCTGCTGCGCGTCGCTGCGAAGGACGGTACCTGCCTGGCCTGGGCGCCACGCGCGGAGATCGTCGACGCGCTCCTTACCCTGCCCAGCTCGGCGCGCCGGCGGCAGTACCTGGCCGACCACCGCCTGGAAGTCGTCGAGGACGTCGAAGCCAGCCTGGAAGAGGTCGACCACCCTGACCTGCTCGACCTGCGGACCCTCACCCTCCAGGCCGCCGCCTGCATCCGCGACGGCCACGACGCACCGGCGCAAGCCCTGCTGGGCAACGTGCTGGACACCCTCATGACCGCCCACGGCCGCGCCTGGCTGCGCAGCTACTTCCCCCAGGGCACCTTCCCGCCGGACCCGAACACCGGCAGCCACAAAGTGATCAAGGGAGTGCTCGGCGCCTACACCGGTAACTCCCAACTGCGAAGGCTGTCGGCCGTCCTCCTGGTCACCGCGATGAAGAACGTCTTCCTGAACGGTGTCGACCGCCAGCACACCTTCAACCGACACCTGAGCGCACACAAGGCATCCGCCCACACCTACCGCAGCGAGTTCGCCTTAGCCGCGCTCCTCAACACCCAGGCGCTGCTGCGCTTGGTGGACCGCTACCTGTACGTCTGAGCGCTCGTACCCAGCTGGAGGCCGCCCGTACCGCGAACGCCGCGCTGCGCCTGCGCGGCTGGAGCTGGCTTTGTACAGCAGCCGGCCCGGGGCTGAACCGAGCGCGACGTCGACGGCCTCGACGGCTGGGTGGCCCTGGTGGAGGGCCGGATCGTCCTCGGCGCCCTGCCGGGCGCCCTGCCGGAGCCCGTTGTCCACGCTGAGGCGTGGGAGGCCGGCGCGACGCTGCATGCCGCCCTCGCCCAGCACGCCCACCACCCCGAGCACGCCCTGGAGGAGGACGACGAGGAGGACGGGCTGTTCGGCGGCGTCCGCGGCCGGGTCCGCCGCCGGGCGGCCGGGATGACCCTGGAGAACCTCCAGCAGGCCCTGCACCGGGCCCGGGAGGACGAGCGCGCCGCCGACCGGTACGCCGACGCCGGCCACGAGAGCGCCCACGCCACCGCGGCCACCGTCTGCGCCGAGTGGCAGCGCGTACGCGACCACACCGTCGAGACCGGGGCCGACGCTACGACCCCGACCACGACACCGCCCTCCAGCACGCGCTGCGCCGCGAGCGCCACCGCCAGGACGTCGCCGAATGCGCCCGCGAAGCCGTCCACCAGGCCCGCCAGAGGTCCGACGCCGCCCTTACCGCAGCCTCGCCGGCACCGCCGCCCAGCCCCTCTACACCGCCCTGGAGCGCGCCGGCCTCCACACGCTCACCGACGACGACCACCAGGCCGTCCGCGACCTCACCCACCACCTCGACCCCGCCACGCTGCGCCAGGTCGCGAGCTGGCTGGAGCGCACCTGCACTGCGGCCTTCGCGTTGCGCGACACCGAGCAGGCCCGGCCCGTCCGGCCTGTCGTACGGCGCCGCCAGTTCTGACCGACCGTGCGGGCCCTCGGAGTCCGCTGCTCCTTCCGTTGCGCGCCCCGGCCGGTGATCCCCGACTGGGGCGCGCTGCTGCGTCGTCAGCACCGCTGTCCACCGCCGACCCCGGCCAGGGTGGCCGCCATGACGACGAAGAAGACCACGGCGCCCTGCCAGGCCCACGGCGCCGACGGCTGGGGCGACTGCCCGGTGGCGGAGCTGCGCACCGTCCAGACACGGCTCCTGGCGCTGCTGGAGCGGTACGCCGACGGCCTGCTGAGCATGGACTACCGGTTCAGCCCGGACAAGACCACCCAGCGGGCGATCCGCCTGCTCGCGGCCCTCCTGAACGTGCCTCCCAGAGCCGTACGCCGCCACGCCCGCGGCTCCCGCTGGCCCGCCAGCCGCAAGTTGCGCCGGGCGGTGAACCACCGGACGGAGGAGGAGTTCTGTCCCACGCGGCTGGCCGAGCGGGCAGCGAAGCAGGGCCGTGCAGAAGCCGCGGATGCCCGGCGCCGAGCCGCACGCGCGAGCCACGGAGAGACGTAGCTCATCCCCACCGCGGGGTGTGACCTGTTGGTGGGTGTGGGTGTGGAATGGCCTATCGCGCGGGGTTGTCTGGACCTTTGGTTGGACCTGTTGGGGTGGTGGGTCGGGTGATGGTCGGCCGTGTCGTTGGTGACTGTCTGTGACTGATTGGGTGATGGTTGGGTTGTCTCGGCCTCCAGTTCGGTGGCGGGGTTGTTTTCGCCTGTTTTTCGGGGGTGAATTTCGCTGGGTATTCCGCCTGGTTGTTTGGCGGATTGGTTGCCAGTGGTGGTGTGAATTCGGGTCGGATTTGAGGGGTGGGGTGGTGGCTGGGGGGTTGGTGTTCGGTTTGGTGAGGGGTTGGGCCCCGCGTCGTCGGGGTCTGCTGCGCCCTGCTCCGGTCGCCGTTGTCCGGGCCGGGCCCGCCTCGCTGTGCCCGTCCCGGGCCTGCTGTGCCCCTGCTCGGCTGTCGCCGTCCCGGGTCCGCCGTCCAGGCCGCGCCCTGGCCGGGTTCCTCGCTGCACCGCCGTCGCCGTCCGGCCTCGCTGCGCGGCCGTCCAGGGTGGTGCGCGGGCCGGGAGCGGCCGGTTCGGGCGGTGCCCGCCGCTGTGTCCCTCGCCGGGTGGCTGGGTGGTCGTCAGGCTGTCCTGGTGGTCCGCTTCCGGGTGTGGGCGCTCGTGGGGCAGAGCATGATCAGGGGGTTGGGCGGGCGTTCGTTCGCGTGGGGATCAAGAGAGGATGAGGATCATGAGTGAGTCTGAGCTCTCGCAGGCCGAGCAGGTGCCGGCGGCCGAGTCGGTGGCTTTGACGCTGCCTCAGGTGGCGTCGTGGATCGGCCCGGGTGCTAACGAGCCGGTGACCGCTGCTGAGATCGCCGGCGCGCTCGGGGAGGAAGGTCTGGGACGGATCGCGGGTGCGCTCGGCAAGGATCCTGCTGAGGCCGCGGCGTATCTGGCTGAGCGGCTGCCGCAGGCGACCGACGCGGCGACGCCAGATGGGTCGGTGAACCCCAGTGCCCGCCGCGGCCACCTGGCGCCTGACACGCTGCTTGTCCTGTGGGACGAGGTTCCCGACCAGATCACCATCCGGGAGCCCGCGGAAGGGATTCACTTCGGGCTCCGCTGAGCTCCTGAGGTCCCAAGCGCCGTGGAGGCTCTGGTGGTCTGGAAGGCCGTCCTGGCGCTGTCCTGGTGGTGGGTGGGTGCTGTCGCGTCCTCCTGTCGTGTGGGGTGCTGTCGCGTGGGGTGACGTGGGCGGATGCTCCTGTTCTCTTGTGTGTGGTGGGGGCGCGACAGGTGGGTGGGACAGGGTGCCGGGGCGCGGGCCGCGGCTGTTGCTCGGGTGGTGGTCGCCTCCGGTGCCGGCGACCGCCAGGTGCTGGCGGTCCTGGCCGCCGTCCGAGGCGCTGTCCGGGGCGGCGGGGCACGGCCGGCCGGTGGCCTGGTGGTGGGTGGGGGTGCAACGCGGGGGTGCGACGTGGTGTTGCGGTGGGGTGCAACACGGGGCCGTGTTGCGGGTCTGACCAGGTGTTATGTGGCCGTGGGCGGGGGTGGGTGGGTGTGTTGCACTTCGTGTTGCACCGGGCTGCGCCGGTTGGCCGGCCTCGGCGGCTCCCCGCCGCTCCGGCACCCCGTCCGAGCCGCCCGGCGCCGCGCCCCGCCGTCCCGCCGTTGGGGCCCTGGCCGCCGTCCTGGTCGGCCGCCAGGCCGTCCCGCTGCGCCCGTCTCGGCCGTCCGGCCGCTGTGCCCGTGTCCGCCCGGTGCCGTGCCCCGCTGCGCCCGCCCTGGCCGCCGTCCAGGTCCGATGTTCGGTTTGGTGTCGCTGCCCTGGGAATTTCCCGGGTGACGCTGGGTGGGATTTCCTGGGCGGTCTTGAAGGGCGGTCGCCCTGTCGAGGTGGAGGGCCGTAGGCCCCTTTCTGGCGCGCCTGAATTCGATTCCTCGCCGCTGCGCCCCGAAATGGGTTGTGATTGCCGCCGGAAAGGGAGCGGGAGGTAATTCGGATTCCCGCCGGGAGTGCGGCCGGATAGAGCTGTGATGGACGGTTGCTGCGAGGTTGTCTGTTCGCCTTCGGCGCCCGCCGGGGAACCGGTAGGATAGGGCTGTACGGAAGCCGGTGAAACGCTGCCGGATACGCTTCGGATTCCGGTTCGGAGTGTGCGGTTGAGGGCCCGTCAGGCACCGCCGCGCGGGGCGTCCGTGAGGGCCCGCCACCGGGGCCGGGGAGGCCCGAGCCGGACCGGAGGCCCCACCGGCACCCCCGAGGGCCGCAGGCCCCGCCCCAGGGGCGCCGGATGGGCCGACAGCCCAGCAATCAGGCGGCGGACCGGCCACCGGCCGGGACCGAGGGAGGGCTCCCGGGGGTGGGGTTGTGGTTGCTACCGGAAGTCCGCGACACATCGTCAACGCCGGGGGCCGCAGGCCCCCGGCCGGCACTCCGTCCGCCCGGAGGGATGGGCTACTACCCGAATTCCGCGTCACATCGTCAACGCTCACCCCCGGGCGCAGCCCGGGAAACCCTGCCAGTAAACCGGCCCGTAGGGCCGTGAAGACACCAGCCCAACAAGACAGGAAAGCCGACCGATTGACGGGCCGTAGGCCCGGGACAAATGCCCGAGAATGGCGGAGCGCAGCGACGCCAGACGCCCACCCCAACGGCGCGTGCCGCGCCCGCGAATTCGCCGCAGGCGAATTCCCCCAACCCCGCACCGCCCGCCGAGGCGCAGCCGAGGCCACACCACGCACGGTGACGGCGCAGCCGTCACCCCCCCCGGCCGCCCCGGCAGCCCGCCC
>NZ_JBITCO010000036.1:0-66577 GCF_044453265.1 Kitasatospora sp. NPDC051705 | reverse complement strand
CACCGCCAGGTGCGGGGGTGACGGCTGCGCCGTCACCGTGCGTGGTGTGGCCTCGGCTGCGCCTCGGTGGGTGGTGGGCGGTTGGGGGAATTCGCCTGCGGCGAATTCGTGGGGGCGCGGCACGCGCCGTTGGGGCGGGGCTCGGGCGTCGCTGCGCTCCGCCATTCCCGGGGCGTTGTCCCGGGCCTACGGCCCGTCAATCGGTCGGCTTTCCCGTCTTGTTGGGCCGGTGTTTTCACGGCCCTACGGGCCGGTTTGCTGGCAGCCTTTCCCGGGCTGCGCCCGGGGGTGAGCGTTGACGATGTGACGCGGAATTCGGGTAGCGGCCCATCCCTCCGATCGGGCGGGGTGCCGGCCGGGGCCTGCGGCCCTCGGCGTTGACGATATGTCGCGGACTTCGGGTATCAGCCACAACCCCACCCCTCGGGGGCCTCCCCTGGTCCCGGCCGGTGGCCGGTCCAGCCTTGCGGTTGCTGGGCTGTCGGCCGATCCGCCGTCCCCGGAGCGGGGCCTGCGGCCCTCGGGAAGGCGCCGGTGGGCCTCCGGTCCGGCCCGGGCCTCCCCGGCCCCGGTGGCGGGCCCTCACGAACGGCCCGGACGGCGGCCCCTGACGGGCCCTCAACCGAGAATCCCGACCGGGCGCACGGAGCGTTTCCGGCGGGCTTCCCGGAACGTCGAACAGCTCTATCCTACCGATCCGCCAACGGGCGCGTGACGCGAATAGACAACCTCGCGGCAACCGTCCATCCCATCTCTATCCGACCCCACCACCGGCGGGAATACAAATTCCCTCCCAATCCTTTTCATGCGGCAATCCGACACCCTTTCGAGGCGCAGCGGCGAGGAATCGAATTCGGGCACGCCAGAAAGGGGCCTACGGCCCTCCGCACCGACACGGCGACCGCCCTTCCAAAGCATCCAGGAAATCCCGCCCAGCATCAACCGATGCAATTCCCCGCAGCAGCATCACCGAACCGAACACCGGACCAAGACGACAACCAGGACGGCGGCCAGGGCGGGCGCAGCGGGGGCGCGGCACCGGGCAGGCACGGGCCACAGCCGCCGGACAGCCGAGACGGGCGCAGCGGGACGGCCTGGCGGCCGACTATGACGTCGACCAGGACGGCGGCCAGGACGCAGCAGCGGGGCACGGCACCAGGGCGGCGCGGGCGGGCACCGGGCGGCGGGGAGCCGCCGAGGCCAGCCAACCGGCGCCGCGGGGCGCAACACGGCGCCGGGCGGCGCGGGCGGGCAGCGGGAACCGCCGAGGCCGGCGGAACGGACAGCGGGGTGCAACACGGCACTGCAACACGCCCGCCCGCCCCCGCTCCCGGCTACATAACGCCAGGTCAGACCCGCAACACGGCCCCATGTTGCACCCCAGCGCAACACCGCGTTGCACCCCCGCGTTGCACCCCGCACCCACCACCCCAGCCACCCACCACCGGCCGCCGAACACCACCAGGACCACGCCGTCGAGAAAGCCGGCCTTCTCGACGGCCACCCCCCAGCAGCAGCCGCGGCCCCGCCCCGGCACCCTGTCGCACCCACCTGTCGCGCCCAGACCACACACAGGGGATCAGAGGTATCCGCCCACGTCACACCACACGACACCACCCCACGCGACAGGCAACGCGACAGCCCCCACCCACCACCAGGGCGGCACCGGGAAGGTCTCCCGGACCACCACCAGAACAGCCTCCACGGCGGCCTGACGGCCACCCAGCACCACCAGCGAAGGGCGCAGCGGCGCAACGGCGCACAGCGAGGCCGGGGGACGCATAGTCCCCCATACTCTGGGCTCCATGAAGGACCGCATAGACAAGATGCTGTTTCGCCTGATCCAGCTGCACGGTGCTCTCATTCGCATACGGGCGCTCTCCTTCATAGCCGTCGCCACGGAGCCACTCGTCAGCCGGGTCTTCGTCGGCTGGCTCGAACGACAGGCGGCACAGCTTGAACGTTCAGCGAAGGAGGTCGCCGACCTCGACCCGGAACTGGCCGGGGAACTACGCCAATCTGCCGCCGAGTACCGCAATCACGCACACCAGCTCCGCTGAGGCGAAACCGGGCATCCGCCCACGTCAGCACCCACACGGGCCCCGGGAAGGACTGCACCGCGGCCACCCAAGCCCCCCAGCCAAGGGCGCAGCGGCAGGCCCAGCCCGGACGGCAGCGCGGCCCGGACAGCGGCCCCGGGAGGGCGGCCCGGACAGCGGCCCCGGGAGGGCGGCTGCCGAACAAGGGGCCCAGCAGACCCGGGACCACGGCGCAGCAAGGCGGGCACGGCCACCGGCCGGGAACAGCGGGCCCGGCCCGGACGGCGACGCACCACCCGACCGCCGAGCAAGGCGGCGGCCCGGCAGCTCCATCCCGGACGAAACCGAACACCCACCCCCGCCACACCCCCACCCCGCAAATCCGACACGAATTCACGCCACCACCCGGCGGCCAATCCATCAAAACAACCGGGCGGAATTCACCCCCGAATACAGGCCCGCAACACCCCACCGGCCCCCGAACAGCCCCACCCCATCCTCGGCCCCACCCAGCCACCACACAAAGTCACCAAACTCCGGGGACGACACCAGCCCGTCAGAGCCCCCAACAGGCACAACCAAAGGTCCAGACAACCCGCCATTCGGGGCCAAAATACGCCCCACAACCCCGACAGGTCACACCCGACGGTTCCTCGCCGGGTAGAGCTTGGCGTGCAGCACGCGGTCCTCCCACCACGGGTCATCCGGGGTGGAGACCAGCGCGGCCATCTGCTCGCGCTGGTCGGGACCGGCAGCACCAGCGGGCCCAAGTCCTCGACTGCGCGGTCCTGTTCGCACTGCGGGCACTCCAGCCGGTCCGGGCTGGCCTTCTCCCGCAGCTCCAGCTTCGAGCCCTCCTTCCCCCCGATCGAGCCCCGGCACGTCCAGCACGGGCGCAGCGCGGCGTTCGCCGCCCGGGCGGCCTCCAGCTGCTCTTCGCCCTCCCGTTCCGAGGGTGGCTGTGGACAGCGGCGCTGACGACGAAAGCGGCGCGCCCCAGCTGGGGGTCACCGGCTGGGGCGCGCGCAACGGAGGGGCCAGCGGGCCCGAAGGGCCCGCGCCGTCGGTCAGAACTAGCGGCGCCGTTGTCCCGCGACTACGTTTCAGGCTGCCATCGGGGCAAGACGGCAAGGCCAGCCCGGCTGGGTTCCAGGGGACGTCGCGCAGGTGGAGGTGACGGCGATCTGGCACTCGGCACTTGCCGAAGCAGGCCAACTTCGTCAGTGCTGGCGGTAACTGTGGAGGGTCTTCCCCGCGCCGGTGGAAGACTCCAAGTAGTCGATCCTCACCAGCGCCTCAGCCAACTGAGCCACCAAGGAACACGCCCAGGTCTGCAACTCGTCCCTCTCCTCTGCCAGTTCCGCGTTCTCCCGGACCAGTTCCGCCTTCTCCCGGACCAGTTCCGCCTTCTCCCGGGCCAGTTCCGCCTTCTCGTTGGCCTTCTTCAAGGCCAACGCACCGGCGACGGCCGCGGCCAGACCGAGACCGGCCACTGCTGCGATCCTGACCTTGCGGCCGCGGCCGCGGGGCTGCTCAGCCGTCTTCTCGCGGAGAGGGCTGTGCCCTGCCTCCTCCCAGTGCTGTCGAAGCTCATCGCAATCTTTGCCGCGGTAGGAGCACGACCCGCATTCAGTCTCAGTCACGCACTGATGGTCCCATCTCAGCAGCGTGCTCAACGGCGTATTGCAGGTTCGCCCCGGTGAGGGCCCGGGCCTGTTGGTGCCGGGGACGCGCAGGCGCTCCCAGACCGTGACGCCGAGCGCGACACCGACCGCGGCAGCGACGGCGGCCACGGCACGCCGCGGGGTCCTGTCGGCACGGCGGTCTCCGGGGTGCGTCCGGCGGTCGCAGCCGGCGGCTGGCCGCCGAGGAAAACCCAGCCGTCACCGAGATGCTCACCACCGCTCGCGCTGCGCCCCGCCCGACGGACACCCCGTTCACGGCGGGCGCAGCCCTGTCCGGGCAACGGCCCGCCACGCGGCCGGGAGCGTCCGCAGGTGCCCTCTACGGACCAACTTCGCCGCGTCCCGGTCCAGCGGGTCCAGCGCCTCGGCGCGGCCGAGGCGCTGCAGCATCAGGACCACCGTGCACACCACCACGGCGTGGACCTCGACGAGCACCCATCCCACGCCCGCCGAACAGCGAGGTCAACACCTTTCTCCGGACACGGGCCGTCAGAAACCGCTGCGGCGAACAGCGGGGAGGGCAGGCCGGACCTGGCCGGTGCCGGGCGATGGAAGGCTCCGCGTGCGTCCCGCTGCCTCGGACGCACCGTGACAGCGGGGGGCGCGGGCACGTCACGCGGCGATGGCCAGGTCTGGCAGTCGGCCGGGAAGCCATCCGCGTTGCCGCAGCCCCGGGGCTCGGCGGGCGCACCAGCTGGTGCAGTAGCGGCGGGCACGGCCGCCGGTAGAGGTCGGCGGCACGGCTTGGGCGCAGACCGGGCAGTGGCCTGCGGGGATGGTGGTGGCGAGGCGTTCCAGGAGGTGCTGGACGCGGTGCTGCTCGTCGAGTTCGAAGGGCTCCTGGTCGGCAGGGCAGTTGACGAGTAGCTCGGCGAAGGTGGCGCGCAGTTGGGTGAGGTCGCGGCTGCGGGCGCCGAGGAGGGCGAGGTAGTCCTCGATGGGCCAGGTGGCCAGTGTGGCGGTGCGGGTGAGGTAGAGGCCGACGGTGTCGATGCGGTGGTGGTCGGCGGTGTCGAGGAGGAGGTATCCGAGGATCTGCCAGGCAGTGGCCTTCTCGAAGCGGCGGGGGTGGCGGGTGCTCTTGATCTCGATCAGCGTGCCGTCGACCAGGAGGTCGGCGTCGGCGGTGATGTCGACGCCGGCGAACATCACGCCGCCCTTGCATCTGGCGGGATCGGTGGAGGCGCGCAGCGCGTGGAGGGGGCCGGCGGACGCGTGGACGAGTTGGGCGGTGACGTCGTCGACCAGGTCGCGGTGGGGTAGGTCTAGGAGGCGGTCGAGGGTGAAGTCGGTGGGGGCGTCGATGGCCGCCAGGAACAGCGGTGTGTAGGTGAAGCCGAAGGGGTTGCGGGCGGCCACCTGGTACCAGGCCGCTGCGAGCAGGAGCCGCGCGAGGTCCTGTTCCTCTTTCCAGGAGCGGTCCATCGGCAGGTCCCTGTTGTCCAGTTCCAGGGCGTGGACGGTCTCGGCCAGGCGCTGGAGGAGCTGCTCGCCGACGACGCCCATGCGCTCGCCGGCCCGGCGACCGCTGATGCTCTGGCTGATGCCGATGCCCAGGCGTGTGGCCAGGTCGACGGGGGCCGTGGCGGTGAGCGCCAGGCGCAGGCGCTGGTCGATCGCGGTCCCGACTGTGCCCGCTTCGGTCCCCACGCCTTCGGGCGGCATCAGGACGGGCTCGGCGGTGTACCGTGCGCGGAAGTTCTCTCGCAGTGGCTTGGGGCCTGCCGACATCTCTCGGTCCAGGAAGCGGCGCAGCGGTGTGCGGGGGCAGCTGAGGCCGGAGGTCAGGCTCATGCCGTCCACCGCCGGTCGGTGGCTCTGCTGCGGTCCGGGCCGGCGGGCAGCACGAGGGTGCCGGGCCGGGGTGTGGTCGGGGTGGTGGTGCGCAGGTGATTCGTCATACCGGGGACGCTAGGAACGTCCCCTGACAGGTTGTAGGACGAACGGAGCAGCCGCATCGCCCGGCCGGGGATGTCTTCACCCGACCGGCCGGACCTGTCTTGCGCGTCAGGCCGAGTCCTTCAGCGGGAGGTGCCGTTCCAGGATCTCGGACCACTTCGGCAGGTCGCGTTTCCGCTCCTGCTCAGGCCCTGGCACAAAACCCGGCCCCCGACCAGCAGGCTGGGACGACAGGCCGAGCAGGACAAGCCGGGGCACGGAAGTATGCACTCATGGACAACAAAGAGAGCGTGCGGACGGCCGTTGCCCTACTAAGCGCTGCACTGGCCGAGAGCGGTGAGGGAGAGGTCTTCGACCTGGGTCACCGGGTCCTCGACGAGGTGCCATACCAGGCGTTGCCGAAGCTGGTTGCTGGGCTCGCCACAACATTCTTGTGCCTGGCACGACTTCACGACTCAGGCGATCAGCGGTCCAGTCAGGAGATCCTGCAGTGGTTGGCTCTGCAATTTCAGGCGGACACCTGAGCCCCTGGCAGACGGCAGGCCGAACCCGGCCCCTGCCTCGGGCCGACCCTGGTTCCGTCCCCGCCGCCGCCTGGTGACGCAACCCCGCAGGCCGGCGCTCGCGGGCACCGGCCAGAGGACGGCGGCAGTGGACCATCCGCCCGCACCACCAGGCCGGTGTGCCCAGAGCTACTTCTTGGAGTAGCCGGACGGCGTGATCTGGTTGCCAGCGCCTGGCTGACCCGCTACAACACCCGCCGCCGCCACTCGGCCAACGGCCACCTCAGCCCGAACGAATACGAACGCCGACAGCACACCGCTAAGCTCACGCTCGCCGCGTGACAACCAACCGCGTGTCCACCTTCACGGGCGAAGGCCCGCCCCCTCCTCGCCCATGTTGGCCGGCGGCGGGTAGATGCCGTGAAAGTAGCTCGACGCGGAAACAGGCCGTTCGGCCTCGGCGATCAGACGCAGCAGGGTCGTCTCGTCCTTGCTCAGGTTCATGGCCGACAGGCTATGCCGCAGGGCCGGAAGCTGCGGGAGTTTCGCACGCAGAAGACACAGGCTCAGTGCTTCGACCACGATGCCAGGACGGATCGCCCCACCAAGGCCGCCAGCGGAGAGCAGGCCGGCCTGGCCGGTCAGACTCCGGCCGGAGTCGTCGGCTGCGGTGCGCTCTTGCGCCAGGGCGCTGCGGGGTCTCGGAGGGTGTCGAGCATGAGCTCGCACCAGGTGAGGGCAGCGTTGGCCGCGAGGTGTGCGTGGCGAGCGCCAAGTCCGGTGGGTGTGCTGGCCTGGCCGTGGCCGGTGCCATAGCCGCGGTTGCGCAGTTCGGCGACGCCGACAGCGATTGCGGCGACTCCGCCGAGGATCTTCTTGACGGCATCGGTGCCGTCCGGGCCGGGGGTGACGGCGGAGGCGTCAAGTGCGAGGGCCTTCTGGGCCTGCTTGACCAAGGCGGGCACCTTGGCGTTCTCGTCGACGGTCAGGCCGCGCTCCAGCAGGACGGTCTTGGCGGTCGCCTCAATGAGCTGCTTCGCGCTTCCGATGGCGCCGGCCGGATCGCTCGCAAGGTCGCGGGAGACGCGTTGGAGTTCGGCGAGGATCCCGGAGGGATCGCGCAGGCCGCTGAGGTCCTGGGCCTGGCTGCGCAACGGTGGGCGGACCCAGGCGATGCGGCCGCGCTCGCTGACGGTCAGGCCGTCGCGTTCCAGCGGGACAGCGATCTCGTCCATCCACGTGCCCTGCCATCCCTCACGGATGCCGTGGAGCACCAGGTCCTCGAAGACGACCAGGGCGCGGTCGACGTGGGCTGGATTGCTCCAGTCCACGGCCTGCGCGTAGGACTGGAAGGCGGTGCGGCGGGCCCCGGAGTCCTGGTATCGGAGATCGCCCGGAGCAACCGGCGCGAAGCCCTGGTTCTCCCAGGCCGTCTCGATCACACGAAGCACGATGTCCGTACACAGTGAGCGGAAGGCGTTCCGGGTCGCCGGGCTGATGAGTTCGGGTCGGCCTATCACCATGACGGGACGATACCGGACCAATCACCGCACGCAGCATGAAATTTCGAACCGTGCCGAAGGCCGTCCTAGGGCGTGTTCTGAGTTCAGATCATGTGGTGGGCTGGAGGCTGCGGAGCCATATGACGGCGCCGCGCAGGTGGAGTCCGGCGAGGTAGCTGTCGGGAGTTTTGTCATAGCGAGTGGCCAGACCGCGCCACTCCTTGATCTTGTTTATGCAGCGCTCGACGGTGTTGCGGTCCTTGTAGAGGTCGGCGTCGTGCGTGACGGGACGACCGCCACGAGAGCCCTTCTTCCTGCGGTTGGCGGCCTGGTCGACCTTCTCCGGGATGACGCCCTTGATCCGGCGTCGGCGCAGGTAGGCGCGGTTGGCGCGGGAGGAGTACGCCTTGTCACCGGCGATCGCGTCCGGGCGGGTGCGGGGCCGGCCCACCGGACCGCGGACCTTGATCTGCTCGACGACCGGGATGAAGCGGGGACTGTCGGCGGCCTGCCCGGGTGTGAGCACGAAGGACAACGGCCGACAGCGGCGCTCGGCCGCGAGGTGGGTCTTGGTGGTCAGCCCGCCGCGCGAGCGTCCCAGTTCGGCCGCGCGAAGCCGGGCCTTGCGGCGGCGGCGAACACAGCGGCGTTCCTCGCGAGTCGCGTCGTCCGTCTCGCCGGCCGGGCCGGGCGTCGCCGCTAACGGATCGGTTTGCCCCTTTTGTGAACCCCCTTTTCCTCTGAGGCGGCCTTCTCCAGATCCCGCAGCAACTCCGGGTCGACGACCATCCCGGCCGCGTGGTGGTGCGCGCGCGGGCGACCGTGGAGTCCACGCTGACCAGGCTGAGATCGACCTGCCCACGGGCTGCGGCCTCGGCGATCATCGCCTCCATTAGCGCCTGGAAGGTCCCCGTGGTCGCCCAGATGTGGAACCGGCCGTAGATGGTCGACCAGGCTCCGTAGCGTTCAGGGACATCCCGCCACGGAGCCCCAGTCCGGAACCGCCACATCACCGCATCAAGCTGTCGGCGCAGGTCGGGGATCGGCCCACGCGCGCCCAGCGGCAGGAACGGCTCCACCAACTCCCATTCGGCATCACTCAGATCACCACGCGTCACACCGCAGTTCTACCGGGCCGCGACCGCCCGGCGCCGGCGAACCACTAAACCGTGATCCGAACTCAGAACACGCCCTAGTTGTCCGGGACGGCCTTCGGCACGTTCGTGGTGTTGGCGGCTGCTCGTTGTGCCCGGCCTGCGTGGGCCGGGGACGGCGGGTCGTACGGGGCGGGTCAGCCGGTGACGGTCTCGGCGTGCCGGTGGAGGGCGTCCAGGAGCGCGGTCTGCTGGTCGGTCAGCTTGCCCTCGATGCGGGCCTTGTCCCGCTTGCGCAGCCAGGTGCCAGGGCGGAAGGCCGGGTCGGCTTCGCCGCCGGTGCGGTTCGCCGGGCCGTCCAGGGTGCCGCCGGCGGCGAGGTAGGCGAGCAGGCGGCGGTAGGAGCGGTTCCAGTCCGGCTCCAGGCGCCACAGCTCGTCCAGCGCGTCGAGCTTGGCCACCTGGTCGGCGGTGAGGTTGTCGGCCTTGCGCTGGCGGCGCATCCACGCGCCCACCGCGTAGTCATCCAGCTTCGCGGTCGCCGGGATCGCCAGGTGGCCGTGCTGGTGGTGGAACGCGGCGGCGTAGGCGTAGCCGCGTTCCCAGGCGTTGGCGTTCTTCGACCAGATCATGCCGAGCGCGTCCAGCTCGCTGACTCGGGCAGGGTCGAGCAGGCCCTGGCCGTTGAGGTGGCGCTGGCGGGTGAGCCAGGAGATCAGGTCGGCGTGCTTGGTCTTGTCGGTGGGGTCGAGGTGGCCGTGCTGGAGGTGGAAGACCGCCGCGACCGCGTGCATCCGCTGCCACTCGACCGCGCGCGGGTTGAACGCCCGCAGCTTGACGGTCTGGAGGATCCGGCCGGCGTGCTGGCGGGCGTTGATCCGCAACCACTCGATCGGCGACTCCGCCGGGGCTAGCTGCTGTTCGCCCTCCGCGGCCTCGGCGGCCTCGCCCTCGGCGGGCCTGGCTGCGGTGGTGTGCGCGGTGCCCTGCGAACGGTGGGCTCGCAGTTCGGTGATCCGGCCGACCACCCGGGCGTCGTGCGCGGCCAGGGCACGCAGGACCCGCCAGATCGTGCGGAAGGAGGACGCTTCGATCTCGGCGTCGGCCTCGGCCTTCACTGCCTCGCCGGCGTCGTGGACCTCGGACGGGTCCGCGGCCGCCGTGTCGTCGCCCACCTCAGGGGTGGGGAGGTAGACCGGAATGATGATCCAGGAGACCTTGCCCTGGCGGTAGGACTGGCGTAGCGCCCGGCCGACGGCCTGGACGATGTCAATGACCGACGACTTCGGATCCGAAAAGACGATCGAGTCCACGCTTCTGACGTCGATGCCCTCAGACAGGAGGCGAGCGTTGGCGAGGATGCCGCACTCCTCCCCGTCCTCGCCGGTGTGGGCCTTGAACTCCGTGAACGCGGCCCGGCGGTCCTTGAGCCGGTCGGTACCGGCCACCGCCCTCGCCCAGATCCGCTCCGGCCGCTCCGCATCGGGCAGCAGCTCGGAGGCGTCCAGCAGGGTGCCCGCGAACTCCCGCGCTCCAGCCACCCGCGAGTGGAACGTGATGACCCGGCGCAGGCCGAGGTCCGCGATCGCGCGCAGCACTGCGACCTGCAGGGCGAGGCGCAGCAGTTCCTCGTTGCTTCGCTGGGAGCGCAGGTCGGCGACGGCGGGGAGGTTGAGCAGCTCGCGCAGGTCCTCGTCCGTCACCACCGGCACGAGCACCCGGTAGTCGGCGAGGTAGCCATGCTCGATCCCCTGCCCGAGCGTCCAGGTGAAACAGACCTTGCCGTAGATGCTCTCGTCCTCCATCGAGCAGAGGGCGGGCAGTTTCTCGGCGTTGTCGGCGTCGGCAAGGTCGGCCAGGCCCTCCTTCGCCCGCCGGTCGTCCGCGATCCGCGGGGTCGCGGTGAAGTACAGGCGGCGCGCGGCGGGGACCTGGTCGTCGGTGTGGATCGCGGCCCACGCCTTGCCCTCCGAACCGGCAGTGCGGTGCGCCTCGTCGATCACGACCAGGTCCCAAGTCGGCAGGCCGAAGTCGTGGTGGGCCTGGACGATCCGCTCCAGCGAGGCGTAGGTCGCGTACACGGTGACCGGCTTGCCCGCTTTCTCGGCGGCGACCAGGTCGGCGATCCGGGCTGCCTGCGTGGACACCTCGGCGTGGACGCGCCCGCCGGCCTCCGCACTCTCCAGCGCCTCCTCCCGCGAACAGGCCGCCACCGCCAGGCCACGGCGGCCGCCCCGCAGCGACCATGCCTCCGCGGTCTGCTCCAGCAGCTCAATCGTCGGCACCAGCACCAGCACCCGCCCCCGGGCGGCCAGGCGCCGGGCGCAGGCGGCCGCGATGAGGGTCTTGCCGGAGCCGGTCGCCGCGACGACGGTGGCGCGGCCGCCGTCCTTCACCTCCCGCACCGCGGCAGCGACGGCCTCCTTCTGGAACCCGTGCAGGGAAAGGACGCCATCGCGCGGCCGCGACGGGGCGGGCAGACCGGGCTCCGTCATGCGCGACGCCACCGCGACGGCGGCCAGCTCGGTGCTCGTGGTGTCCACGGTGGTGGGTTTCTCCTTGCTGAGGGCGAGGTCGGCGGCGAGAGCCCGTGGCGGAGGGGGGTCGGGTTGGTGGTGTTCTGTCGGAGCGCTCGCCTGGCCCGCCCTTTCAGACGTTATCGGACGGGGTGCGGCCGAGGTTTCGTCCGGTTGTGGTGGGAGGCGGGTTCGGGCTGAGGTTCTCGTTGCGGATCATGCGGCGCAGGCTGGTGCGGGCGGCGGCAAGGTCGTTTTCGAGGGTGGTGATCTGCTGCTGGAGGTCGTTGTTGTGGGTAGTGGCTTGCTGGAGTTGGTCGGCGAGTTGGTGGTTGTGGTGGGTGAGTTCGTCGATGCGGGTGGTGAGGTCGTGGGTGGTGAGGGCGTTGAGTTGGCGTCCGAGGTGGTGGCGGACGGCGGTTTGGGCCTGGTCGCGTTCGCGGCGTAGTTGCTTGATCTCTTGGCGGGCGAGTTCGAGTTCGGTGCGCAGGGTGGCTGCGGTGGTCGAGGAGTTGGTAGCCGGGGCGGCCGGGGTGGGGCGGGTGGTTTGGCGGTGCTGGGCGGCTTGGATGTGGGGGCGGATGGTGTCGGTGTAGGTGAGCCAGGTGGAGACGCCAGCGGTGCGGGCGACGGTGGTGTGGGTGACGGGGTGGCCGTCACGTTCCAGGGTGGCGATGGCGTCGAGGGCTCGCTGGCGTTTGTCGGCGCTGATGCGGGCGCGGGCGAGGGCGAGAGGGGCGGGGTTTCCGGTGCGGTTCACTGGCGGCCCGTGGGAGTGCGGTCGATGACGGTCAGGGGTAGGAGGGGGCGGGGGGCGCCTGCTCTGGCCCGGCGCAGAACGGTGCTGGCTTCCTCGAGTTCGGTGCGTTCGTGGGCGGGCATGTCGGCCAGGTATCGGTTCATGCGGGTGACGACCTGCTCGAACGCAGTGATTTGGGCGGTGAGGGCGGTGATGACGAAGTCGGCCGCGTCCATCGCGAGGGCGCTCTCGCGGTCGGCGCGCAGTTCATTGATGTGCTGTTCGATGGCGGGCAGGTAGGAGGGGTCGGGGCGGTAGAAGCCGCAGCCTGCGCACTGGAATCGGATCGGGCAGGAGGCGCCGCCAGCCTTCACGTTGGAGGGCTCGGTGCAGCCGCCGTAGGGGACGGCGACCTGGCGCAGCTCGTAGGCGGCGGTGGAGGTCGGGCTATGGCTGCTGTGTCGGTCGACGACGTGGGCGCTGAGGGTGGTGACGGCGGCCCGTTTCCGTTTGAGGGAAACCTGGTAGTAGCGCTGGGTCATGGCGATGGACTTGTGGTCCATGAGCTCGCGCAGAACGTCGACAGGGGTGCCGGCGTCTGCGTGGCGCTGGGCGTAGGAGTGGCGGAAGGCGTAGGGGTAGATGAGGGTGCGGTCGAAGGGCAGCGGGTTGCCGTGGACGTCGACGCCCTCACCGTGCAGTTGCGGGATGGCGGCGACCCAGGTGCGCAGGGTCTCGCTGATGTAGCCAGGGGACAGGTAGTCGGCGCTGCTCTGCTCGGTGAGGGCGGGGAAGAGGAACCGGTCACCCGACGGGGGCAGGACGAGGTGGTCGCGGCGTTGCTGCCACTCGCGGATGGCCTGGGCTGTCGAGGCGGTGATCGGCAGACGTCGGCGGTACCGGCGGCGTTTGTGGTTGTCCCAGATCAGGGAGGTCTGGCCGCGGTCGACCTCGAGGCAGTTGCGGGACAGTGAGGCGACCTCCAGCGGCCGGCGTCCGGTGTCACGCAGCACGGTGTAGACGGTGCGGTACAGCATGTGGAGGTCGGCGGCGGGGATGTCGCGCCGGCCCGCGACGTTGCCGTGGCCGATCGTGTCGAGGTGGGCGTCGAGCTGGCGGATGACCGACTCGGGGATGGCCTTTCCGATCTCGTCCTCGTTGTCGTCGTCGCGGCCGACGGTGTGGTGGACTGCGTCGCGGCTGAACGTGCCGGCGAGGTCGTCGAGTACGTCGCTGCGGCGGCCGTAGTCGATGAGCTGGAAGAAGCTGCCGGTAAGGGCGTTGCGGTAGCCAGAACTGTAGGGCGTGCCGTCGAGTTTGAGGGCGGTGCGGAAGCCGTCGATGACGGCGCTGACGTCGGCGAAGCGCAGCGCGGCCGGGTCATGGCCGGCTCCGGGTCGCTGCGCGAGAGCGCGGGAGGCGATGGTGGTGGCGCGCAGGGTGCGGTTGAACTCATCGGTGCGGGGCTGCTCGGTGCTGGCCCACAGGCGCAGGACACGGCGCAGCCAGGGCTGGTCGATGACCGGGGCGAGGTCGACAGTGGCGGGGAACTGGCGGCGGGTGCGGCCGTTGGTGGCGCGTAGGCCGATCGCGCGCAGGTCCAGGACGTCCTCGCCGCGGGTGGGGCGGCCGGTGAACTCCTCGAAGCCCGCCCGCAGGGCGGTATGGATTTCGTTGAGGGTGCGCCGGTAGGCGGCGTCCTTGGGTGCCGAGAGCTGGACGGGTTCGTCGGACAGCAGGGTGGCGGCGCCGGCGTGGTCACGGACGAGGGCGCGGATCCGCCCGGGCCCCAGGACCCGGGCCCATCGGTCGACCTGCTGCACCGCGTAGAGGACCTCCCGGCGCACCAGGTCGGCCAGGGGGCCGAGGCTGAACTGGTGGGCGGCGACGTACGGAACCTGGTCCGGCGCCCACGTGGCGATCGGAGTGGGGCGGGTGCGGTTGTCGCGGGTCCACGCCCGTGAATGGAAGCCGCACAGCCCGGAGGCGTTGAAGGACGGGTTGGGGCAGGCCGGCACCAGGCAGGGCACCTCGTCGGTGAACGGGACCGCGACGTGGCTCCACCACTGCTCCTCGTTGCCGCGGCGCCGATGGTAGTGCCAGGTTCCGTAGTGTGTGGAGCACAGGTCACGGCAATGCTTGGGCCGCACGCACCGCACCCCGTCGCGGGTGACGGCGCAGCGGGCGATCACCAGGCCGCGCGGTGCCCGGACGCGCTGGGGAACGTGGGTCGCGGCGAACTCCTGCGCGCCCAGGCCTGATGCCTTGAGGCGGTCCTCGCACATCGCGCAGAAGCTGTTGCGGGCATTGACCACCTGGTCGCAGGCTGCGGTGCGGCAGGTCGACGCGACGGTGCGGGGGTTGTCGAGGCGGCCGGTGAAGAGCCAGCGCTCCTGGTCCCACTCCCCCGCGCGCCACGTCGGGTCGGTGTGCTCGGCGAGCCACGCGGCCCAGGCAGCCGGGTCCGCTCCCTGGGGCAGGACGATCTCGCCCGGCTGCCGGCCAGGTTCCGGTGGCGTTGCGGTCCCTGGGGGCAGCAGGCGCAGGTTCCCGGCGCCGGGCGTCGGCGTCATCGGTTCTCCCGCAGGGCTTGGAGCCGTTCGACCGCGGCACGGGTTTCGGTGTCGTCCACGTGCCGGTAGCGCTCCATCGACAGCGGCGAGACGTGCCCGAGGAGGTACTGCACGACGTCGCGGTCCACGCCGTCGCGTAGCCAGGTGGTCGCGGCGGAGTGGCGCAGCATGTGCGGGCGGCAGGCGTGGCGGGCTGTCCGGGCGAGCCGGTCGAACATCTCCTTGGTGTTGGGGTAGGACATCGCCCGGCCCAGGGGCGGGCGGAGCAGGTTCACGAAGACCATGTCGCCGTCGGCGGCCGCGGCCACGGCGTCGCGTTCGTGTCGGTAGGCGGTGTAGAGCGCCACGAGGTCTGCGGTGACGGGGATGGTGCGGGGTTTGCGCGTCTTGGCCAGCGCGCGGTTGGGGTTGTCAGTACGCCGGTGGACGTGAATGTGGGGGCCTTCGGTGCTGCAGCCGAGCGCGCGGGAGGAGGCCAGCAGGTGCATGTCCTGGCGGCGCAGCCCGAGCGCCTCGCCAATCCGCACTCCCGTGCAGGCCAGCAGCGCGATCAGGAACCGGTCCCGCGCCCTGGGTGCAAGGCCCACCATGTGGGCGATCTGGTCGGGCGTCAGGTCCTCGTAACCGGGGTCGGTGAGCCGGAAGCGGAACGCGGCCGCGTCCACCGTGCGGAACTGGTTGTGCTCCCCCGCGTCGTAGCCGGCCGGGAGATGGACCAGGTACTTCGGCTGCGCGAGCAGAGCGGCGACGTTCGGGTCCGCCCAGCCGTTGGCCACGCAGAACCGCAAGAGTCCGGCAACGGCCGTCATCACCGCGTTCGCCGTGTTCCGCGAGCGCAGCACCGGCCCGTCCGGTCGGCGACGGCCGCGAGGCGGAAGCGGCTCGGTCACCAGCCACCGCTGGAAGCCCGACAGCGACAGGAAACTCGGCGCCCGCCAGTCCAGGCGCCGCTCGGTGCAGTGGTTCAGGTAGAGCGCGACACGGCCCGCATAGGCACGCTCGGTGTTCGGCGACAGCCCCCGCGAGCGCAACGACGCGATGAACGCCGTCGCCTCCACCTGCAGTTCCAGCGTGCCCGTGTCAGCGACCACCCACCTCACCGCCCTGGTGCCCGGATCGACCGCCCGCTCCGCCATGAACCCTGGATCCATGCGCCGCACCGTAGCCACAACAGCCCAACCAGAACGGATCGTTGACCCTGGCGTTCATCCCCGCAGGTGACACCCACAGCAAACGTGCCTCACACACCATCAGCACCCGCTACAGGAGCACATCACTGCAGGTCAGCACCACACCAAACGTCACCTACATCGACACCAGCCCTAGATAACGTCGATGCCTTCCGTCAGGAGTCGGGCGTTGGCGAGGATGCCGCACTCTTCGCCGTCCTCGCCGGTGTGGGCCTTGAACTCGGTGAAGGCGGCGCGGCGGTCGCGCAGGCGGTCGGTGCCGGCGACCGCCTTTGCCCAGATCCGCTCCGGGCGCTCCGCGTCCTCGAGCAGCTCCGCGGCCTCCAGCAGGGTGTTCGCGAACTCCCGCGCGGCGGACACCCGGGAGTGGAAGGTGATGACCCTTCGGAGGCCGAGGTCGGCGACGGCGCGCAGCACCGCGATCTGGAGGGCCAGGCGCAGCAGTTCCTCGTTGGTGCGCTGGGAGCGCAGGTCGGCGACGGCGGGGAGGTTGAGCAGTTCGCGCAGGTCCTCGTCGGTGACGACGGGGACCAGGACCCGGTAGTCGGCGAGGTAGCCGTGCTCGATGCCCTGGCCGAGGGTCCAGGTGAAGCAGGTCTTGCCGTAGATCTCCTCCGAGTCCATGGAGCAGAGCACGGGCAACTTCTCCGCGCCGTCGACGTCGGCGAGGTCGGCCAGGCCGTCCTTCGCGCGCCGGTCGTCCGCGATCCGCGGGGTGGCGGTGAAGTACAGCCGGCGCTTCGCCGGGACCTGGGCGTCGTCGTGGACCGCGGCCCACGCCTTCCCTTCGGCGCCGGCGGTGCGGTGGGCCTCGTCGATGACCACCAGATCCCACGGGGCCAGGCCGAAGTCGCGGTGGGCCTGGACGATGCGCTCCAGCGAGGCGTACGTGGCGTACACGGTGACCGGCTCGCCCGGCTCCCCCGGCTTCTCGGCGGCGACCAGGTCGGCGATCCGCAGGGCCTGCGTGGTGACCTGGGCGTGGACGCGGCCGCCGGCCTCCGCGCTCTCCAGCGCCTCCTCCCGCGAACACGCCGCGACCGCCAGCCCCCGGCGACCGCCCCGCAACGACCAGGCCTCGGCGGTCTGCTCCAGCAGCTCGATCGTCGGCACCAGCACCAGCACCCGGCCCTTCGCCGCCACGCGCCGGGCGCAGCCGGCCGCGATGAGCGTCTTGCCGGAGCCGGTCGCCGCGACCACCGTGGCACGGCCGCCGTCCTTCACCTCGCGCACCGCGGCCGCCACCGCGTCCTTCTGGAACCAGTGCAACGGCAGCGGGTTCACCGCGACGGTGCCGGACGGCTGCGTGGGGACCGGCTGCCCGGATGCGGCGCGGAACGCGGCCCGCGCGTCGGCCTCGGTGGCGGTGGTCGTCTCCACGGCGGTGCTTCTCCTGTTCTTCCTGGATTGGGTGCACGGGGTGGTGCGGGTTCCATCCGGCCGGGGCCGGGCGGTGGTGTGGCGGTCCGGGTCGTCAGGGGTTGTGGCCGTCCCGTACGACCTCTTCGGCTTCTTCCAACGCTTCGAGGACGGGCTTGCGGACACCGGGAGCCGGGTGGGTGGCGTGCCTGTGCAGGAAGTCGATGATCTGCGGTGCGGAGTCGGCGAGCTGGGGGACGAGGAAGCAGACGGCGTCGAACTGGTCGAGGTCGGCCGGGTCGGCGGTGCGCAGGATGTCGGGGACGACGCCCAGGATCCGATCCCGGCAGTACGCGGCGGTGTCGACCGTCCTCCCGTCGACCTCGACGGTCGAGCCGGAGTTCCTGGCGTTGAGGATCTCCTCCAGGATTCTCAGCGCGGCGCTGTTCAGTCGCCCGCCAGCGCGGACGTACCCGGTGATGAAGTCCACGCACGCCGCGGCCGCGGTGTAGAGGTGCCCCTGGTTGGCGACCTCGCAGTACAGGACCGACCGGGCACCGCGGCGTTCGTCGGGACCGCCGGACACCAGCCGCTCCAGATACCGGGGGAGCTCGGAGGCCGGCTGGCTCATGGTCTGCAGAGACGACCAGTCCCACGCCTGCGTCATCACGCGATCGACTCCTTCGTCGAGGCAGAGAGGTGTGCTCACGACTCGGGCACCCAGGCCCGGACTTCGAGGTACTGGATGTCGGCGTCCTCGATGGCGCGGCCGGTCTCCACCAGCCACTCGCGCATCGCGTGGGTGACGTCGCCGTGGTGCTCGGCGACCCGCCTCGACCACTCGGCGGCGTCGAAGCCCCCGGTGCTGGCGGAGCCGTAGGTGCGCTCCTCGGTGCCGTCCGAGCGGGGGATGAACCCGCGGCGGATGCCGCCGGAGTCCTGCTCCGAGCCCGCGCTGTAGACGTACTGGTCGGCCTTCATCCGCACCGTGAAGGCGAGGCGGCCGCCGGCCTGGCCGGTCTCGTGGACCACCGGCGCGAGGTGGGAGGCGCCGGAGCGGATGGCCTGCCTCCCGGCGCGGCCGGCCATCGACCCGCCCGCCTCGCCGACGGTGTCCTTGCCCCGCACCCGGGCCTTCTGGCCGGTCCTGGTCCGGCGGCGGCTGGTGTTCGCCTCGGCGATCCCGGCCAGCGCCTCCGGGTCCCGCTCGCCGCCCCGGACTGCCAGGACCAGCTGGCGCAGCGCGCCGACCATGCTCGCGCCCTTGCCCTTGGTGAAGAACTGCGACACCAGCGAGGTGTCACGGCCCAGCATCCTCGCGACCTTCCGCTTGCTGTAGCCCGCGTCCAGCAGTTCCTGGGTCAACCGGGCGGCCTCGTTCGGGTTCTGCGGATCGGCCGGGCTCACTGGTCAGCCCCCTTCTCGGCGGCGGCGAGCTCGACGCGGCCCAGACCGCGCAGCTTCAGGTACCGCTCCTGGTTGGTCGGGTGCTCCACCGGCCCTGCCAGGTGGCCCTTGAGGAGGTAGTCGCCGGGCTCGCCCCGGTAGGGCCAGGGCTGGCGCTCGGTCAGGGCGATGCCGTCCGTGCCGAAGTAGACGACCGTGCCGGGCTTCGCGTGGAGCGCCCCGGCGTGGCCGATGACGTCCTTGCCCTGGCGGTACTTCATGTCCAGCAGCGCCGCCCGCGCCCCCGACCACACGTAGGCCGCCCACTCCGGGTGGGCGTACGGGTCGCGGGAGAACCCGGCCTGCCGCTGCCAGGTCACCACCTCGTCGCCCTGGCCGAGGATCTCCACCCCGGCCGGGAGCGCCTCACCCAGCGGGGTGGTGCCGGAGACCAGGCGCGGGCGCTGCGCGAAACCGCCCAGGCCGAACAGCAGCACCGAGCGGACCGCGCGGGAGGCGAGGTAGGCCGCCTGCCGCTGGCGCTCGTCCCCGTGGACGCGGGAGAGGTTGGTCAGGTCCGCCCACGCGGCCTTGAGACGCTTGCCCCACTCGTCGAGCGGCTTGCCGTCCTCGAACAGCAGGCCGCCCAGGACCTCGATCCGCCACGGCATCAGGTGGTTGGACAGCGCCAGGTGGACCTCCGCGCCGCCCGCCCACGTCACGAAGGTGGCGCCGGGCGTCGAAGGGTAGACCCAGGCGCGGTCACCGGTGACGGGGGCCGGGAGCAAGCCGACGTGGTTCCACCCGGCCGGGACCGTGACCCGCACATTCCAGTGCGAGCAGGACATCATGGCCTTGACCTGCTCGGCCTCGGTCATCGCGGCGAACGCGGCGGCGGTGATCCGGCGCGGGGTGCCGACCGGGCTCTTCCACAGGTGCTTGGCGTAGGCGAACGTGCGGTCGTACTCCACCAAGGCGGGCAGCCGCTCGGGGACGCGGGGCGGCAGGATCAGCTCGGTACGGCCCTGCCCGCCGGTCGCGTGCAGCAGGCCCCGCAGCTCCTCGGACAGCACCGGGTAACCGCCCGCCCACTTGCCGGTGGTCGGGATGGTGCGCGACCACAGGTCCCGGCCCGTCTGCGACGGCGAACCCATCAGGACCGCGTCGTCCCAGTGCCGGCGCAGCGCCTGCCACAGCAGCGTGAACGCCTGGCGGCAGGTGACGACATCGGCGCCGTCCGGGTCGAACCACTCCCCCATGGAGCGGATCTCGGTGCTGCCGCTGTCCGGCGCGGTGGCGGGCGCGTAGCGGCCGACCGGCTGGCGCTGGTGGACGAAGTGCCCGGCGAGCTTGTCCCGACCCGAGCCCACGGCGGTGGTCCACCGCTCGCTCGGAGTGTTGAGCCAGGCCGCGACCGCGTCCTTGAGCGTGGAGTACCGCTCGGCGCCGTCGTGCCACGGGGCGCCGGCGGTGATGTAGACCCGCTCCGTGCCCGGCGCGGTCGCCAGCACCGCGTCCAGGATCTCCCCGGGCGTGCGGGCACCGAGGTCGAGCCGCACGGTACGGTCGCGCACCGCCAGGTCGCCGGTCGCGGCGTCCAGGAACACCGTGGCGCGGGCCTGCTGGACGAAGTTCGGGCGCTTGGAGACCAGGCCCGTGGTGACAGCCTCGAACCGGGCACCGGCCAGGCCCTCCGGGAGGGTGGGCAGCTCACGCGGCCCGGCCTCGACCACCGGACGCGCCGCGGCAGCAACCGGAGCGACCGAAGCGGCCGGGACGACCGGCGCAGCGGCGGCGGCGGGAGCAGCAGGGGCGGGCTGCTCGACGACGGCCTGGTCCTCGGCCTCGGTCGGCACCTCGGTCACCGGGGCAGCCGGGGCCGGCTGCTCGACGACGCCGGCCGGGCGGGTCAGCGCCGGAGCGACCGCAGCTGCGGGCTCGGCGACCGGCTCGGCCACGGACGCCGGGGCGGGCGCGGCGACGGCGGCGGCCTGGTCGGCGGCCTTGGCGGCGCGGACGGCGGCCGGGGTCGGGTCCAGCAGCGGGGCGATCCGCACGACGTCGCCGACCGACAGCCCGGAGGCCTTCGCGACCGCCGGCGCCTGGGCGCCCTCGTACCCCGCCAGCCCGGCCACCCGACGCGCACGCTGCTGGTTGAGCTTGTCCAGCTCCTTCTGCGCGGCAGCGACCGCCTTCTCCGCGGCCGTGATCTCGGTGCGCAGCTCACGCAGACCGGCGAGCTCGGCGGTGTACGTCTTGCGGTCCATCAGGGTGTCACTTCCCTTCCGTGGTCTCGGTGCCGGCCTCGAGGGGACGGGCCTGACGGGCGAGGGTGAGCCAGCCGTCCGGGCCCTGGACGCCGTGGATCTCGGCCAGGCCCGCGAGCAGGAAGGCGTACGCGCCCCGCCTCGGCGCCCGCGGCTGTGCCGTCCCGGCCTCCCACTTCGCGAACGTCTCCCGCCGGGTATCCAGGGCCGCGGCCACCTCGACCTGCGTCAGGCCCGCGGCCTTGCGCAGCCGCTCCCGCTCGACCGGCTCCGGCAGGTCACCGCCGTCCCGGGCCTTGGCCAGCAGCGCGTCCACCGCCGCGAAAATCTCAGACATCACATACCTCCCAGCAAAGAAGATATCGCAGAAGCACTCTCTAAATGCAACATTATTCATCACATAAACGTCGCATTTGTGACCACACAACGAGCTCACAGTGCCCGGCCGGGCAGGACCATGACCACTGGCTTCGGCGCCGTTGTCCTCTGACAGGTGACCTTGACCGATTGCCACATGATCTTGACCGCCGGTCGGTGACTGGGCGGCGGTGCGCCATGGTGGCGTGATGGCGCATCTGCAACGCGATGGTCACTGCCCGAAGGATGCCCGGGGGCTGGTGTTCACTGCGATGCGGCGGAGGCCGAACGTGACGGGTCCGAGGGTGTGGCGACCCAGCCCGGGAGGGTGGGCATCACGGCTTCGGCGACCTGGTGCAGGAGCGCGTCGTCGACGGGCTCGCCGTTGGTGCGGAAGATGGCGATCTCGAAGGCCCGGCCGCCCGGGCCCTTGGGGTCCTGCGCGACGACGAGGCGCCGGACCGGGGCGCCTGAGCCGGGGCTGGTCTTGTCGTCCTCGCTGGCCGGAGAGGGCGTGGCACCGGGGAGGTCATGCACGAAGAGGGTTTGCGGGCTGCCGCCTGCCCCGAGGGTCACGGTGCTGGTGGTGTAGGTCAGGGCGCCGTGGCCGAGCACGGTGGTGGGCCGGGGATGGAACTCCGGCATGCCCGCGATGTCCTCGACGGTGACGGAACTGTCCGTCAGGGCAACGACGCTCAGGCCTACGTGCACCTCTGCCACGGCGTCGGGGCCGAAGGCGAGCGGAGCCGGACCCGCGGCCGAAACCTGGCCCTGCGGCGTGCCGAGCAAGGCCGGCAGATCGGGGCGGTTGAGGGCGGCGCACAGTGCAGCGTAGCTGGGCGGGTCCGCGGGCCGGGCTGCGGCACATGCGGCCGACGGCTGGTCCTGCCCGGGTCGGTCGGCCATTGCCCATATGCCGATTCCGATGGCGGCCAGCAGCATTGCACCCGCCTTGGCGGCGTTGTTCCTGCTGGACTTGCGTGCTGCCGGCAACGGCACTCCTCTTCGATGCGGCTCGAACGCCGAGGCAGGAGCACGGCACGCCGAGAAGATCATAAGACTCCCCTCCGTGGGCGTCGCCTGCGTCCACACAGGCTCACCCCTCGCCCCCGCCCCGGGAAGCCAACACCACCAGTCAAGATCACCTGTCAACCGGTCAAGATCGCGTGGCACAGGACAGCCGTTCCCGTGTCCGGGCGGGGCGGCATTCGCAGGGCGTGACGACGACCGCCCCCACCTCCGCACCGGGCCCGACGGCCGCTATCCCGCGTACCGCGGGCGCACCTGCCAGCCCCCTAGACAAGGGCTGGGATGACCGCCGCTGGTCGCGCGACGGACCGGAGGACGAGCCCGAGTTCCGCCGGCCCCTTCAAGACCAACCCCTGCTGCTGGTCACCGAAGCTCGGGTTCCACCGCGCCCGCACCCCACACATCCCGGAGCGTCTGACCAGGCTGACCAACGGCACGTTCGACCACGCAGGCCCGCTCGGCGGCCGTCCCGGGCGCGGCAGCGCAGCACCAGGGCAGCCGACGCGGCAGAGCCGGATGACGGCAGGACGGACGGAGCGGGTGCAGGCCAGGATGCGGCCTGGGCGGGAGACCGGCCGACCTGGGCGGTACTCCCAGGTGGTCTCCTCCTTCGGGACCTGGCCGCAGTCGGCCCGGGCCAGGGTCCGCATCGGCTCCCGGTGTCCTGGCGCGCCTTCGTCTCGCGGGCCCTCCGGCACAGGTCGTAGGCGTCCCATCCGGGGCTGCCGCATCGCGTTTGTGCCGGGTTCGGTGTCCCCGCCATGATGTGCCCTCGCGAACAAAGGAACGAACGTGAACGTCCAGGTGGAGTACGACGCAGCACCTGAGGAGCTCGCCGCCGCGGTGAGAGCCAACTTCCCCGCACCGGCTGTGCGCTGGGCGGTCGCCGGCGCCTGGTTGCTGCTCTCGCTGCTCTGCCTCGCAGCGGGCGGTGTCCTCTTCGCGGTCGCCGCGCTCATCGCCTGCCTGATCCAGGTCCAGAACATCGCAGTGGTTGCCAAGAAGCTCGCTGCTCGTGCCGCCCAGCGCCAGGCGGGTCCCACATCGGTCGCGATGACCGATCAGGAGGCCGTCATCCGTACGGCGTCCGGGGAGCTGAGGTTCCCGTGGACGTCGGTCACCCGAGCCACGGACACTCCCCTGGCCTGGTCGGTCCTGGTGAAGAGGCCGAGCGGAGCCCCCGTGTCCGCGACCATCCTCAAGACGGCCTTCACCGACGCTCAGGCCGCCGACGTCACGGCCGCGCTCACGCGGCTGACCAAGACCAAGGTCAAGGTGCGCAGGTCGAGTGCCCCCGGCGTCGCCCCCGGAGTCCCGGCCCGGTAGCAGGAAGCCCTTCCCTGTCAGGTCACACCCGCCGCCCCTTCGCCGAGTAGAGCGTCGCGTGCAGCGTCCGGTCCCACGGCGGAGTGCCCTGGCAGCCGTGTGGTGACGGGCCGGGGGCGGCGTACCTCCTGGGTGTACTCCCCCAGCTTGCGCAGCCGCTCCCGCTCCGCCGGCACGGGCAGGTCGTCCACCGGACGCGGCCGCGCCGGCAACGCGTCGACCGACGCGAACAGGTCGTCAGTCACAACCTCACCCCCACGCTGCACACCACAGCTCGAAAGTCACCCTGGATCGCACATTGCAGCGCACATTCGGGGATCGGGGTGCGCGAGCTGCCGAGCGGCGCCGGCTGCGCGGCAGGCGACGCCGGGACGGGTTCTCCGTCGTGGGTGTCGCCTGCCGCGGGTCGCGTCAGTGGGCCGGTGCGCACTCCAGGGCCCTGATGGTCGAGCCGTTCTCGTGCTTGCGCACGTGCATCTGTGTGGGAATGCGGCGGCGCAGGTCCGCGACGTGGCTGACAACTCCGACAGCCCGGCTGTGGGAGCGCAGTTCCCTGCACGGTTGTTACGAGGCGCGGTTGTCGCGAGGCGCGGTTGTCGCGAGGTCGGTCGCAGCGACATTGCCGCAGGTGGCGAGCGGTCGTCCCCGCCGCGCGGTGAAGCCTTCGGTGTGGGTCAGTACGCCTGACCGATCGGACGGGGGTGCTGCGCGTCCCCGCTGTCCACGGTGTCATCGCGGTATCCGCCCGTACAGGTGGTGCAGGGGTTGCCGGTGGTGAGCACGGTGGCGCCCGGGGCGCGGGAAGCGAGACCATGCTCTTGCCCGGCGGACGGCCGAGAGGACGCGGTGCCGGGCTGCCGGGGAAAGGGCCTTCGCGCAGATCAGGGCCGTATGCGAGACCTCCGAGAGGAACCGCTGGGGGTGCGGCCCGGAGCGCACCACAGCCGGAGAAGATCATCTGTTCTATTTCTGCGGGCCTCGGACCCCGCGAAATGTCAGTGCCGGCGTGTAGGTACCGGCGCGACGTACCGGGTCCGGGGAGGGCCGACTGCTGCCATCGGCACCCCGGCCGCCCGCCTGACGCGTCCGTTGGCGGTCCGCGCGTCATCGCGGGACGCTGGAACTGCGGCCCTGTGCCGCGACGACTCCAGCCGGACCGGCGGCCGTTCAGGAGTCTGCGGGCTCCACCGTACGGTCGCGGCCCGACACGGCCCCGAAGGGGCAGCTGCCGCAGGAGGCCCGGCACCACCTGCGTAGCCGCGCGGAGACCGGCCCCGGAACTGCTGCGCGCGGACGCCACCACCTCCGACACGCACTGCAGCGCGCGTAGAGGGGCTACCGTCATGCCCGACACCGACCTGCTCAGCCTGCTGATCGCGCACACCGGGGATCTGCGGCCCGGCCCGGACACCACGCCCGCAGAACTGACGGACCTGCGGCGCGCCCTGCTCGACGGCGCGCCCGGCGGCCCGTCTCCGGCCTCCGGAACCGCTCCGACCGTGGACGGCGCCCTCCGCGCCGAACTGGACTACCTGATCGCCCGGCACGCCTCGGCGCCACGGCCGCCCGGCCCCGCGCCCCGCCTGATCCGCCGCGAGACGTTCGCCCCGGGCCTGGACCCGTCCGCCCCGGGCAGGGCGGTGGCCCAGCGGCCGGCCCGCACCTTCGGCCCCTTCCTCGACGGCGCGGACCGCCGGGTCTGGTTCGACCTGTTCCAGCCGCACTCCTGGCTGACCGTCCACCGGGGTGCGGCCGGCCCGCCGATCCTCGCGCTGCCGCCGGCGAGCGAGGGGGTGCCCGGCCTGGGGCAGTTCGACCTGCCGGGCGGCACGGTCTGGATCGCCGTCGACCAGCTCGTCGGCTCGGCCCCGGGCGACGGCTGGGCGGGCCTGCGGATCAAGAGCGGCACCCTCCACGTCGGCGCCGCGCCGCAGCTCTCCGACGGGCGGCTGACGGTGCCGCCCTCCGTGGACCTGCGGCTGACCCTCACGCCCGATCCCCCGGCCGGGTCCGGACCAGGCACCGGGCCGGGCGCCGAGGCCGCAGGCACCACGGCGGGCTTCCCCGTGGAGGTGGTCCTCCTGCTCCAGCCGTCCGCCGGGTCCGTCAGCAGCCCCGATGCCTCCCTCACCGTCTACGGCAGCTCCTTCGCCCTGCGGGCGAACGCGCAGCCACCCGCCTACGACCAGGGCTCCAGCCGGTTGCTGATCCCGTTCACCCCCACGCCCGACCGGCTCACCATCACCCGGACCCGGGCCGACCTGTTCACTCCGTCCGGCACGGCGGCGGTCGCCCGCGCGGCCTGGGCACTGCCCGTGGTCAGATCGGCCCCCGAGGGACTCGGCGAGGCGGCCGGCACCGGCGCGCTGCTGCTCTCCGTGAGCGACGGGCTGACCGCGAGGTGGCCCGGCCTCGACGGGGGGCCGGCCGTCCTGGGCCCCGTCGACGTCCTGGCCCACGGGCAGTCGCTGTCCGTGGTCTGCACACGGGCCGCCGCCTGCCGGGCCCGCCAGGAGTTCCGGCTGTGGCGGGAGTCCGAACCCGACGTCCGCTCCTCGGTCGAGATCCGCTTCCCCCACGAGTTCCCCCTGGACTACGAGAGCGTGCTCCCCGCCGGAGACCTGCTGATGACCGCGGGCACCGCCCGTACCCGGCTGGACCGGCCGCGTACTGCCGCGGGCGAGCCCATCGACACTCCGCTGAAGGCGGCGTGCATGCTGGGCCAACAGCCCGGCAGAGTCGGGCTCCTACTCACCGCGGTACCCGACCGACCCCGGCCTGCGGACCGGACGGCGCTGTCCCTGGCGAACGTGCTGCTGTCCACCACCCCGCCGTCCCGCCTGACCGTCGCCGGGCCGCTGGCCGCACCCGACCGGCTGGACTCCGGCACACTCACGCTGGACTTCGGGCTGCTCCACGTCCTGCCCATGCTCCCCGACCCCTACGCCGCGAACTTCACCGTCCTCACGGACCGTGAACCGCCCGCCGAAGCGGTGACGGTGCAGGCCAGGGTCGCCTGGTCCGACCCGGCGACCCCCGACCTGACGATCGGCCTCGGCACCGACGACGCCTTGCCGCCCGACCTGGTCCCGCCACCGGGACCGGTGTTCGGCTTCCGTCCCTCCGACCATCCCGCCCAGCCCCCCACGCCCGCGCAGCAGGCACTGGACTGGCTCCTCACCGTCTTCGACGAGCTCGGCCCGTCCACCGGCCTGACCCTGCTCGACCTCTCCTCGAACTCCGACCAACTGGGCGTCAGCATCCCGCTGAGCGCCGCCGCCCGGCTCCCGGTCACGGTCAAGGACCTGATGCTCAACACCGCCGCCGGCAACGCCCGGATCTTCCTGCTGCCCCAGTTCCACTGGGAGACGGTGCACAACCTGACCAACCCCATGACCGGCGACGTCGACGGGCCGCTGCGCTCCGGCGACGACGGCCTCCCCGCCCTGGTCCTGGCCGACTCCGTCGCGCTCGTCCCGTTCGTGCCGGTCCCGCTGGCCGAGGAGGTCGTCCGCGGCTACCGGCAGGACGCCGCCGGCGTGAGCGCGCTGTTCACACTGCCCTTCGGCCTGATCGCCCTGGCCATGCTCGATCCACACGACCGCCGGTACCGCAAGCCGCCCGAACTCGACCTGCGGAGCCCCGATTTCACCGCACCGAGCGGCCAGCCGGCCGACCGGATGACCGGCGCGCGCCAGCTGAGCCTGCGGGCCGGAGTGAGCGCCGGCACCGACGACGCTCCCGCGGTGGTCCCCCCGGTCCCCCTGCTGGGCGGCGCCACCAGGCAACTGGAGAACCTCACGCCCGGGTCGTCCGTCGGCTCCGTCCTCGGCCTGCTCGCCGGCGACTTCGACGCGCTCTTCCGGACCGAGGTACCGCTGAACCGGATCGAACTCGGCGGCTACGGCGCCAACGTGTTCAGCCGCTGGGTGAACGACTCCACGTCCGCCGTGACGATCACGCAGGTCGCCTTCGACGCCTTCCACGGCCGGACGGCCTTCGAGCGCGTGCAGTTCACCACGGTCCTCTGGCCCTGCCAGGCGACGCTGGTACGCACCATCACGCTCGAACGCCGCGGCAGCGCGGCCGTGGTCCGCTTCGACAGCGGCTGGCTGGCCAGCACACCCGGGCTCTTCCACCACCCCAAGGCTCCCGGCATCACCTTCCACCCGGGCGTCGTACGGGGCCTGTTCGACATCCGCGAGATCCGGGACACCTCGCTGTACGTGGACCTCGACGGCGCCGCCGGCGCGCCCGGTCCCCGCCTCCAGGCGGTCTACTTCGACGCCGACGTCGAGATCGACGGTCTCACGGCCGGGGGCGCGAACGGCCGGATCCCGGCCCACCGCCACCTGGGCTTCGTCCAGCGGATCCCGCTCTCCGAGCAGGTCTCCAGCAGTGGCGTCGGCGCACTGACGCCCGGCCAGCTCCAGCAGCTGTTCACCCTGCAGGGACCGCTCGGCGGCCCGGTGGACTGCACCATCCGGATCGGCGACTCGCTGCACCTGATGCGCGTCACCGGAGTCCACGCCGACAGCGCCGACCCCGCCTCCCGGCAGTTCGCCGTCGCCGTCCACGGCACGCCCGCGCTCCCCGCGCCCGGCCAGTGGAGCGTGGTGCGGGTCGAACCGGACCAGACCGTCGCCCCGGTGGACGCCCAGCGGGGTGTGCCGCTGATCCGCCGGGGCGAGGCCACGGCCACCGGAGCCGACCCGTACCCCTTCCGGTTCGCCGACCCCGCCCATCTCTTCAACGACCACCCGGACGACTACTACGCCCTGCTGTTCGCGAGCGAGACCCAGCGGATCCTCTACCCACGGCCGAAGATCGACACCGGAACGGCGGAGATCACCAGCGTCGACACACCCCGGCTGGCCGATCCGTACGCCCTGCTGCGCACCGGCGGGCTCTTCCCACCGCCGACGACGGACGCCGTCCCCTTCGACCCGAACGACCCTCCGCAGGCGTTCCCACTCACGCTGGACGCCGGACGGCTGCGGTTCACCGGGGGCACGGTCTCCTTCCCCGCCGCGGTGGACCAACTCCTGGTGAACGCCGACTCGTGGACGGCGCGCACGCAGTACGCCTCGTCCACGGTGCGGGTCGAGTCCGACAAGGACTGGCGGATCGTGCAGCAGCAGGTCGAACAGCACCTACGGTTCGAGCCGCTCGGCGAGATCCTCACCATCGTCCACGACATCGACTCGCCGACCGCCGGCTCGACGGACTTCCCCACGCCCGCAGTCGAGCTGGCCGGCCCGCTGCAGCCGGTGGCCGAAGTGATGAACCTGCTCAACAGCCTGGTGCCGAGCCACGGAACACCGGGACTGCCCGGCCCGCTGCAGGTCTCGCTCACCCGCGACGGCACCGCCGTACGCCTCACCGCCGTCGCGGACTTCGCGGTGGCCGACCCGGACGGACAGCCGGTCGAGTGCGGGTTCGGCAAGCTGCTCGGCCACCTCAAGGTCGGCGCCGACATCGCCGCCGACCTGGTGGCCGCGAAGAGCGGAGGATCGGTCTTCCTGGAGATCACCGGCAGCTACCAGCAACAGATCTTCCCCGCGGTCTACGGCGGCGGGCTGCTGCGCTTCAAGATCGGCGCGGATCAGACCGGCGCCACCACCGTCGAGTTGGACGCCTGCGCAGTCGGCTCGGTCGGCGGCACGCTCATCCCCGGCCTGATCGACCTCGAAGCCGGCGTCAAGTACGGCTACTTCATCGGACGGGCCGGCGACCGCTTCCAGCCGGGCATCGTGCTCGGCATGGACGGCCGCGCCACGCTGCTGTCCGGGCTGCTCGGGTTCAGCTTCTCCGTGGACGGCCACCTCGACGTCGACCGCGTCGACGTCCGGGAGATCTCGGTCAGGCTGCACGGCGACATCCTGGTCGCCGGCACCGTCACCGCGGCGTGGTTGGTGAAGGCCCGCAAGTCCTTCCACACCGCCTTCGACGTCACCGTCGACTGGCAACTCGTCGCGGGCGCCGCCAAGGCCGGGCTGATCCCCGTGCCCTGAGACCAGCTGCCCCTCGTGCGCCGGGACCGCCTGCCCCGTGCCGCCCGATCGTGGAGGTGCCCCGATGCCCATCAACAGCGCACCGCTGAACATCCTTCTGCTGCCCGGGCGTTGGCAGCCTCCCACGCTGACCCTGACCCTGCTCGTCCTGCCCCAGGGCGACCCGCGAGCGGCCCTGCCCGGCACCGGCACCGCGTTCGCCGACGCCGACCTCACCTTCGACGCGATGTTCGTGCCCACCCTCACCGACCTGCCGACCCCCGCGAGCGCCCGCCGCACCGCGCTCACCACCACCCGGCCCGCACGCCGTCGCGCCTTCTTCGACGAACTGGCCGCACTCTTCCGGATCCGCCCCTCGGGCCTGCCGCCCGAAGGCCCGCCCTCCGCCGTCCGCAAGTTCCTCCCGCCCAGCTTCCGCGCCGCGAACGGCTACACCACGCCGCGTTCGCGCTTCCTGGTCACCGACCGCTCCTACGACTGCGTACTCAAGGAGACCAAGCCCCACGTCCCGCCGCCCGACCGGCCCGACACACGGCTCGAATGGGAGGAGGTGCTCACCTTCGTCCTGCGCCAGCCCCGACTCGCCCGCGAACTGGGCCTGCTGTACGACACGACACTCACCCCGGGCACGACCGACCCGGTCGACCAGGGCGGCTACCTCTTCGCCGACCCGGCCGCGGGCAGCGCCTACCGGGCCGAGGCGAACACGAATCCGGCCCTGCTCGCACGCTACGCCGCCCGGATCCCGCCACTGACCACCGCGCGTCCGGTCTTCGCGGCCGTGCTCTTCCCGGTCACCGGCACCGGCGACTTCGACCAGGTCTTCGTCGAGGCCGACGCCTACGACCACGGCTTCGCGCGCGTGGTGCACGGAGCGCAGTCGCGCAGCGCCGCACAGGTCGAGCACGACGTCGAACCGCCCGAAGGAGCACTGCCCCCGGTCAAGGACACCGGCATCCGGCTCGGCTGGGACGACGACCAGGTGACCGTCTGGCTCAACCGCCAGTTCGGCGTCAACGCCCACGACACCCAGCCGTCGCCCGACTCACCGCTCGGCGTCGCCGGGTACCGCGTGGACGTCCGCGAGGACGGCGCCCCGGACGCGCCCTGGCACTCACTGACCCACGTCGCCGGCGACCTCACGCTCGGCCCGCTCGGGTTCGGCCACTTCGACGGCGAACTGGCCGTCGAGACCACGCCCGTCAACCACACCCTGCAGGCGAAGGACGAGTTCTGGCTGCCGGCCTACTTCACCGCCTGGCGCGGCGGGTCACTGGTGCTGGCCGATCCGAGTGCCATCAAGGTCTCGGGGCGCAAGGGCGCCAACGCCGACACGGTCTACCGAGCGGTGGACGCCGACGCCGTCCCGCTGCGCTACGGACACACCTACCAGTTCCGCGTCCGGCTGACGGACCTGGCCGGCGGCGGTCCGCTCGTCACCGACCAGCACGACCCGAGCGCGCCCGCGCCGGTCGCCGTCGTCCCGTTCCGCCGCTTCGTCCCGCCGCGAGCCGTCCGGGTCGACCACAGCGGGCTCGGGGCGGACGGCCGCAGCGCCGGCTACACCGTCCACCGGCCACTGCTCGGCTACCCCGACCTGGTGTACACCGGCTTCCCGGACGCCATGGACGCGCTGCTCGCCGACCTGCCCGCAGCCCAGAGCGAGTACCGCGAGGCCGTCCGGCCCGATCCGGACGTCACGCAGCTGCGCATCGACGTGTCGGTGCGCACGCTCCAGGGGGACCCTGCGGCCGACACCGACTCCGGCACCGACTCCGACACCGCCCAGCCGTTCCGCCCGCTGTACACGGCGGTCAAGGCCTTCCCTCCCGCGCCCGACCAGCCGCTGACGCTGCGCGCCGTCTTCGAGGACCTCCCCACGACCGACCGGCTCACGGACCTCACCCTGACCGGCCCCACCCCCCTGCCCGACCCCGACCCGCTGCGACTGCCGACGGCCCGCGACGTCCGCCTCGTCCTGACCGCCCTCGGACGCGAGGACCAGGAGCTCGGCTACTGGGGCAGCGACCGCGCGCGCACCGGCGCGGCGCCCGTGAGCGTGTACCTCCGGGCACCGTCCGCCGACGAGCGGCAGCTGTTGCAGTCCCCACCCGAAGGACCCCAGGTCCAGGCCGTCTTCCTGCAGCCCGACCCGGAGGACAACCCCGCCTCCGCGGCGCAGCGGGCGGTCTCGGGGCAACGGGTCGACGCGCCGTCGGACCTGGTGGACCGGCTGGCCCGCCAGCTCGGCCTCACCCGCTCCGCGCTCACCCTCTCCGCACGCGCCGGGCGCCGGCTGGTCCTCGGCGCGGCGGCCGGGCTGCGGCACACGCTCAGCCCGGAACGGGACGCGATCACCTTCGCGACCAGGACCGAGCTCACCCACCGCTGGCTGGTCTGCCTGCACCTGAGCCTGGAGCGGGACTGGAGCTGGGACGCGCTGCAGCCCGCCGCCTTCGAGGTACTCCGCGACGGCACCCCCGTCGGCACCCTCACGCTGCCGCGCACCCTCGCCCGTGGCGCCACGGGCCGGCCGGACGGGACAGGCCCGGCGGACGGGGACGGCGACCCGCAGGCGCGGGACCGCACCGAGCTCCTCTTCCTCGACGCCTACGACGACCAACCGCCCGTCGACAAGCCCCCGAGCGAGACCCGGCTGACCTACAGCCTGGTGCCCGCCTTCCGCCCGCCGCCGGCCCAGCAGGACCCGGTCCGGCAGGACCCGGTCCAGCAATGGCCGCTACGGCTGCCGATCACCACACCGCCCGGCCAGGTCCCCCGGCTTCGGTCCGCCGGCATCGCCGCCACCCCCTACCAGCGTGACCAGGACCGCTACACCGCGACCGGGGAGCGGCGCCGCCTGCTCTACCTCGAACTCGCCGAACCGCCGAAGGACCCGGCCGACCGCTACTTCGCCCGCGTCCTGGCCGGCGCCCCCGACCCGATGCTGCTGCGCGGGGCCCCGGAGCGGCCCGATCCCGCCGAACCGCCGCTCGACGTCGCCGAGCCCATCCGGGTCGTCACCCCGAGCAGCTCCGCCGACTGCGCCGGCCACGCGCTCATGCAGGAGCTGATCCCCGCCGCGGACGGCCTGCACTACCTGCTACCACTGCCCGAAGGCCTCGGCCCCGACGCGCCGGAGCTCTTCGGCTTCTACGTCTACGAGCTGAGGGTCGGTCACGACTGCTCGCGCTGGAGCACGGCAGCCGGGCGCTTCGGGCTCCCACTGCGGGTGGCCGGGGTACAGCACCCCGCACCGCAGCTGCGATGCACGGTCACCCGCACCGACGAGGAGGTCACCGTCACCGCCCTGCACGCAGCCTCGGTGGCCGACGGCACCGGAGTGCGCCCGTACCCGCCGGCCACCACGATCAGCGCGCTGCTCTACGCCCAGGTGCAGCAGGCCGACGGCCGGGACTGGCGCAACGTGCTGCTGGACTCCCGCCCGCACGCCGGCGGCCCTCCGGCCTGGAAGCACGAACCGTTCGATCCCCAGGTCCCGTCGAGCGTGCTGTCCTTCCCGAACGGCGAGATCCTCGCCAAGCTCGCCTTCCTCGGCCTGCCCCTGGACGCCTCGCTCAGCGTGGTCGCCGTCGAGGCCCTCCCGGAACCAGGCGGGCGGAACGAACTTCCGCCGCTTTCGCAGGGGTTGGGAAGCGTCCGGGTCCTGCGCACCTCGCCGCTCACCCCGGTGCCGGCCATCTGCCCCCCGCCGGTCGCACCGGTACCCGGGATCGAGGAGGGGCGATGACCTCGGCGTTCGGGAAGGACAGCCCGCTCACACCACCCTTCCCTGCCACCGGTACCCGATCGAACCCGGCGGCCATGTCCCACGCCCGCCGAGGTCGGCGACCGCGCGCAGCGTCGTCGACGAGCTGCTCGACGTTCCAGTCGGCGACGTCCAGCAGGAGGCCGTCGAGCGGGTCGCCGGCCGGCCGGGCACTGTCTGGATCAGGCCCCACCCGGTCTGCTCCTGTGACTGGGTTATCCAGTTGACGCCTCGCGGGGTGAACGGCTCTCCTGCTTCAATGCCTCAGCTCAGCTTCACAGAACCGGTAGGCGACGCCATGCTCGCCGACTGGCAACGCGTCCATAACGTGATCATCCCGACCGACGTCCTGTCACTCGACGAGGTGCGCGAGCGGGCCGGGCGCAACCACTTGGAGGTCGCGTACCTCGACGGCGAGCCGGTGGGCTGCACGACCGTACGCCCACCCGCCGGCGACAGCCCGTCCACCGCCACCGTCATTGCCCGGGTCCTCCCCGGACACCGCCGCCAGGGCTTCGGCGAGCAGCTCTACCAGCGCGCACTGGAGCATGCCCGCGCTCTGGGCGCCACCACCATCGAAACCGTCGTCCTGGCCTCCAACGAGGACGGCCTGCGGTTCGCCGAGGCTCACGGCTTCGGCGAGATCGACCGCTACGTCCTCCCGGGCGACACCATCGCCTACGTCGACCTGCGCCTCACCTGAAGAAGCCGGCAGAGCAGCGGCCCGGGTGACCAGTCGGCGGATTCCTGCTCGGCCTGCCGACGGTCGGCGAGCTCCCGCTTCCATCCCTTGGACGGCGGCCACGGCACGCCCCGGAGCGCGGGCGGCCTGGGCGGGCGCCGTGGTGGTCCCCCGGTGGGCCGGGCCGTGGGCGGTGGCCCGGCCCCGGCCGCCACGGGGTCGGGCTCGGCGAGGCCGTCCAGCGCGGCGGCCAGGACGGAACGGCGAGGGCAGCGCGGCGCCGGAGCGGGCACCGGCCGAGCAGCAGCCCGGCGGCCAGGTCGTGGTGCACCGGGCGGCGCCGGGTTCGGCCGCCTTCGCGTGACGGTGCGGGGTGCGGCGGTGTGTCGGCACGGGATCCGGCCGTCGCCGGATTCCATCCGCAGCAACGCCAAGTCCCCTTCGGGAACGAACTTCCTCCGTTGCCGGCCGGCGGCCCCGGCCGGCCAGAACGGTGCCGGGGATCAGGGGGTGTCGCCGGTCCGATCGTGCCGGCCGGTCGAGGGCGCCTGCGAGCGCCCGCCCCGATGCGTCCCGACAGGATGCGTCCCGACCCGGATGCGTCCCGACCGGATGCGTCCGGGCGGGCGCCGTGTCGTCGGCGCCCGCCCGGGGGACGTGCCGGAGTCGGGTCAGAACTCCAGCACCTCGCGGTCGAGCGGGTACTGCGCTCGGTGGGGGCCGTCGTACGGCGAGGGCGTGATCGGCAGGACGCCGGTCGGTTGCAGGCCCAGGTTGTCGTCCCAGATCCGGGGTTCGACCTGTCCGAGGACGCGGAACCGCCGGAAGGTGAACGGCGGGCTGTCGGTCGGGAAGAACTCGGCCGTGGTCATCACCTGGAAGTGCAGGTGCGGGGTGGTGGAGTTGCCGCTGTTGCCGATCAGCGCGAGGACCTGGCCGGGTTCGACGCAGTCGCCCTCCCGGACGTTGAGCGAGCCGGGCTCCAGGTGGCCGTAGAGCAGGTAGCGGCCCGGTGCGACTTCCAGGGTGATGTGGTTGCCGACGGTGTCCTCGATCGGTGGGATGGGCGGCGTGTGGGGCGGCGGGTTGTCCGGGATTCCGTCCTGGACCTCCACGACCCGGCCGCGGGCCGCGGCCGCGACCGGCTGGCGGTAGCTCAGGTAGCTGGTGAGCTGGGCCGGGTCGCCCTCCCAGGCCTGCCCCTGCTCGCCGACCCGGTACCAGTCGATCGCGAAGCGCTGCGGCACGTCGAAGCGGCCGTTGATCGGGGCGAGGCCGCGCCGGTGGTGGGTGTTGCCGCAGCACGACTCGCTCGCGTACCAGGTGCCGGGGAGGACCGGCGGGTTCAGGTCCAAGGGCGCGGTGCGGGCGGTCGGGGTGGCCTGCACCGTCTCCTCGAAAGCGGAGGGGCCGGAGGCGGTCAGGATGGCACCCGAGAGATGGTGTTCGAGGACCTCGGGTACCGCCCGGCCGTGGTCGAGGGTCAGGTCGAGCCAGATGATCCACTGCTGGGAGCCCTGGATGACGGTCGGCGTCGGCGCCGGGGGCGGCGGGGTGTACGCGTCCGCACCGGGCAGGGGGTCACCCACCGGATTGGCGGCCTCGGCCAGCGCCTGCCCGCTCAGCGAGCCGATGACCTGCTGGGTGCGGGCGTCCTTGACGTCGACACGGTCGAGCCGCACCGGCGCGCTGCTGGACAGTGCGCTCGTGGTGAGCAGTTCGTACGAGAGGTGCGTCTTGCCGTCCGTGGCGTCGAACGGCGCCGGTTCGGTCATCACTGCCGCCGTCAGCGGCGTGAACTGCGTGCCGGGCGCCAGAGCGGCCGCGCCGGCCCCGTGTCCTGGTCCCGCCGAGGCCACCAGCATGCCGCCCGCGAGCACGGCTGCGGCGAGCCCGCGCAGTAGAGGGCCGCGACCGGTGCGGCGACGAGGGTCGTGCTCTGCCATCGTGCTCTTTCATTCGTCGGGTCCGGGGCCGTGAAGGCCCCGGCACGCCCCGCGCCGAGGCGCAGGCCCATGCAACCCGGAGGCGCACCGCTTCGGGCGGAGGCCACCGGAGCCAGGTGTCGAACTACACCCGTCCAGCCGCACGCGGGTTTGCGCCGCCGACCGGACCGAAGGCGCCCGCCACTGCGCCATCTGACGTCGTGTCGGAACCATGGGCACGGGCGGGCCCGAAAGACCCGGAACGCCGGCGGGCCGGCCGAACCCGCACGAGTGGGGCCGGAACCGGCGCGGGGTGGGGTCATCCGGCCGCGTCGAGGAGGGCCTGGAGCAGGCGCTGGGGGTCCTCGGCGAGTCGGTTGCAGACGTAGAGCCACCATTCCGTGCCGAAGACGACGTACTCGCGGGTGGGATGGCCACGCTCGGCCATGGCGTCGAGGCGGTCGGGCCCGAGGCCGAGGAGGGTTTCGAACTCCCAGGGGGCGCAGTCGTGGCCCTTCCCGCCGAGGTGGTGGTCGATGCGGTCGATCAGCTCCCGGTCGTGGGTGGCGAAGGAGCACAGGTGGCCCGAGTCGGCCAGCTGTTGCGCGTACTCCAGGTAGGCGGTGGTCAGGGCCGGGGCCTCACGCGGGTGGGCGATGGTCCCGGGTTCGAGGAAGGCGCCCTTGACCAGGCGGATGCGGCCGGGACGGGTGAGCAGTTCCGGCAGGTCGTCCGCGGTGCGGTGCAGGCGCGCCTGGACGGTGATGCCCACGTGGTCGAACTGCTCGCACAGCTCGCGGTGCAGGGCCAGCACCGCGTCGGTGCGGTCGGAGCCTTCGGCCGAGATCATCATCTCGCGCCCGGTGGCGGCGGTGGCCCGGGCGATCAGGGAGGCGTTGGCCAGGGCGAGCTCCGCGTCGACGGCGAGGCCGATGTGCGACAGGTCGAGGGAGATCGAGCACTCGGGCGGCAGCAGCCGGGCGGCGGCGAGGAACGTGTCGGTCTCCTCGACGGCGCGCTGCGGGTCGCGGCAGCTCTCGCCCATGTACTCGACGTTCACCCGGTGGCCGGCGGTCAGGATCAGCTGCGCGCGCTCCAGGGCGTCGGCGAGGGTTTCGCCGGCCACGTACCGCCGGGCGACCTTGCGGGCCAAGGAGCCCAGCACGGGGTCGCCGGGGATGCGCCACTTCAGGTCCTCGTCGAGCGCGAGTGCGCGCAGGACCTGCGCCGCCTGCGACGAGAGGGCGGCGCCTGAGGCGGGGGTGTGCGTGGTCATGGGGTGCCTCGCTGTTCGCGCGGTTGGAGGGGGGAACGTCTGCGAGCCTTCCAGGACGGAGCACCCGCCGGCAGTGGCAGAAACGACGGGTAGGCTGAAATTCCTGCCACCGTCGTGAGGGGAGAACGGGAGCCGATGCTCCGCGATGTCGCCGTCCTGGCCCTCCAGGGCGCCCACGCCTTCGAGCTGGGCGTGTTCTGCGAGGTCTTCGGCATCGACCGCAGCGACGATGCGCTCCCCGTCTACGACTTCGCCCTCGTCTCGGGAACCGGCAACAGCGTGCCGACGCGGCACGGCTTCGAGGTGCGGACCCGGCACGGCCTGGAACGGCTGGCCTCGGCGGACCTCATCTGCGTTCCGGCCTACGACCCGCACGTGCGGCAACCGGACGACCTGGTCGAGGAACTGCGGGCCGCCGTGGAGCGCGGCGCCCGCGTCCTGAGCATCTGCACCGGGGCCTTCCTGCTCGGCGATGCCGGGCTGCTGGACGGGCGGCGCTGCACCACCCACTGGCGGTACGCCGACGAACTCGCCCGCCGCCACCCGCGCGCCCGGGTCGAGTCGGACGTGCTCTACGTCGACGAGGACCCGGTCATCACCGGTGCCGGCACCGCCGCCGGCGTCGACACCTGCCTCCACCTCGTCCGCAAGGAACACGGCAGCACCGTCGCCAACGCGATCGCCCGCCGCATGGTCGCGCCCCCGCACCGCGACGGCGGCCAGCGCCAGTACCGCGAACGCCCCCTCCCCCAGGACGGGACCGGATCCCTCGCCCCCGTCCTGACCTGGATCGAAGCCAACCTCGACCAGGACCTGACGGTCGAGGCCATGGCCCGCCACGCCCATCTCTCCCCGCGGACCTTCGCCCGGCACTTCCAACGGGAGACCGGGACGACCCCGCTGCAATGGCTCACCGGGCAGCGCGTCCTGCTCGCCCGGCACCGCCTGGAGACCACGGACGAGCCGGTGGCCGTCGTCGCCCACCGCACGGGCTTCGGCAGCGTCGACAACCTCCGCCACCATTTCGCCCGCCGCCTCGGCACGACGCCGCAGGCCTACCGGCGCACCTTCGGAGGCCCGCCCGGCAGCGGATGACCCACCCGGGTCCACGGCTCCACAGGGGCCGCGGAGTGCTGTCGCCAGCGCGGTGCGCGGGGTGCCGGAGTACTGTCGCCAGCGCGGTGCGCGGGGTGTCGGAGTACTGTCGCCAGCGCGGTGCGCGGGGTGTCGCGGCCGGGAGACGGCTGTTCGGCGTTCGCCCCCGCGGGCAGGGCGGCGGGTGGGACAATCCCTCCCCTGGGAGAAGAGCCTCTGCGGGAGGCGGCGTCGTAGGCGGGGCGGACGCGGATGCATCGAGAGACGCGGCGGGCGGCAGCCGAGCCGCACACGGGAGCCGGAACGGGCGAGCCCTCCGGGGTCTCGAACCTGGTCGACGGCGGCACCGTCCACGGGGACGTGTTCCAAGCCGGCCGGGACCTCATCATCGACAACAGGACCACCGCGCCCGCTGTCGAGGTCCGGTGGCCGGTGCTCGTCGGCCGGATCCCCAACCTCGCCGGGTACTTCCAGCACCGCCCCGAGAGCGAGATGCTGCGGACCGCTCTCGAAGATGGCGGGAGGACGGCGGTGCTGGGCCAGGTCGTCACGGGCACCGGCGGCGTCGGCAAGACCCAGCTCGCCGCCCACTACGCCCACCAGGTCCTGCAGGCATCCCTCACCGCCGCAGCCGGGCCGGCCGCAGCGGTCCCCGGACCGGCGACGCCCGGCGCCACCGGCGCGGACACGGGCCCGGACGGCGACGGGGCCGGCGGGGCCACCCCGGCGGCTTCGGTGCGGCGGACGGCACCGGTGGACCTGGTGATGTGGGTGAACGCCGCCACGACGAACGCCATCACCACCGCCTACGCCCAGGCGGCCCGCGCCGTCGCCCCCGGCCAGTACGACGGACAGGACGCCGAGGAAGCCGCCCTCGACTTCCTCACCTGGCTCCAGGTCTCCGGCCGGCGGTGGCTGATCGTCCTCGACAACGTCCCCGACCCGGCGGCGCTGACCGTCCTGCGTCCGCCCGACACCGGGAACGGGCGGACGGTGGTGACCACCCGCAGCCGCCACGGCGCCTGGACCACCACGACCCGCACCCTGCTCCCGGTCGACCTCTACTCCCCCGAAGAAGCCCTCGCCTACCTGCGCTCCGCCCTCGACAACCCCGGACGCGCCGCATTACGCGGCGCGGACACCGACGAGCAGCTCACCGCTTTGGCGCAGGACCTCGGGCACCTTCCCATCGCGCTGGCCCAGGCCGCCGCCTACCTCAACGACACCGCCCGCGCCATCCCCCGCTACCGCGCCCTGCTCGCCGACCGCGCCCGCCGGCTGGAAGAGAGCCTGCCCGACCGCACCGGTCTGCCCGACCAGCAGCAGCACACCATCGCCGCCCTGTGGGACATCTCCATCGAGCAGGCCGACCGCACCCGCCCCCAAGGCCTCGCCCGGCCCCTGCTCGAACTCGCCTGCGTCCTCGACCCCGACGCCGTCCCCGACACCGTCCTCACCACCGAAGCCGCCCGCGCCTACCTCGCCCGGGCCCGGAGTACGTCGACCGGCGAAGCCACCGGACCGTCAGCGGCCGACGGCGACAACGCCCCCGTGACAGCGGGCCCGGGCCGGACCGACCACGAGATCCACCCCCTCGTGCCCGTCGACCAGGAGGACGCCGAGGACGTCCTGCGCGTCCTGCACCGCCTCAACCTCCTCGACCACACCCCCGCACCGGCCCGGACGGGTGCCATCGGGGAAGCGAGTACCGCCGACGACCCGCCCGACGGCGGGTGGGGGGCGGTGCGTGTCCACCGCCTGGTCCAGCACGCGGTCCGCGACAGCGCCCCCGCCCGGGAACGCCGCGCCCGCCTCGTGCGGGCGGCCGCCGACGCCGTCGAGCAGGCCTGGCCCGACGAGGACCATCACGACCGGAACCTCGCCGCCGTCCTGCGGGCCAATACCGCCACCCTCACCGCCCACGCCGGCGACCACCTCTGGAACCCCGACGGGCACCCCGTCCTCTTCAGGGCCGGCGACAGCCTCCTGAACGCAGGCCTCCACGCCACCGCCCACTGGCAGCACCTCGCCGCCGCCGCCCAACATGCCCTCGGACCCCACCACCCCCAGACCCTCACCGCCCGCAGCAACCTCGCCACCTCCCACCAGCAGGCCGGACGCACCCAGGAAGCCATCGACCTCCTGCAACAGGTCCTCACCGACTACGAACGCGTCGTCGGCCCCCACCACCCCCACACCCTCACTGCCCGCAACAACCTCGCCTCCTCCTACCGGCAGGCCGGACGCACCCAGGAAGCCATCGACCTCCTGCAGCAGGTCCTCACCGACCGCGAACGCGTCCTCGGCGCACACCACCCCCACACCCTCAACACCCGGGGCAACCTCGCCCATGCCTACTGGCAGGCCGGACGCACCGACGAAGCCATCACCATCGAGGAACAGGTCCTCACCGACTATGAACGCGTCGTCGGCGCACACCACCCCCAAACCCTCACCGCCCGCAACAACCTCGCCTCCTCCTACCAGCAGGCCGGACGCACCCAGGAAGCCATCGACCTCCTGCAGCAGGTCCTCACCGACCGCGAAAACGTCCTGGGACCCCATCACCCCCAGACCCTGTCCGCCCGCAGCAACCTCGCTTCCTCGTACCGTCAGGCCGGACGCACCGACGAAGCCATCGACCTCCAGGAGCAGGTCCTCACCGACTATGAACGCGTCGTCGGCCCCCACCACCCCCAAACCCTCACCACCCGCAACAACCTGGCCCACTCCTACCGTCAGGCCGGACGCACCGACGAGGCCATCGACCTCCAGGAGCAGGTCCTCACCGACTGCGAACGCACCCTCGGCGCACACCACCCCCAAACCCTCACCGCCCGCAGCAACCTCGCTTCCTCCTACCGGCAAGCCGGACGCACCGACGAAGCCATCGACCTCCAGGAACAGGTCCTCACCGACTGCGAACGCACCCTCGGCGCACACCACCCCCGAACCCTCACCATCCGCGGCAACCTCGCCACCTCCTACCGGCAAGCCGGACGCACCGACGAAGCCGTCGACATACTGCGATCCGTGGTGGGAGGGCGGGTGCGGGCTCTGGGGTCCGGTCATCAGGGCACGGCGGGCTCGCGGGTGTCGCTGGCGGTGACGCTGACCGGACGGGGTCGCTCTCTGCTGCCCGGTGACACGGCGGGCGCGTGGCGGGACGCCGCCGAGGCGGTCCAGGCCGTCGGCCCCCACTTCGCCGAGGACCCCGGCGTGTACGGCCCCGCCCTCGGCCGCGCCTACCGACTCGCCGCCGACGTCCTCGACGCGGACGGGCAGTCCGACGCCGCCGCCGAGTACCGCCTGCGTGCCTTCTACACCGCGGGAGCGGCGGCGTCCCAGCGCGCCGGGGACCACAGCTGAGTCGCGGGCCAGCCGTACACGGGCCCGCACCAGCCGCGCAGCTGTGGGCCTCGGTAGGCGGTCATGCGGTCGGCACCTGGCTTTCCTACGTGCGGGCCGCTCCTGCTCGGCCTGGCCGGCTCCGGCGTCGCGGGCCGCGTAGCGCCGCCGGGCCACCGAGCCGAGCGTCTTCCGGGTGATCGTGCGCCATCGTGGAGACTCCCTCGTCCACGTCCACGTCCACGGGCGGCGCTGCCCACCGTCCCGGGCCGGTGCGGCGGGCGGCAGGCGTCAGGCCGGCGGGGGCGGGACGGCGACCGGGGAGAAGGCGCCGGGGAGGAGGAGGCGGGGCGTGCCGGTGCCGTCGGCGGGGGTGGCCCAGACGTCGGTGGCCTTGCCCGCCCGGGCCGGGAGGGCGTAGGCGAGGGTGGCGTCGTCGAGCCAGGCGGCCTGGTCGTCGACGCTGCGGGTCTCGGCCAGCGGGTGTTCGTGGAGGTCGGCCAGGTCGAGGACGTGGAGGCGCCAGGGCGCGGCGGGATCGGCGGAGACCTTCTTCTTGAAGGCGATCCGGGTGCCGTCCGGGGAGAGCGAGGGGCATTCCACGTTCTCCCGCAGGGTGCGGGCCGACCAGGCCTTGAGGTCGCCCTCGACCAGGTGGGTGCGGCCGGCGGTGGAGACGGTGGCGTAGAAGCGGTTGTCGTCGGCGGCGAAGTTGACGCCCCAGTAGTTGACGTCGGCGGCGTGGTGGCGGGTGCCACCGATCGTCAGCGGGATCTCCTCGACGGACTTGATCAGGTAGCCGGTGCGCAGGTCGAGGATCGACGTGCGGGTGGAGAAGCGGTCCGCCGCGTAGGAGTCGCCGACGGCGAAGGTGGTCCAGGAGAGCACCTGGCCGGAGGGCGAGACCCGGGCCCGGTTGGGGATCCCGGGGACGATCACCGACCGGAGCTCGGTGAACCGCCGGTCGTAGACCACCGCCTGGGTCCGGGCGGGGGTGCCCGGGAGGGCGCGCAGGCACAGGGCGCGGTCCCCCGCGGCGTAGAAGCGGGCGCAGGACGGGCCGCCGGGCTCGCCGCCCGGGCTGCGGGCGACGCGGCCGGTGGCGGTGTCACGGTAGTAGAGACCGGGCTGATCGAGCGTGAACGAGGCTTCCGCGGCCGCGAGTTGTGGTACGCCGTCGCGTTGGCGGGCGTGCACCACGTAGCCGAGGGAGCCGCCCAGGAGGACGAGGGCGGCGAGGACGAGCAGGACCGTTCGCGACTTCATCGGCGCGCCTTCCTTCCCGGGAGGATCCGCCAGGCGGCGGTGAGTGCGGTGGCCAGGGCGAGGGCGGCCGCGACGAGGGCCGGGCGCGGCCCCCACCACGTCCAGGCCGCGCCGAACCCGGCCGCGCCGACCAGGCGGGCCAGGGCCTGTCCGGTCTGCAGGACGGCGAGGCCGCTCGCCCGCCCGGCAGCCGGGAGCGCGGGCGCCGCCAGCGCCATCAGCACGCCGTCGGTGGCGGCGTAGAAGACGCCGAGGAGGACCAGGACCAGCACGGCGGCCGGCAGGCCCGACGGGGCCAGGAGCGTCAGGTAGGCGGCGAGCAGCGCGCCGTGGCCGAGGAGGAACGGGATCCGGCGTCCGGCGCGGTCCGCGATCCGCCCGGCGGGGACGGCGAGCAGCAGGTAGCAGGCCGCCGCGCCGAGGGGCAGCAGGGGGAAGAGCGCGGCCGACAGGTCGAGGCCGCGTTGGAGCAGGAGGTAGAGGAAGGAGTCGCCGACGGTCGCGGCGCCCAGCAGCGCGGCGGCCGCGACCACCCGCCGGAAGGCGGGGTCTGCAGTCGGCCGGGCGGCCGTGCCGGTCGGACCGGGTGCGGCGTTCGGGCCGGTCAGGCCGGGTCCGGCGTTCGGGCCGGGTGCGGCCTTCGGCCCCGCGGCCGGGACCGGGGACGGGACCGGGCGGGTCGATGCGGCCCGTGGCGGCGGCGCCGAGGGGTCGGCCGGGACGAAGAGGCCCAGCACCACGACACCGAGCAGGCCAGTGGCGAAGCTGACCACGAACACCGCGTCGTACGCGTCCGCGGTCGCCCACAGCACCACGAAGGCGACCAGCGGGCCGAGCAGTGCCCCGGTCGTGTCCATCGCCCGGTGCACGCCGAACGCCCGGCCGAGGGTCTCCGGCGGTGCGCTGAGCATGATCATCGCGTCCCGGGGTGCGGTGCGCACACCCTTGCCGAGCCGGTCCGCGGCCAGCGCGGCGGCGATGCCGCCGGCGGCCCCGCCGGCCATCAGCAGCCCCAGCCGGGAGAGTGCCGACAGCAGGTAGCCGGCCCCGGCGACGGTCCGGTGCCGGCCGGAGCCGCGATCGGCGAGCCGCCCGCCGAGGAGCCGGACCAGTGCCGTGGCTCCGTTGAACAGTCCGTCGAGGAAGCCGAACTGGAGGGGTGAGAGGCCGAGGCCCAGGACCAGGTAGAGCGGCAGCACGGCGGTGACCATCTCCGAGGAGACGTCCGTGACCAGGCTGACCGCACCGAGCGCGACGACCGTGCCCGGGATGCGCCGCCCCACCCCGGCCGGGCGGGGCGGCGCGTCCGGACGACGGCCCGTGGTGGCCAGGTACATCATCAGTGACAGCTGTAGGTCGGGCTGGTGTCCTTGGCCTTGCCGTCCGTCCCGACGAAGCTCCAGCCGTACCCGGAGTCGGTGAGGTCCAGCTTCAGCACGCCGTAGTCGCCGCTGATCCGCTTCTGGCTGTTCGGCTGGACCTGTTCGATCGGGTACGGCTCGGCGCCGCCCATCCCGCCGACGATCTCGACGATCCCGTCGGCGGTGGCCTTCCCGTCCGGGTCCTGCGGGGCGAACCGCTCGTAGTGGTGGTCGTGCCCGTTGAGCACCAGGTCCGCCCGGGCGTCGTAGAGGATCCGCCACACCGGCCGGGAGACCGGGTCGTTGCCGTGCCCGCCGGAGGAGTACAGCGGGTGGTGCCAGTAGGCGGCGACGCACTTGCGGGTGTTGGCCGCGAGGTCGGCCTTGAGCCAGTCGATCTGGGCGCTCTGGTCGAAGGCGTTGGAGTCGAGGGCGACGAAGTGCCAGTTCCCCTCGTCGAAGCTGTACCAGCTCTTGCCCTGCGGGTAGGCGATGCTGCCGAAGTACGCCTTGTACCCGGAGAGCGAGCCGGCCGGGTCGTAGGTCTCGTGGTTGCCGGGGACGGGGTGGGTCTTCGCCTTGAACGCGCCCCAGCTCTTGTCGTAGTAGGCGCGGAAGTCCGACAGCCGGGCGTCGTCGTACTGGTTGTCACCCATCGTCAGGTAGAACTTCGGGTCGATCTTCCGGGCGAGGGCGGCGGTCTTCGGGTGCGCGCAGGCGCTGTCCGAGGCGGTGCACTGCGCCGCGATGTCACCGGCCGCGACGACGGTGAACGCCCCGCCCGGGGCGGTCCCGGTCGGCGACGGCGTGGCGGTCGGTGACGGCGTGGCGGTCGGCGAGGGCGTGGTGCCCGTGACGCCGTAGACCTCCAGCTCGAACAGCGAGTACCCGTAGGACGTGCCGCGGGCCGTGCCGTACATCCGGACGTACCGGCCCTTGCCGGTCAGCCCGGTCCAGTCGTCCGTGCCGCCGTCGCCGGCCGCCTCCTCGGCGACGGCGGTCCAGGCCGCCCCGTCCGCCGACACCTCCAGCCGGTACGCCTTCGCGTACGCGGCCTCCCAGGAGAGCTTGATCCGCGAGACGGTGGCGTTCGCCCCGAGGTCGACCCGCAGCCACTGCGGGTCCTTCCCCTCCGCGCTCGCCCACCGGGTACCGGTGTCCCCGTCGAACGCCTTGCCCGCCGCGTAGGACGAGCCCTCCGTGGACGAGGCCGTGGCGGCCTTGCCCCGCGAGAGCAGCGGATCGGCCGCCGCTCCCGCCCGCCCGGACCAGCCGAGCAACAGTCCGCCGACCAGCACGAGCACCGCGGCGAAGACTCCGATGTGAACAGGCCTTACCGAGACTTGGGGACGCATCCCTGAACTCCCTGACCTCGAACGACGGCGAGAGCTGGACTCCGGCGGGGCCCGCACGCGATCCCCGCCGGTCGAGCGGTGGTTCCCTCACCACCGCGGCGGCCGGGTCAGAGCTCTCGCTGAGCGCGTCACGCCCCGATCGAGGGGGCGCCGCGCCAAGCCGCCGCCGAGAGCCTAGTAAAAAGTAAAGTTTCCTGACAATAGTCCGGGGGTGCCGAATCCCGCGCGGATCGACGGGCACCGGCCTACGGGCATCCCGGGGCGGCGACCCGTAAATACCCCCAGGGGTACAGTGGCGACAGATGCACGAGGTCGACCGGCGCACCCGCGGCCCGACCTGTCCCGTCGGCCGGGGAGGGCGGATACGCTGCCGTCATGGCCGAGCCGCGAACGTACGATCCCGCCGAGGTCCGGGCAGCGCTGGCCGGGCAGACCGAGCTGCTGCGCGACACGGTGCGCGCGTTGTGCGCGGCGCCCGGTGCGGAGCGAGCGCTCGCCGGGCCGACCCGGCTGGGGGGCTGGACGGTACGGGAGTTGGTGGCGCACCTCGCGATCGTGCTGGAGTGGCTGCCACAGCACCTGGACCAGCCGGTGCCGGAGGGCCGGCCGGTGAGCCTGGTGGAGTGGACCGAAGGGACGCGGCGGTTGAGCGCCACCGTCGACACGGTGGCGCGCGAGCACGCCGCGGGCGCGTTCGCCGGCACCCCGCAGGAGGTGGCGAGCGCCTTCGACCGGGCGGCCGACGCGCTGCTGGCCGCCCTGGATCGGCCGGAACCCGGCGAGCCGAAGCGGCTGTTCGCCATGCGGTTCGGCCCGATGCTGTTGAGCGACTTCCTGGTGACCCGACTGGTGGAGACCGTCGTGCACGGCGACGACCTGGCGGTGGCGCTCGGGCTGGACCTGCCGCACGGGCGGCAGGCGGTGGCCGCGGTGGTGGGCCTGCTGGCCGACGCCTTCGCGGCGCAGGTGCCGGGCAGCTCGGTGGAGTTGCGGATCCCGCCGTACGCCGTGGTGCAGGCCGTGCCGGGGCCGAGGCACACCCGTGGGGCGGCGCCGCACGTGGTGGAGACCGACCCGCTGACCTGGATCCGCCTGGCGACCGGCCGGACCGACTGGGCCTCGGCCGTCGAAGCCGCGACGGTCCGGGCGAGCGGGGAGCGCAGCGACCTGGCGGCGTACCTGCCGCTGCTCGGATGAACACCCTGGAGCGGACGGCGGTGGCCGCCTTGGCGGACGGGTGCCGCCCACGGCGCGCCGGCAGGCCGCGCTGAGCCCACAAGGTTGCGGGTGGGAGTGCGACGCGATGCGTTGCACCCCTGAGCTGCACCGGCCGGTGGGCCGGCCGGCGTGGACTCCGCATCGTGCCGGGCCCACCGGCGACAGGTCGCCCTACGCTCCGGAGCAGATCCGGTCGGCCTGCCCTCAGCAGCCGCTCATCGAGTTGTAGTACCCCTCGATGTACTTCCCGTTCACATAGATCCCGTAGAGGCCGGACGTCGTGTCGCGATGGAAGACCGAGGACGTCCTGGCGTCGCCGTTGTACCGGACGAAGTACGCCCAGGGCCCGGTGTCCTCGACGGAGGAGAGCCAAGTGGAGGCCTTGCCGAACGTCTTGTTACCGACGACACCGTCAGCCTCCGACGCTCCCAGATACTTCGTCTGCCACTGCCGGGTTGCCTCCGCCGTCTTGGGCCCGAACCTGCAGTCGATGTCCGACTCGTCGAGGAACCCGTCCATGTAGAGCACGGCCTGCCAGATGCCCGTCGCACCGCTGTTGGCGTGCTGGCTCATGGAGAGGAGACCTTCGTCGGACCAGTCGTCGGTGACGTCTCCGAAGCCGTTGATGTAGCCCTGAGTGGTGGCGGCTCGCGCGGTCGTGGTGGTCGTGACGATGCTTCCCAGCACCAGCGCGGCAGCAGCGACCGCCACCGCCTTGCGCTTGAACCCCTTCATGACCTTCTCGGCTCTCTCGGTGTCAGTCCGTCTGGCGTCGACGGCGGATGCGCCGATGGACGGCCCCCGCCGGTGAGTTGTCGAGGCGATCCCCCGCGACGGAAACGGCTTCCCCCGTACGGCAACCCGCACCGTCTCGCCTCGTGACGCACCGTCTCGTCTCGCCTCGCGGACCATGTTCCTCGAGCGAGACGATCACGTCAAGACGGTACGTGACGTCTCGTGGAATAATCCGGACCATGCCACCAGCCCCGAATCCGGACCTCCGCAACCAGCGCGCCCACCGCGCCATCCTCGACGCCGCCCTCGAGATCGCCGTCCGCGACGGCTACGCCCGGGTCACCGTCGAGGGCATCGCCCACACCGCCGGAGTCGGGAAACAGACCATCTACCGCTGGTGGCCCAGCAGGGCCGCCGTCGTCCTCGAAGCCCTCAACGACCGCACCGGGCCCTTCTCCGGCGTCCCGGACACCGGCGACATCACCGCCGACATCACCGCCGCCGCACAAGGAGTCATCCAGGCCCTCGGCACCGAACTCGGAGTCATCTGGCGCGGCCTGGTCGCCGACGCCCAGAGCGACCCCCGACTCGCCGAAGACCTCCTCACCGACTTCCTCGAACCCCGCAACAAGGCCTGGCAGGACCGCCTCGACCAAGCCGTCAGAGCCGGCGAACTGCGCACCGACGTCCCGACCCGAACCATGGTCGAACTCCTCTTCGGCCCCGTCTACTACCGCCTCCTGCTCGGCACCGGCCCACTCGACCCGGACGACACCGCCGCCCGCATCGACTACCTCCTCAACGGCCTCAGGCAGCGCTGACACGGGAACAGGGCAACGGCGACGGCTCCCTCACCAGTGACGACCTGCCTGCCTCAGGGGTCGCCTTCTTCACCGACCCCGACCCCCGCCCCGACACGGACCGGGTCCTCACCGTCCTCCGACGGCCCACGCACACCCGCGGTCGGGCCGCCGGCCGCCCTCCTGGTCCGATCCCCCTCGGAGTCGTTCGGGCAGGAGGACGGGTGCCGGTGCTACGACCGGCACCCGAAGTGACGCAGGACCGGGCGGGTCACGGGCCGCTCGGGCCGTGGTCGGGTCAGGCCAGTGCGGCCTCGACCAGGTCGGCCGCCCTGGCTGCGCCGCCACCCGCACGGACCTGCGCGGAGAGCTCCGCCAGGCGGTCCGCCACCTTCTGGTCGGCGGTCAGCTCCAGCACGGCGGTGCGCAGCGCGGCGGGTGTGGCGTCGGCGGTGTCCAGGCGGCGGGCGACGCCGAGTTCGACCAGTCGGTCGGCGTTCTCGAACTGGTCCGCGGCCTGCGGCACCGCGATCATGGGCACCCCGCAGTAGAGGCCCTCGCTGCATCCGCCCATCCCGGCGTGGGTGACGAACGCGTCGGCCTGCTGCAGCACCGCGAACTGCGGCACCCACGGGTGGACCTCGACGTTGGCCGGAATCGGCCCCAGCTCCGCCGGGTCGGTCGCCTTGCCGACCTGGAGCACGACGTGCCAGCCGGGCAGGCCGCCGAAGGCCTCCACGCAGGCGCGGTAGAACTCGGGTTGGTGCGTGAAGGCGGAGCCGAGGGAGACCAGCAGCACCTTCTCGGCGCCCTCCGGGCGGGTCCAACCCCCCTGCTGTGCGCGGTCGTCGAGGCAGGGGCCGGCGAACGAGTAGACCTCGGGATCGATCTGCTCGATGCTCGGCTGGAGGGCCTGGGGGACGAGGACGAGGGCGCGGTCCGGCTTGAGCATGAAGGAGAACAGGTCGCGGGGCGGCACCCCGTTGTCGGCCAGCCACCGGGTGAACCGCTCCGGGATGCCCTCGGCCTTGATGACTTCCGCGGCCGCCCGGAACGGCTCCGCCGGTTCGCCCCCGGGGGCGACCCTGGACGGTGAGATCAGCATCGACGGAACGCCCCAGCCGTCGGCCAGGGCCCGTCCCGCGTACGCCATGAAGTCGTACAGGACGAGGTCGGGCCGGTCGTCGTGGAACGCCTCCCGCATCCGGGGCAGCATCGCCTGTGCCTCCCCGAAGATCATGCCGTGCACGCGGTCCTGGATGGCGGGGTCGACCGCCCCCTGGAGCGCGGTCATGCCCGTCTCGTGGGGGACGAATCGAGCACCCGTCGACTCGATCTGTTCGGCGAACGACGGATCGTTGACGTAACTGACCCGGTGGCCGCGGGCGACCAGCTCCCGGATCACCTCCAGGCTGGGGTTCACGTGGCCGTGCGCCGGGACGTTCACCATGGCGATGTGTGCTGGGCGGGACATGTCAGGCCTCTCGTCGTATGCCATCGAGGGTGCTACACGAACTGATCTGATTCTTCGTCAAATTACCTTGTGCGGTGAAATATGAAGGGTGGAGGGCGAACCTTCAGGCCAGTGGGTGACCGCACGTACGCCGTGGTCTCGCTGACCGGCTCGATCCCGCGGTTTGCCGGCGGCCTCGAATCCTTCGCGGGTGCTGCCTGGGGCGTCCGTTGTCGCGGTCCACAGCGGGCCGGGGGCACTCAGTCCCCCGCCGGTGTCCAGTCCCCCGCCGGTGTCCAGTGCCCCGCGAGGTGGGCGGTGGTGCGATGGGCGGTGGTGGTGAGGAGGGCGGCTGCCGCGAGGCCGCTTCGTCCGGTCCTCGCGCGGTTGGTGCCGGGGGCGGGCCTCGGCGGCGGGCAGCTGTGCGCGTGGAACTGCCCGGAGATCGACGTCTGGTCAGATCCGCAACGCGGCGCCGCCGTTGCCCCCACCGCGGCACCGCGTCGCGCCCCGTGGTCCAGCGTGACCGGAAAGCGGCCCGCGGGACGGGCGCACGCGCAACGGCTGGTATGACTGAGGCATGCAGGAAGAGACGGCACGATCCGCGATCGACACGTTCATCTCCGCGTTCAACGCCTCGAACGACGACTATGTGACGGCCCTGCTCTCCCAGGCCCTGACCTCGGACGTGGTCTTCTGGGGGCCGTTGGGTCGCAGCGAAGGGATCGCGGCGGTCGAGCGGTTCGTGCTGGACATCCGGCGCCACCCGGCGGGGACCGGCACGATGGCACGCTGCTCGGCGGTGGACATGCCGGACGAGTGGGCCCGGTACCGGTGGGTCTTCACCACGCCGGACGGAGGCCCCCGCCTGGGGGGAACGGACGTCGTCCATCTCCGGCGCAGCCTCATCGACCAGATCATCGTCTTCGCGGGCGAGCTCGAGCCCTCGACCTCCTGAGTCGTCCCCGGCTGCCGTCCCCCACGGGACGGCGGCCGCGACACCCCACCACCACGGGCCTGGCCGACTGCACACCTCCATCCAGAGGAACTGTCACCGGGCACGTCACGCGAACTGCCGCATGAGGGTAGGGCTCGACAAGGGCTCAGGCGCGGGCAGCGCGCGGGCACAACGGTCGGAGGGCATCAGCATGGGGTCCGTCTTCGCCACACGGCAGCCAATGCAGCGCATCACCGTGGCGTTCACCGCCCTGGCGCTCTGGGCCGGGTGTCCTGGCATCACGGCTGCCGCCCCGGCCCCGGCCCAGCAAGTCCCGCCGGTGGTATGGGAAGACTGCCCACAGGACGCCCTCACGGGCCTGCCGAAGGACGTCGACCCCGCTCTGATGCGCTGCGCGACCTACGCCGTCCCGCTGGACCACGCTCACCCCGAAGGCGACACGGTGCCATTGGCCCTGATGAAGCGCAGCGCCAGCGATCCGGGGAAGAGGATCGGTTCGATCCTCACGAACTTCGGCGGTCCGGGCGCCGCCGGCTGGGGCGCTCCCGTCGTCGCGGAGTTCTTCCTCTCCCCCGCCGTCCTGGAGCGCTTCGACATGGTGGCGTTCGACCCGCGCGGGGTCGGCCGCAGCATGCCGCTGCGCTGCTACACCTCCCAGCAGCAGTTCGACGCGGTCGACGCCAAGCTGATGCGCGACCCGGTCACCCCGCAGCAGCTCACGGACGAGGCCGACGCCCTGCGCACCCAGGGCGAGCTGTGCCGCGACAACGCCGGGCCGCTGCTCTCCCACATGTCCACGGCCGTCGTGGCGCGGGACCTGGACCTGCTGCGCCAGGCGGTCGGCGACGAGAAGCTGACCTACTTCGGAGTCTCCTACGGGACGTTCCTCGGCGACACCTACGCGAACATGTTCCCGGACAGGGTCCGCGCGATCGTCAACACCGGCAACGCCGACCCCGCCCTGCGCTCCTCGGACGGAACGCGCTACGAGCACGACCGCGCGCTCAACTACGAGGAGGTGCTGGGCGCGGTGCTCCAGCGCTGCAAGGACGCCGGCTCGTCGGCCTGCCCCTTCGGGGACGGGGATCCCCGGGGCAAGTTCGACGCGATCCGCGACTACCTGCGCAGCCATGCCGATTCGGCCGTCACGACCGCCGACGGCCTGAGCGTGACGCTCAACTCCTTCGTCAACGACCTCTACGCGAGCCTGCCCGACGCCGGCAGCTACGGTGCGCTCGCCAAGCGCTGGCAGTCCCTCTACGACGCCCTACCCGCCGTCGGCGGTGCCGGCCCCGCCCGCCCGCGCACCGCCGACACCCCGTTCACCGGCAACAACGCCAACCCCGCGGTCAACTGCAGCGACATGCCCTATCCCCGCGACGTGGAGCGTCTCCCCGACCTGGCCTCGCAGTGGGAGCAGGAGGCCCCGACCTTCGGCCGCCCCCAGGTCTTCAACGGCCTCAACCAGTGTTCCACCTGGCCCTACACACCCGGCGAGGGCGACGACGTCTTCCGCGGTCCCTGGGACCGCTACACCGGCGCCGCACCGATCCTGCTGGTCAACGCCCTCCACGACCCCGCCACCCCGTACTCCTACGCGCAGGCCGCGGTCCGCGAACTCGGTCCCGCCGCCCGCCTGCTCGCTGTCGACGCCTTCGGACACGGCTCCGTCTCCCCTGCGGAGAGCGCCTGCGTCACCGGCCACATCACCACCTACCTCCTCAGCACCACCCCGCCCGACGACGGCACCACCTGCACCGACCTGCGCCAGCCCTTCACCCCCTGAAACGAAGTCGCCCGGTCCGTGGCCATGCGTGGCCGTCCTGAGCGCCTCGCCTGACGCCGGCTGAGTTGGCCCCAGGGCGGCCGCCGCGGCGTCGGTCGCCCGGCTGACCGGCCGGTGCGCGAGCGGGGCGGCTGCACGGCTCGGACGGGCGTCAGTGCAGGGCGGCCGCCTTGCGCAGCAGCACCGCCCGCTCGCGGGCGTTGCGGCACAGGCGGGCGGCGAGTTCCAGTTCGGCCCGGGCCTCGGTGGTGCGGCCGAGGCGGACCAGCAGCTCGCCGCGCACGCTCGGGAGCAGGTGCGAGCCTGCCAGACGGCCGGAGGCGAGCAGGTCGTCGACCAGGGACAGTGCCTCGTCCGGTCCGCTCGCCATCGCGACGGCCACGGCCCGGTTGAGCTCGACGACGGGTGACGGGGCCACGCGGCCGAGCGCCTCGTACAGGAGGACGATGCGTTCCCAGTCGGTCTCCTGCACCGAGGGCGCCGTCGCGTGGCACGCGGCGATGGCCGCCTGCAGACCGTACGGTCCGAGGCCCCGCCCCAGGGTGGAGGCCCGGCCGAGCACGGCCAGGCCGCGACGGATGGCGGAGCGGTCCCACCGGCGGCGGTCCTGGTCCTCCAGCAGTACCGCCTCGCCGTCGGGCCCGGTGCGCGCCGGGAAGCGCGCGGCGGTGAGCTCGAACAGCGCGAGCTGGCCGTGCACCTCCGGCTCGCCCGGCAGCAGGGCGGCCAGCGTCCGGGCCAACCGCACGGCCTCGTACGCGAGGTCCGGGCGCAGCAGGTGGTCTCCGGCGGTCGCCGTGGAGCCTTCGGTGAAGATCACGTACAGGACGCTGAGGACCGCGCCGAGGCGTGCCGGTCGTTCCTCGGGCGGCGGGAGTTCGAACGGCACGTGGGCGGCGGCGATCGTCTTCTTCGCGCGGGTGATCCTGGCCTGGACGGTCGGGGTGGGCAGGAGGAACGCGCGGGCGATCTCCTCGCTGGACAGGCCGCCCACCACGCGGAGCGTGAGGGCCACCCGGGCCTCGGGCGAGAGCACCGGGTGGCAGGCGGTGAACATGAGGGCGAGGACGTCGTCGTCGACGCGGTCGGGGTCCCAGGGCGGGTCGTCCGGCCGGCCGGGTGCGGTCTGCGCGCCGGAGCTGAACTCGCCCTCGGCCAGTGGCCCTGCGAGCAGGGCGTACCGTTCCTCGAGTGCCGATCCGCGGCGGAAGGCGTCGATGGCCCGCCGCCGGGCGGTCGCGAGGAGCCAGCCCACCGGGCTGGCCGGCGCACCGTTTGCCGACCAGGAGACGAGTGCCTCGGCCAGCGCCTCCTGGGCGACGTCCTCGGCGAGCGCGAAGTCCCCGGTGTAGCGGGCCAGGGCGGCGACGATCCGCGCGGACTCGATCCGCCAGACGGCCTCGACGGCCCGCCGAGCCGACTCGGGGCTCGGCGGGCCGGCGGGGGCCGGGGTCGTCACAGCTGGCCGGTCCGCTCGCGCCACGCCCGCTCCTTGACGATCCACTCGTTGTCCTGCGGGAACTCGTCGATGCCCGGGACGCGGCGCACCTCGCACTTGGAGCCGGCGACGGCCGGGAGGCGCTTGGCCCACTCGACCGCTTCCTCCTTCGAGGCGACGTCGATCAGGTAGAAGCCGCCAAAGAGCTCCTTGGTCTCGCCGTACGGGCCGTCGGTGACGACGGGGGTCTCGCCGCTGTAGTCGACGACCACGCCCTGGGAGGGGTCGTCGAGTCCTTCCGCGGCGACGAGGACCCCCGCCCGGATCAGCTCCTCGTTGAAGCGGCCGACCGTCTCCAGCATCTCCTCGAACGGCGTGGTCATCATCTTCGCGACGGACTCGTCCGTGCCCCGCATGATCAGCATGTACTTCGCCATCGTCCATCTCCTTGGTCAGGGGTCGTCTCCTCGACCCTCTCAGTCCTAGGTCGAACGGCGCGGCCGCCGATCGACGCGGCGGAGGGAAATCTTTTCAGGCCGCACCGGGTGCGGGCCGGGCGGCTCGCCTACCGCTCGGCTTCGTCCGATCGGTCCGGTCGTCACGGTGCCGAGATCAGTCCGGGCCCCGGAGGCGGGGAGCCGCCGACGCGAACGCCGCTCGTGACCCGCAGGAACTCCAGCTTCTCCGCGTCGGCGGAACCCGCGGCCACGGTGTAGACGACGAGACGGACGTCGCTGCCCGGGACGGTGAGCACGTCGCAGTCGCACGTCACGTCGCCGACCTGGGGGTGCACGACGGTCTTGCGGGCCGAGATGTGCCGACCGACCGCGCCCTCGTCCCACAGGCGGGCGAACTCCGCACTGGTGGAACGCAGTTCCTCCACGAGGTCGACCAGTCCACGGCTGTGGGGATACGTGACCAGGGCCGCACGCAGATCGGCGACGAGGGCGGAGCGCAGGGTGTCGCCGTCCTGCTGCACGGGCCAGGCGGCGAGCCTTCCGGGCCCCGACGCGAAGACCGCCCGCACCAGGTTCCGCTCGGTGTGCGTCCGTCCGCTGGGGTCGCCCAACAGCGCCGCCCATGCGGGAGTCCAGGACAGCAGGGTCCAGTCGGCGCTGAACACCCCCACGGGGAACTCCCCGAGGCGGGCCAGCATCCGCTGGACCCCCGCCGGGACGTGCGTGGAGATCGTCCCCTCGTGCGGGGGCAGGAGGCCGGCCAGCCGGTAGGCGTGATCGCGCTCCTCGGGTTCCAACTGCAGGGCCCTGGCCAGGCTTGCGACGACCTGCGCCGAAGGGTTCGTGGCGCGCCCCTGTTCCAGGCGCACCACGTAGTCGACCGAGAGCCCGGCGAGCTCGGCCAGCTCCTCGCGCCGCAGCCCCGCCGCGCGCCGTCCGGGCCGCGCGGTCCGCCCGATGTCCACGGGAGAAAGGCGGTCGCGCCAGCGGCGCAGTGCCGTGCCAAGTGTCTCGTCCACCCGGCCATTGTGTCCGCCGGCCGGCCCCTGTGCCTGGTACCGGCAGTCCTACTGTCGCGGAGGGCACTGGCTCTCCTCCCGCCGTCGGCCGAGAGTGGACGCATGACGACCACATTCATCACAGGTGCCAACAAGTCCCTCGGGTACGAGACCGCCCGCCGACTGGTCGAAGCGGGCCACACCGTCATCGTCGGTGCGCGCGATCCCCGGCGCGGCCGGGCGGCCGCCGACGCGCTCGGTGCCCGGTTCGTGCAGATCGACGTGACCGACGACGCGTCCGTGGCCGCGGCCGTCGCCGACGTCAGGGCTCACGAGGGAAGCATCGACGTCCTGATCAACAACGCGGGAATCCTCGGCACCTCCAACGCCGCCGACCAGATCACGGCCGCGGACGCCAGCGCGGTGTTCGAGGTCAATGTCGTGGGGATCGTCCGCGTCACCCACGCGTTCCTGCCCCTCCTGCGGATGTCCGCGAACCCGGTCATCGTCAACGTGTCGAGCGGCATGGGCTCCTTCGCGGCCACCCATGACACCGAGCGTGTCGAGGGCCGGTTCGTCGCGCCGCTCTATACGGCGTCGAAGGCCGCGGTGACCATGCTGACCACGCAGTACGCGAAGTCCTGGCCGGACGTGAAGGTGAACGCGGCCGACCCGGGCTACACGGCGACCGACTTCAACGGTCACAGCGGCCCGCAGACGGTGACCGAGGGGACCGACGCGATCGTCGAACTCGCCACCCTCGGAACGGACGGGCCGACCGGGACCTTCCGTGACCGGCACGGCGCGATGGCCTGGTGAAGCCCTCGGGCAGTCCCGGGAACACGGCCGGTCCGTCCCGCCTCCCCGACGGTGGCGCCCGCGTGGCAGTGGTCGGCGCGGGCGCCACGGAAGGCGGGGCACCCTGTGGCGGGCGCCCCGGCCCCGCGGTCGCGACGCCCCGTGCGTCGTCTAGATGTTGGGGAAGACCGGGCGGTCGCTGTCGGAGTGGTGCCAGTCGAATTCCTGGGTGATGCCCGCGCTCGCGTTGCGGCCCAGGGTCCACAGGCCGTAGGAGGAGCGCGGGCCGGGGTTGCCGACGTAGGTCAGGCAGGCGCCGCCGGCGTTGCACACGCTGCGGTCGGTGTTGAACGTCCAGCGCTGGTTCGCGTCGTTCGCGTTGCAGCCCACCGCCTGGGCGCCCGGGTTGTCGGACGGGCTGTCCGGGAAGTGGCCCCACAGACACCGGCCGTCGTTGGTGCTGTGGATCAGGCCGTCCGGGGAGACGAACCAGAACTGGTTCCAGGAACCGTCGCACGGGCGCAGCAGGACCGGGCGGCCGTCGCCGTTGACCTGCCGGTACTCGTCCATGCAGTAGTAGGTGCCGTCGGGGCCCCCGCTGGCCGGTCGGGCGAGCGCCGCGAGGAAGCCGTACGCGTAGGGCTGCGGGTTCATCGGGTCGGCCTGTGCGGTGGCGGGCAGGGCGAGGGCCCCGGCCAGGGCGAGCAGAACGGTGGACAGGGCGGTGAGGGTTCGTCGCATCGGCGTGTTCCTTGACCTTCCGGTGGGTGATGGCCGCAGCGGGCGCCCGGCCCGGCTGCGCGCCACCCACAGTGAAGGACTGCTTCGCCGCCGGTCAGCACCGGTCGGGTCCGGACAATCAATCCCGGAGAACGCCGCCGCCGCAGGCACCCGGTGCGTCAGAGTACGGACAAACAATCCCGTGGCTCTGACCAGAGGGAGGAACGGAAGTGGGCCGCAAACAACGTGCGTTGGACCCGTCGGCCGGACCGGTGGCCGGGTTCGCCGCCCAGTTGCGCGAGTTGCGACAGTCGGCCGGGAACCCCACCTTCGCCACGATGAGCCGGCGGGTTCATCGTTCCGTGTCGGTGCTCTCGGAGGCGGCCGGCGGGGTGGAGCTGCCCACCTGGCCGACGGTCGAGGCGTTCGTGCGGGCCTGTGGGCAGAGTGAGCCGGCCTTGTGGCGGGAGCGGTGGGAGCGGGTCCAGGAGGAGGTTGCGCGGGACGCGCCCGTGTCCGCGCCGTCCTCGGTACCGTCCGGGGGCGGGGCCGTGGCGCGGGTGGACGGGCCGGTCGGGCCTGCTGTCCCGACCGGCCCGGTACTGGGGGCGGGTGGGCGCCGGCGGTGGGTTCCGGCCCGTTTCCGGGCGCTCGCCGCGCTGGCCGCGGGTCTGACGGCCGGTTGGGCGGTCGGCTGGTCCGCCGGCTGGTCGGCCGGCCAGGATGCGGCTACGGCACCCGGCCCCGCCGCTGCGGCCGCCGCGGACACGCCGGCCCCGATGCCCTCCGTCGTGGTCGTGCCCCCGCCCTCCCCGCTGCCCTGGCCGTCCGCCGGTTCCGGATGCGAGGTCCGCACCCACTGGGTGTACCAGTTCACGCAGTCCTACCGGGGGCAGGTGTACGCCCTGCTGTCGACGCCCACCGGCCGGAGCGCCGACGTGGCCACCACCGTCACCTGGGGTGTTTGGGCCTGGCACCACGACGTGACCGTCACCTCGGGCGTGCCGGCTCAGGGCCTCGGCGGCACGCTCCTGTTGTTCGACAAGCTCGACACCAACGTGCGCAACCCCCTGGTGGAGGTCGACACCGCCGTCCCGACCTGTGCCGCTTTCGGGACCGCGGGCGGCACCTCCGTCGCGCCGCTGGCCGTCGTCGACGCCGACCAGGGGTGGGTCGGCGTCACCTCCTCACCGGCACCGGTCGACGACCGGTAGGCGCGGTTGGGGCGGTAGGGGCGGCAGGCGGCGGGGGCAGCAGGCCAGGAGTTCCTCTCGGCGCGGGCGGTCCGGGCCCCCGACGAAGTCGGGCAGAGCACAGACCTCCCCGTCGAGGAGATCGCCCGCCCCGTCGGGTGCGGGAGCGCGGCCGTCCTACGAGAGCAGTCCGTGCGGCGCCGCGCAGTGCCGCCCCGCTCCGGGATCCGTTCGGAGCGGGGCCGGTGTCGGTTCCTCGCGAAGGCGGATGCCCCTCCCCCGCCCCGTGTCCGGGCCGGGAGGGGAGGGCGCGGGGTCAGAACTTGCGGGCCTGGGTGACCTGGTTGAGGTGGATGAGGATGTCGTAGGCCTGGCCGATCGCGAGGCGCGGCATCGGGTCGCTGACGTAGATCGAGCCCGCGTCGTAGCTGGGGCGGCTGACGGCCAGCCAGTCGCGGGCCGCCCGGGGCGCGGTGCGCAGGTCGACGTAGTAGTCCCGGTGGCGGACCTGGTCGAGGGTGTACTCGTTCATGTCCGGCGTGGCCGCCGGGACGGTGACGGTCTTCCAGTCATCGGTCAGGACAGCGCCGTTGGTGAGGAAGGAGCCGCTGTCGAAGGTGAAGCCGATGGCCACGTAGTCGCGGCCGTAGGTGTCGCGCAGGTGGGAGCCCTGCGGCTTGGGGTACAGGAAGGTGTCGGTGGCCAGGTAGCCGACGTGTCCGTTGTGGGCCGACAGCAGGACCTTGCCGCCGGTGCGGCGCTGCCACCAGGCGGTGTTGTCCGCCATCGCGCGGTCGCGCAGCTGTTCCGAGGCGGCCACCGAGGCCGGGTCGGTGATGTCCAGGGTGGTGAAGGCGAAGGTCTGGGCGATGTTCCGGGCGTGCTGCACGGCCCAGGCGTGGGCGTCGTCGTCGGGGGCGCCGGCGCCGCTGGCGATGACGAGGTCGAGCGCCTGCTGGGCCTTGGCGGCGTCGTCGCGGCGCTCGGCGGCCGGCTTGCGCAGGTAGGCGAAGGTGTCGTCGAACGGCCTCAGGTCCTTGTAGAGCCCTTCGAGCTGCGGGAGGAGGTCGGGGCGGGCGCCGCGCACGTAGGACGTGACCCGTTCGAACATCCGGTCGCCGAGCCTGGGGAGGCCGAGGTCGTCGCCCACGAAGTGGACCGGGTTCCGCGGGTGGCTCCGGTTGTGGGCGCGCATCCAGGCGATCAGGTCGGCGAACTCCTCGCGGTCCCACGGACTGCCGCCCAGGGCCTCCTTGACGATCTGCCGCGCGTCGCCCGGACCGCCCTGGACGTACTCGTCGATCTGCAGGCCGCTGCTCCAGCTCGTCTCCAGGGCGAAGGTGGTGAAGCCCTTCTCCTCGACGAGGTAGCGGAACAGCCGCTGCTTCATCGCGAAGAACTCGTGCGAGCCGTGGGTGGCCTCGCCGAGGCCGACGACCTCGGCGTCGCCGATCATCGAGCCCATGGCGCGCAGGTCGGCGTTGCCGCCGCCGGGTTCGGTCGTCCGCAGCGGCCGGGCGACGCTCTCCAACGCGCTCACCACGCCGGAGCGTTGCGCCGCCGCGCCCGTGGCGGTTCCCGTGCCCGTGCCGCCCGGGGACACCGGCGCGGCGACCGCCGCCACCGGGACGAGCACCGCCGCGGCGACCACCGCCGCCAGGAGTCCACGCCGTGCGATCCTCTTGTCGTCTGCCATCGTCTCGACCACCTCAACTCGACGGGACGCCGATGACCTCGGCGTTCGATGAGTTGATCTTCGTGTGGGCAGGGCCCGCCGCGCACTGGGGAGCACCGCCGTCATCACCGGGGGTAATCCCCCGCACGGATCCACCGGCCGGCACCCGCCGGCGCGCGGTGGGGTGCGCGGCGGGGCGCGGCGGGTCCATGGTCGTCGCCAGGTGACGGACGTGGTGCCGGCCGGTGTCAGGCGGCGCCGGTCGGTGCCGGGTCCTCGGGGAGCTGCCAGCTTCCGCCGCGGTCCTCCTTCGAGAAGCGGGCGGCGAGTTCGGGGACGCGCAGGAAGCAGGCCAGGGCGGTGGCGGCCTGGAAGGCGTCGATCGCGCGCCGGGTCGTCGGCATGCCCAGGCGCAGGAGACGCGGGTTCACCCGGCTCTGGATCCGGTCGACGAAGGGTCGCAGCACGCGGTCGTAGTTCGCCAGGGCGGTGGGCAGGTCGCCGGGGTGCCGGTTGATCTCGCCGGCCAGGACGTGGGCGCCGACCAGGGCGCCGGAGATGCCCATGCCGCTGTACGGGGAGGCGCAGTGGGCGGCGTCGCCGGCGAGGACGACGCGGCCCTTGGACCAGGTGTCGGTCCGGACCTGGACGGCCTCCTGGGAGTGGAAGAAGGGGCTGGTCGGCATGCCGTCGACGAAGCGCTCGGTCTGCCAGCCCGCGCCGCGGAACCTGCCGGCCCAGAACTCCCTCTGGCGCTCGACGGGTTGCCGGTGGGTCGCCGAGGCCTCCTCGGACTCCTCGCGCAGCATGAAGTACACCTGGGTCTCGGTCGGATGGTGGCTGCGGCGCATGACCAGGCGGCCGCCCGGGGCCAGGTAGGTGTCCCGGACGTTGCTGTCGGAGGCCGTGCGCGGGATGAACCAGTAGGCCGTGTGGATGCCGATCCGCCGGTACGGGTCGCGGTCCGCGGGGAGGATCGCCCGGCGGATGCGCGATCCCTGCCCGTCGGCGCCGACCAGGAGGTCGAAGTCGCCGCAGGAGCCGTCGGAGAAGTGCGCGGTGACCTTCCGTCCGTCCTGTTCGAAGCCGTCCACGCTCACGCCGAAGACGTACTCGGTGTCGTCCCTGGTGGCGTCGTGCAGGATGCGCAGCAGGTCACCGCGCATGATCTCGTACTCGGACGTGAGGCTCTGCCGGCCACGGCCGGAGGTGTTGGCCGTGATCGTCGCCCTGGCCCGGCCGCGCGCGTCGACGAAGGCGACACCCGCCTCGGGAACACCTGCCCAGAACAAGCAGAAGCGGCCCGCCAGCCGAGCTGGCGGGCCGCTATGCGGGATCGGGAGTGCCGGAAGATCTCAGGTGACACCCCAAAAGGTTAGGACCCGATGACTACGTCAAAGGCTGTCGACTGGGGCCCTCATTATCGGGTCATCGCCCCATGGTTGCCCGGACACATTCCATCCAGTCCGTCCATGCGGCTGGATCGGCGGGCATCCCGTCGGCCTCCAGTGATACATCTCCCAAGAGGGTGAGCAAGTCACCTCCTGCACGATTGGCAAATTGCCAGAGAAATTTCGACATTACCTCAAATGCCTCGCGCTCATTCATCGAATATTCACTCATGGTGGTCTCCTATCGAGGGGTCGAGTTCAGTCCGCCGTTGGTAATCGTGGTCCCGTTTCTCACTTCCACCCAGGCCTGAGTACCGTCCGGGAGTGTACGAAGGTACCTCTCCAGCGTGCCGCCGTCATTGGAAAGTTTGATTACCGCGCGAAGATTCTCAGGCCGGATCGCACTTTGGATAATTGCACGATTCGCGGGCGTGCCCTCCTTCAGGTGCTCCGCTCGGCGAGGATCTTCGCGGCGTCCGGGTAGGAGAAATCCTCCACAGCCACCGGAGCCGCGGCCTCAGCCGCGGCCGCCGCCACCGGTATCGAACCGGCCACCAAAGGTGCCGCCAGTACTGCACCAAGCGGCCAGGCCAATCTACGGACCATACGCACAGAAACTCACAACAGAAAAAGGGGCATGCTGGGAGACACCAACGCCCCCCGGGCTGGCAATGAACAGACAAGCGGACGCTATCTATCACCATCAGCGCACGTCAAAGCATGCATCGCACCACTGACAATCCCGTGACCCGCCGTCAAAACCCTTGGCTTCGAGGCGCGCAAGAGAGACTGGAGGACGTTCCCAATCTGGACATATATGGCGATAGACATTGTTCGACTCGGCTATTGCAGTTCGGTCACGTTTCACTCGCCGCAGGCCCTTTGACAGGTGCTCCGCTCAGCCAATACGTGCTCGGGCGCTTGGTGCGCGAATCTCCGCTCGCAGGAGCCTCCGACCAGGGCGTGGGTAGCGGGTACCGGCCTCGGGACGCGGCCACGTGGTCAGTCCCTCACCGCTAGGTGGACGCTGTCCACCCGCACCACGATCCGACGGCCGACCGCCCGCGCCGGCGTCCGGCACGGCGAACTCACCCTCATCGAGGCGGATCCCGACGAAGCTGGTTCATTCGCCGCCCGGGACTTGCCGCGGAACCTCTGGCGCCCGCTCCAGCCCGGTCCCAGCCGAGGAAACCCGCAGGCAGCGGGCCGTACACGACCGCTACGATCATGGTCGAGTTTCGTATGGAGAGGGTTCAGGGGTGGAAACCGAGGTCGTCGTCGAGCAGGACGGTGAGAAGAGCGCCGAGCAGGTCAAGGACCGGACGGGCATCAAGGTGGGGGCCGTGGCGGCACTGGTCGCCGTGGTCATGACCGGGCTGTGGGGGGCGGGCGTGTTCGAGCCGGAGCGGGGGCCGAAGGCCTGCGGCCGCCCCGGGCCCACGGACCCGCCGAAGTATCTGGACCTGTGCGCCGCGCTCAACCGCCCTGACCTGCCGGCCCTGCTCGGCACACCGGGCGACCACGTATCGAGCGCAGGACCCGGCTTCTTCTCGGACGGGGTCGCGGTGGCGGAGGTACGCCTGGAGCGCAGCGTCGTCGCCGTCACGGACAGCCAGTCGTCGGTCTGGACGATGACCGGCAGCCAGCAGTTCCACACCGAACGGGCCACCGTTCTCGGCCACCCCGCGGTCACCTACTCGAACCACGCGATGGTGATCATCGGAAAGCACGACCAGCCGGGCCCGGTCACACGCAACCTGATCGTCGCCACCGACCCCAAGGACCCCGGCGGCCCGGCCTACCAGTTCGCCGTCTTCCGACAGGACAACCACACGCCGGAGGACGCCGACCTGCGCCGAGTCGCCGAAGCGGTGCTGCCGACCCTCCCCGGCTGGAATCCCGCCCAGTAAGGCCGGCTCGGGAGCGGACGAACCGGTTCGGGCAACACCGCCAGGTCAAGCCCCAGCCCGTCGAGCGGCCCCCGGCCTGGTCGAGGGCGGCCGGGTCCCGACGATGGCGCTGCGCCGGGGTTGCCAGCACCCCGCCGATGTAGAGCTCGCGCCGGCCCCTGCCCCGGGCGGGGCACTGCCGTCGGGGGACGGTGGGTCGGACGGCGGCGTCCACGGGGCCCTCACCCTCGTGGCCGGATCCACCTCCGCCCTGGCCTCCGTCGATGTCCATGCCGGCTTCCTCGTCGCCGTGACGGCACCCGGAGCCCGGGGGGAAGTGGATGGGCGCCCGGGCACACCGGGCGCTACGTCGGATCGGCAAGGCCCAGGCACAGGGTGGGCCTCTGGCAAGGAGCACTCGCATCGGTCTCGTGTCACGGTCGCCTCCGCTGACGATCGGCGCGGCACTCTGACCACCTCTTCCTCGGTCATCGCGAGGAAGAGGTGTCGTTTGGGCACACCCGGTTGCCCATGGGCGCTGACCTGCCCATACACTCCCCTCCCCCGAGCACGCCGGTCAGGGGGCCGGCCGTCAGGGACCGGTCTGGGTGAAGTGGCCGCCGAGGTAGTGGAACTCCGGTTCGTCGGGGGGAAGTTCGCCGTGTTTCGCGATCAGGTCGGCGGCGAAGGCCTCGGCGTCGTCCTGCGGCCGGTAGCCGAGCGCCCGGGCGGAGGCGAGATCCCACCAGGCCCGGGTGTTGGCGGAGATGCCGTAGGCCACGACGTGCCCGGCCACCGGCCCGGTGAGCGCGGCGTGCACCAGGCGGGCGCAGTCGCCCGGGCTGAGCCAGGTGGCGAGCATCCGGATGCTGTGCGGCTCGTCCGCGAAGGAGCCGATCCGCAGCGAGACCGTCTCGGTCCCGTGCCGGTCGGCGTACAGCGAGGCGAGGTTCTCGCCGAAACACTTGGAGAGGCCGTAGTAGGTGTCGGGCCGCTGCGGGGTGTCCACCGGCACGGTGGCGCCGTCGGCGGGCCGTTCGGTGAAGCCCACCGCGTGGTTGCTGCTGGCGTGGACGATCCGCCGCACGCCCGCCGCCCTGGCGGCCTCGTAGAGCCGGTGGGTGCCGTCGATGTTGGCGGCCAGGATGTCGGCGAACGGGGCCTCGCCCGGGATGCCCGCCAGGTGCACCACGGCGTCGACGCCGCGCGTGGCCGCCGCCAGCGCCTCGGCGTCCCCCAGGTCGGCGGTGATCGCGTCCGGTTCGCCGGGCACCGGGAGCCGGTCGAAGCAGCGCAGCCGGTAGCCGTAGGCCGGCAGCAGCTCCCGCAGCCCACTAACCCACAAGCCAGCCCAGGGCCTACCCAGCACATACAGGGCTATCAACCAGACAGCGGAAATCCCCACCACTTCTCACGCGACCCGCAAATTCTCAGCCAAGCACCAAAACACGCAGGTCAAACCACACCGCTACCCAGCCGGCAACACCCCCGCAGAATCGACCCCACCACAGCCCGGACCTTCTCAACCAACCCATCAACCCCCAGCCCGGAAACAACACCGCTCAGCCGATCACCGACCCGCCACACCTGGCGTCCACCGACCCACGCGCGATGCGGGCGCGGCCGTCGGGCGGCAGGACGACGAGGTACTGCCGGTCGGCGTCCTCGACGCGGGCCAGCGTGATGAAGGCACCGGCCGCCGCGAGCGCCTCGGCGGCCAGGCCGGCCTCCTCCGTCATCCGGTCGATCCGCGAGTGGAAACGGGCGAGGTCTTTCGCCGGGCCGGTGATCCAGATCGCGATCCGCGCGCGCCGGCGCAGCGCGGCGAGCAGGTCCGTGCGCAGCGGCCCGTCGTCGGCCTCCTGGAGGATCAGGTTGTGCAGGCGTTCCTGCCCGCATGGCCGGGACGGCGCCCCCCTCGGCCAGCGCCCGGCACTTGCGGCACGAGGCCAGAGCCCGCGGCTGGACGTGGTGCAGGAAGAGCTTTAGGTACCGACCGCGGATCCCGCACAGGGTACGGCCGCTGCCCTTGGCGTGCTCGACGCCGGGCACGCCTTCGACCTCGACCGCGGGGAACTCAGCCGGCACGCGCGCGGTCGCGAACGAGCACGTCCCGCCCAGGGCGTCGGAACCGGGAGTGTCGATCACGCCAGGCAGCATGCCACTGCGGGAACCCACCAGCCTGGGCCGGCCGCCGAAGCTGAGCTCGTGTCCGTCACACAAGCGCTCGTCGGCGACGTGGCGTCCGGCCTGACCCGAGACGGCCCGCCTCGCCCCCAACCACGACTCCGAACCGTCGGACGAGCGGCGGGGCCCGATGCTCACGGCGAGCGGCCGTTACTGCATGACTTCCCGGCATGGGTGCTCGAAGGAGAGCGGGCAGTAGTAGAGCTGCATGTTGTAGCTCCGCCCGATCTGGATGCCGATGTCGCCGTTCGCGTCTCGGTCCTCGACGGGGTCCCAGCCACTGCCGTCCAGAACGCCGGAATCGATCGTCAGCAGCGGCATCATGACGGATTCGCAAGCGGTGCACCGAATCACCGACGGATCGCGGAAGCTCCACGGCCCCCAGCCGCCGACCTTCCACCCAGGGGCGACCGACAGCTCGTACTGGTAGTAGGCACGGAACTCCTCGGCGTACAGGTACCTCGGATCGGTGCCGGTGAACTCCCGCTCGCACCAGTCCCCGATGCGCTGTGCCAAAGCCCTCTCCAACTCGAAGGGGGACGGGTACTCCGTCACCACCTCGGGGTGCAGGACGCACGGCTCGGGCACGTAATCGCCGTGATGCGACACGTCAGCGGGCAGCGGAGGGTCGGTCAGCAGCGCCGCGACCCCCGCGGAGGAGCGCCACACCACCCTGGCCTCAGGCATCCACGACGGTTCGTGGTTCAGCGGGCACCACAGCACCTGCAGCAGGTCCTGACCCTCGGGGCACGGCAGCGCGGGGATGTCGCGCGCGTAGAGCTGGGCCACCGGCAGCAAGGCGTTCGGCGTCCGGGTCCACGGATGCCCCTCGTACGTCGCGTCCAACGCCGCCCGCTCCCGGTCGTCGGGATGGGGCCCGGCCCAGCCCTTCTTGTAGAGCTCCCGGCGTAGCCGGACGTCGGCCAGCGACACCGGCAGGTCGCCCTCGCTCTCCTCCGGGTGCGGGCCCACGCAAACCGGCCACGGCTCACCGGCCGGCCACAGCAACGGGCCGCCGACCGAGCTGTCGTGGACGGTCGGCTCTCCCCGGCGCGGGTGCAGGCGCACCGTCTGGCGCGCCAACGACACCAGCTCAGGGAAGACCGCAGCGATATCCACCCGACGAGGCGGCGTGACACGAACCATCAAGGCATCTCTTTCGAACCGGGACCGGCACACGGACCCTAGCCGCCACCACCGTCAAAGCAGCCACTCGAAACATGGCTACGAGGGTGTGTCCAGCCAACGGTGTAACTCGGTTGGGTTAAGTTAGCGGCGGCCGATGGAGAGTCGGCCGTCGAAGGTGATCTCGAAGGCGTTCAGTG
>NZ_JBITCO010000035.1:0-74216 GCF_044453265.1 Kitasatospora sp. NPDC051705 | reverse complement strand
GGAGAGTAGGACGCCGCCGAACAATCATTCACGAAGAACCCCCGCCGGGATATCCGGCGGGGGTTCTTCGCGTTTCCCGGACGGTTTCCCGGGCAAGGCGCGACGTCCGGGTGACGCCCCGGCCGGGTGGTGCTAGGACCACCCCGGATTCGGGGTGGCACGGCCAGTGCCCCGCACGGCCGGTTCGTGAACACTGAAGGAGGACGATCGAGACCGGCATCAGGAGCTTTCCGTGGCAACAGCGAGTCGAACGAGCGGCACGACGGTGCGCGCCCAGATCGAGGACGCCCTCGCGGCGGGTGGCCAGGGCCTGGCTCGGCTGGCCCTCCTGGTGGTGGCCGCGGTACCGGGCGTGCTGCTGCCGATCGCGTCCGCCGTGGTGTCGGGCGCCGTGGTGGCTTCGGCGCTGCGGAACTACTACCCGGGGGTCCTCGTGGGGCTCGTGGCGGCGGCGATCGCCGGCTCCGTGGTGGCGGGGCAGTTCATCCGTCGCACCGCCGGCCGTACGCGCCGTCAGCTGGAGCGCTGGTACGGCGTCCGGATCCCGGTCGGGTACGAGCCGATGCCGGTGCTGGAGCCGGACGAGCGCGGCCACTGGTGGACGGGCTACTCGTACCACCGCTCGCGGATGGTCGCGAAGTACGCGCAGCTGCTGCACTGGGGCGCCCGGGACCGGACGACCCGCGGGGAGGTGGCCTGGCTGGTCGTGAGCCCGGTCCTGGTGGTCGCGCTGGCCGGCCCGGTGGCGGCGCTGGTGCTGGGGGGTGCGGTCTACGCCCTGGCGTCCCCGCTGTCCGCGGACTCGTTCGGGCCGGTGCCGGGGCGGCTGGTGTCGGTCGTGCTCAGCACCGCGCTGGGGCTCGGGCTGGCCGCGCTGGGCGTGGCCGCGGCGCCGTTCGCGGTCCGCGGGTACGCCGAGGTGGCGCGCCGCGTGCTGGACCAGGACGGCCGGGCGACGAACGCCCAGCTGACCAGGCGGGTGGCCGAGCTGACCGAGACCCGGGCGGACGCGGTGGGCAGCCAGGCGGCCGAGCTGCGGCGGATCGAGCGGGACCTGCACGACGGGGCGCAGGCCCGGCTGGTGGCGATCGGGATGACCCTGGGCACCATCGAGCACCTGATGGACACCGACCCGGCGTCGGCCCGGGAGCTGCTCTCCGAGGCGCGGCAGTCGTCGGCGCGGGCGCTGCAGGAGCTGCGGGACCTCGTCCGCGGCATCCACCCGCCGGTGCTGGCCGAGCGCGGTCTCGGCGACGCGGTGCGGGCGCTGGCACTGGACAGCGCCCTGCCGACCGAGGTGTGCGTGAGCCTGCCGGACCGTCCGCCCGCGCCCGTGGAGGCGGCCGTCTACTTCAGCATCTGCGAGTTGATGGCGAACGCGGCCAAGCACTCGGGGGCCGAGCAGGTGTGGGTGGACATCCTCTACCGGGCCGGCTCGCTGCGGGTCACGGTGACGGACGACGGGGTGGGCGTGGCGGATCCGTCGAGGGGGACGGGGTTGCGCGGGATCGAGCGGCGATTGGGTACCTTCGACGGTGTCCTCGCCATCGACAGCACGTCGGGCGGTCCGACCACCATCACCTTGGAGCTGCCGTGCGAGTTGTCCTCGCCGAGGACCTCTACCTCCTTCGCGAAGGCCTGATCCGGCTGCTGGAAGCACACGGCTTCACCATCGCCGCGGCGGTGGAGACCGGTCCCGAGCTGTTGGACGCGTTGCTGACCCACCGGCCGGACGTGGCCGTGGTCGACGTCCGGCTGCCCCCGACGCTCACCGACGAGGGCCTGCAGGCCGCGCTCAGGGCGCGCAAGGAGATCCAGGGCCTGCCGGTGCTGGTGCTGTCGCAGCACGTCCAGCAGCTGTACGCACGGGAGTTGCTGGCCGACGGCACGGGCGGCATCGGCTACCTGCTGAAGGACCGGGTGTTCAACGCCGAGCAGTTCATCGACGCGGTCCGCCGGGTGGCCGCGGGCGGAACGGCGATGGACCCGGACGTGATCGCGAAGTTGATGCAGACCACCTCGCGCCGGCCCGGCCCGCTGCTGCGGTTGTCGCCGCGCGAGCGCGAGGTGCTGGAGCTGATGGCCGAGGGCTGTTCCAACTCGGCGATCGCCGCCCGGCTGGCGGTGAGTGACGGCGCGGTGGCCAAGCACATCGCCAACATCTTCACCAAGCTCGAACTCGCCCCGGCCGAGGACGCCAACCGCCGGGTGCTGGCGGTGCTGACCTACCTCAACGGTACGGCGGCGCCCCAGGGCTGACGGCCCGCCCGGCCCCTGCGGGCGGGCCGCGACGGTGACACTCCGGCCAGCGGAAACGCTGAAACAGGTGTACGAGTAAACTCCGGTGGGCCGAGCCCGGAGGTCGCTCAGCCGTCCGGCGCCCCGACACGCGGGAATCGGCAGCCGAGGCAGCGTACGGCAGCAGCCGACATCCAGGGGTTGATAGACGTAATGGCACGCCCAACGCTCACCAAGGCCCACCGCGGCCTGCTCGGCCTGGTCGCGGCCGGGGCCTGCATCATCTCGGGCATCGGTTTCGCGGGGTCGTACAACGCGGTGCGCGAGCTGGCCGTGGAGAAGGGCTTCGGCGCCTTCTCCTATGCCTTCCCGATAGGCGTCGACGCGGGCATCGTGGTGCTCCTCGCGCTCGACCTGGTGCTGACCTGGCTGCGGATCCCCTTCCCGATGCTGCGGCAGACCGCCTGGCTGCTGACCGTCGCCACCATCGCGTTCAACGCGGCCGCCTCCTGGGGCGACCCGCTGGGCATGGGCATGCACGCCGTCATCCCGGTGCTCTTCGTGGTCGTCGTCGAGGCGTCCCGGCACGCGGTGGGCCGGATCGCCGCGATCACCGCCGACCGGCACATGGACTCGGTCCGGGTGATGCGCTGGGTGCTCTCCCCGGTGCCGACCTTCCGGCTCTGGCGGCGGATGAAGCTCTGGGAGCTGCGCTCCTACGACGAGGTCGTCCGGCTGGAGCAGAACCGCCTCGTCTACCGGGCCCAGCTGCGCTTCCGGTACGGGCGCGGCTGGCGGCGCGCGGCGCCGATCCAGGCCCTGCTGCCGCTCAAGCTCGCCAAGTACGGCGTGCCGCTGGACCCGGGTCTGTTCGACCGGCTGGACGAGGAGGCGCGCGAGCGCGAGGCGCAGGAGGCCCGGGCGGAGCAGGAGGCCCTGGAGGTCCGGCAGCAGGAGAGCCGTGCCGCGGCGGCCATCGCCCCGGCCGGGGCCGCCCCCGCGGCAGCGGGCACGCCGGTCGAGGCCGGCGCGGTGCCCGTCGCGGCGGTCGCCGCCGCCCGTACGCAGCAGGTCCGACAGCCGGAGCAGGGCCAGCAGGCCCAGCAGCAGCCGCGGCAGCAGTCCCAGCAGGCTCCGCAGGAGCCGCAGCCCGAGCCGGTCCCGGCCGCCGCCGCGCCGCTGTCCGCCGAGGTGGCCGCGCCGATGCTGGCCAAGCTGGCCGCGGTCCGGCTGCGCGCCGCGCACGAGCCGGAGGAGGCCGTCGCGGAGGCCCCGCAGTCGCCCCGCGAGGAGCTGAACGTCTGGACCGAGCGCCCGGTGCGCACCACGGGCCACCCGGCCGACGCCGCCCCCGGCGGCCGGGTGCCCGGCCAGGCCTCGCCGTGGTTCAAGCCGCCGCGCCCGGTCGCCGAGGAGCAGGCCCCGGGGCAGGAGGGCACCCAGCAGGCCGGCGTGCAGGACGCGCCGCCGGCCGTCGAGCCGCAGCCCCGGCCGTCCGCGCCGGTCGGACGCTCGGCGGCGGAGGAGTCCGGGAGGCCCGAGCGGTCCGCCCCCGAGGAGGAGCCGGCTCCGCGGTCGGCGCCCTCCCGGCTGGACCCGGAGCTGGCCTACGAGGCCCTGGTCAGCTACCTGGACACGTACGGGGACCAGCCCGACCCGCAGCGCCTCGCCGAGTGGCTGACCAAGGAGTACGGCGTCAGCGGCAACCGCCCGGACGGTTCGGTCCACCCCAAGGACGTCGCCGAGCTCTACCCGCAGCTGCGCACCCGCTACGCCGCCGCCGGGAGGGACTGACCGGGGCCCGACCGGCGGGGCCGCCCCTCCCGCGGCCGGTGCGCCCGGCGCGTCCACCGCTCGGTCGGCCATTGACGCCCGTCCCGGCCGGAGCTACCTTCACCTCAACAAATTGTTGAAGTGCTGGTTCGGCGTGGAGGAGTACGGATGTCGCAGCTCGAGGTCGACGGTGGCGGACCGGCGGGCGGGGCCTCCTTCTCCGACACCGCCCGCGCCGCCGTGGAGGCGCTGCTCGCCCCGGTCGACGCCGACCTGGCCCGCCGCTACCCCGGCGACTCCGGGACCAGGCAGCCCGTGCACACGGTCTACGTCCCCGCCGACGCCTTCGCCGCCGACACCGTCCGGGAGTGGGGCCGCCAGGCCCTGGAGGCCTTCGACACCCACGCCGGCACCCCGGCCGAGCTGGCCCGCGCCCTCGGCGTGGCCGACGACGAGCTGCTCGCCGACGTCCACGCCCGGGTCCGCGCCAAGCTCGAGCGCGAGCCGATCGAGGACCTGCGGATCGACTTCGAGGACGGCTACGGGCCCCGCCCGGACGCCGAGGAGGACGCCGCCGCCGTCCGCGCCGCCGAACTGGTCTCCGCCGCGGTGGCCGAGGGCACCGCGCCGCCGTACATCGGGATCCGGATCAAGTGCATGGAAGCGGCCGTCCGCGCCCGCGGCATCCGCACCCTGGAGCTGTTCCTGGCCACCCTGCTGGCCGGCGGCGGCCTGCCGGACGGCCTGGTCCTCACCCTGCCCAAGGTGACCTACGCCGAGCAGGTCACCGCGCTGGTCCGGCTGCTGGAGGACTTCGAGCACCGCGCCGGGCTCCCCGCGGGCCGGATCGGCTTCGAGATCCAGATCGAGACCACCCAGGCCATCCTGGGCCCGGACGGCCGGGCCACCGTGGCCCGGATGATCGAGGCCGCCGAGGGCCGGGCCACCGGCCTGCACTACGGCACCTTCGACTACAGCGCCTCCTGCGGCGTCAGCGCGGCCCACCAGAGCATGGACCACCCGGTCGCCGACCACGCCAAGGCCGTCATGCAGGTGGCCGCGGCCGGCACCGGGGTCCGGCTCTCCGACGGCTCGACCAACGTCGTCCCGACCGGCTCCACCGCACAGGTGCACGCCGCCTGGAAGCTCCACCACGACCTGGTCCGCCGCTCGCTGGCCCGCGCCTACTACCAGGGCTGGGACATGCACCCGGCGCACCTGCCCACCCGCTACGTCGCCGTGTACTCCTTCTACCGCGAGGGCCTGGCGGCCGCCGCCGCCCGGCTGGCCGCCTACGTCGCCAAGGCTGGCGGCGACGTCATGGACGAGCCGGCCACCGCCCGGGCGCTCAGCGGCTACGTGCTGCGCGGCCTGGACTGCGGCGCCGTCGACCCGGCCGAGGTCACCGCCCTGACCGGCCTGGACCGCGCGCAGCTGGACGCCCTGGCCGGCCGCTGACCGCAGGACAGGCCATAGGCTGGCGGTGCCGCCCCCCGGGGACCAGGGGTGCGGGCCGCCAGCCGTCGTCGTTCCCGGGAGAAGCACCGCACCATGTCCGCCACGCCGGAACCGGCCGCCAGGACGTACCTCACCATCCGGCGGGCCGGCAGCCACGAGACCGAGATCAAGAAGTCCCGCTTCATCTGCCACCTCGCCCGGGTCACGGACGAGGAGGAGGCGCAGGCCTTCATCGCCGGGGTGCGGAAGCAGTACTGGGACGCGCGGCACAACTGCACCGCCTTCGTGGTCGGCGACGAGCAGCGCCGCGAGCGCTCCAGCGACGACGGCGAGCCCGGCGGCACCGCGGGCGTGCCGATGCTGGAGGTGCTGCGCCGGCGCGGCCTGACCGACACGGTCGCGGTGGTGACCAGGTACTTCGGCGGCGTCAAGCTCGGCGCGGGCGGCCTGGTGCGGGCCTACGGGAACGCGGTGTCGGCGGCCGTGGACGAGGTGGGGCTGCTGGAGCGGCGGCCGGTCGCGCTGCTCGCGGTGACGGTCGACCACGTGCGGGCCGGGCGGGTGGAGAACGACCTGAGGGCGGCCGGGTACGCGGTGAACGACCTCGCCTACGAGTCGGCCGGGGTGCGGATCGAGGTCGGCGTCCCGGAGCCGGAGGTCCAGGCCTTCCACACCTGGCTGGCCGGGGCGACCGGCGGGACCGCGCTCGCCGTCCCGGCCGGCCGGACGTACGTCGAGGTGCCGGTCTAGGCCCTGGCCGGCGCCGTCCGACGGAGCACCGTCGTGCCCGGGGCGGCCGCCGCTTTTCGGACACAGATCCGGCCGGATCGGGGCCGGCCGTTCCTGCGCCCGGACGGGCCTGCCTAGCCTGATCCGGTCGTCGACCAGGAAGCCGGCCCGAGATGCCCCTCGTCCAGACCATCACGCTGCAGCCGGGGGCCGGCACCGGCTGGCACTACCACCCGGGCCGGGTGGTCGTGGTGGTGCTGTCCGGGACGCTCACCCGGACCCTGCACGACGGCCGGGTCGAGGTCAGCCGGGCCGGGGACTCCCTGGTCGAGGAGGCCGGGCCGGTCCACGTCCACGAGGGGCGCAACCTCGGGGCCGAACCCGTGGTACTGATCGCCGAGTACGCCGCACCGGACGGCCTCCCGCTGGCCGTGCCGGTCGAGGAACCCGTCTGGTGCCGCGGCGGGGCCCGCTCCGGCGAGGCCGGAGCCGCGGGGGCCGGGGCGGTCCCGGGCGCCGTCGACCGCCGTCCACGGGCCGGCCGGGACAGCGCGCCACGCGGCACGTGACTTGAGTAGATTCACTCGAACGGATTGACGTGGCCCGGAGTTGGAACTTCCGCTCCGGGCCGTGGCGTTTCCTGGGCAAGGATCCGGCCGAACCGGACGAATAACCCCATCGATGGAGGACACCAGACCCCACCCCGCACCACGGAGGTATGCGCATGACCTCAGACCGCTTCCCGTCGCCCGCCGGCGCCGACCTACCCGGCCCCGCGACGCCCTACCGGATGACCGTCACCACCACCCTCCCGCACACCGAGGCCGTCGCCCTGGCCGACGAGCAGCTCGCGGCCTGGTTGAAACGCGAGGGCTGCGACGAGCCCCCGGCCGTCCCCCTCCTCCCCGTCCCCGCCGCACCCGCCCCGCAGGGCTCCGCCGGAACGCCGCCGCCCGCCCCGGCCCCCGTCGCCGAGCGCCTCCGGCTGGGGGACCGCGTCCTGCTCGACCGCGACCACGGCCCGCTGCGCGGCGGCCCGGCCACCGGCCGCTACGACCGCCGCCGGCTGCGCACCCCGGCCCCGCACGGCACCCGCCAGCTCACCCTGACCGTCGCCACCCGCACCGGCGGGCCGACCTGGGTCCGGCTGGACGCCGAGACGCACAGCACCGGCAGCGGCGTGCGGACGCCGTGCCGGGTGCCGGTGCCCGAGCTCGCCCGCACCCTGCTGCCGCTGCTCGACGCCACCGACGGCCCGGCCGCCGTCCAGGCCGGCCCCCGGGTGCTCACCGCCGGCGAGGTCGACGGCCTGATCGACGAGCTGTGCGACCCTGAGCGCCGACTGCCCGTCGTGCTCGCCAGCGTCCCGGTGAACCTCCCGCTCGACCGCTGGGTCGAGGACGTCGTCCGTCCGCTCTGCCACCAGATCCCCGGCCTCGCCACCGCCTACGTGCTGGACCCGGGCGCCCGCACCGCCTTCAACGTCGCGCTGGAGTACCACACCGTGTACGGCGGTGCCGTGCGCACCTACCTGCCCGAGGTCGACCCGGCCTCCCGCCACGACGGCGCCCGGCACCCGGTGCTGGCCCGCGGCCGAATAGAGCAGGACGTCCGCCGCGCGGCCGGGCTGCTGGCCCGCGAGCCGCGCCGGCTCGCCGCCGACCTGCCGCTGCCGCCGGAGCTGGCGGCCGTCCCGGTGCTGCGCGTACCCCCGGCGCGTCCGGCCGCCGACCGGGCCGACCGGGCCGAGCAGCGGGCCGCGGACCGGGCCGCCGCAGTCGCCGAGCTGGCCGCGCTGGCCCGGGAGGAACAGCAGGACCGTGCCGAGCAGCAGGCCAGGGCCGACGAGCTGGAGCGGGTCCGGCACACGCTGAGCCAGGAGAGGCGGGAGGGCCGGGACGCGGGCCGGGACCGCCCCGAGCTCCGCGAACGCCACGACGGCCCGCTCGCCCCGGTCGGGCGCGACGCCCGGCCGCGGGTCGGCTCCCGGGCCCTGACCGGGCGCCACTGCACCGCCCAGGGCGCCGCCGGGCACAACGCCTCAGGGCGCCCCGCGAAGCGGCCGTCCGGTCGGCCGGGCAAGCCCGAGACCTTCACCGAACTCATGGCCAGGCTCGGCGAGTTCCCGTTGCTCAGCTTCACCGGGGACCAGAAGAACGCGCTCGCCCTGGACGGCCTCCAGTGCGCCGGCGCGGGCTGGGCCCGGCTCGCCTGGGACGGCCTGACCGCCCTCCAGGAGTACGCCGAGGCGGCGGTGCGCGGTGCGGCCGGCGGCGACTTCAAGCAGTGGTGCGAGCACACCCCCGAGGGCTGCCACCACTTCCCGCCCCGCAAGGCGGTGCGCGGGGAGTCCCGGACGGTGTTCAGCCACACCAAGTGGAAGCGCGAACGGATGCTGCCGGTGCCGGAGTGCGTGGACGCCTCCCGCCGCGCGTTCATGGGCGCCCACCTGCGGATCGGCGGCGGCCGCACCGCGCCCCGGCTGCACTACCTCGACGACTGCTCCGGCAGTGGCCGGATCTATGTCGGCTACATCGGCCTGCACCTGACCAACACCCGGACCAACTGAGAGGCTTGGCTGACCACCGCGCCCGTTCGGTGGACAATGTCCGGCAGGGGCGGGGCCTCAGGGCCGCCGGCCGCCCCGGGCAGCGCCGGACGAGCATGGGGGAACGACGACCGATGCAGTACTCAGCAGACGGCCAGCCCGACGGCACCGCCACCGTCCAGTTCCCCCGACCGGGCTTCCTCGCCTCGGTCTTCCGCGACCTCAACGCCGACCAGGAACCGGACCGGGCGGGCGCCGCGCCCGGTCCGGCCGGGCCCGGCGGGCCCGGTGACGACCCCTCCGGTGACGGCGCCTCCGATCCCGACTCCGTCGCGGCCCACGCCCGGGCCGCGGCCCTGACCCACCACCGCACCGTCACCGTCCAGGCGGAGCACGACCGGCTGGCGGACCTGCTCCGCCGCGCCGCGCTGCCCGTCTCCGCGATGGACTTCGAGAGCCAGCTGCGCCACTACGAACCCCGCCCCTACGCGGCCGACGGGCCCGAGCCCGGCGGTGACGCCGAACCCCGCTGGGCGGACTTCGCCCCCGCGGAACCGCCCGCCGCCGACCCGGACGCCCCTCCGACCCGCCGGCTGCTCGACTCCGGCTACCAGCGCGAACTGGCCGGGGCCCGGCTGGCCCACCAGCGCGCCCTGCGCGAGTGGCGCACCCGCCGGGCCGAGGCCGGCAACCCCGCCGCCGACGAGCCCCGGCGCGTCCACGAGGCCGCCGAGGAGGCCCGCGCCCGCGCCGTCCGCGAGTACAACGAGAGCCTGGAGGAGTGCCGCCGGGCCTACCGGCTGGCCGAACCGGCTGCCGTGGAGTCGCTGCTGGAACGGGCGCTCGCCGCCGCCGAGACCGCCACCCAGGACCTGCCGGCCCCCTGCCGGGCGGTGTTCCGCCCGCTCACCCGCACCGCTGTGCTCGACCTCGACCTGCCGCCGCTCGACCTGGTGCCCTCGCTCACCGGCTACCGGCTCGCCCCGGACGGCGACGTCCTGCCCGTCCCGCGCCCGCCCGCGGACCGGGCCACCGACTACCTGCGGCTGGTCGCCCGGCTCGCGCTGCGCGCCCTCCAGGCCGCCGACGCCGTCGACACCGACGAGATACTCGCGGGCGTGGTCCTCAACGGCTGGCTGCGCGAGCCCGCGGAGGCCGAGCCGTTCTGCCTGGTCAGCGTGGACGCCGACCGCGACGCGCTGGCCCGCACCCGGCTGCTGCCGCCGGCCACCCCGTACGAGGAGCGCGACGACGAGGGCGTGTACGCCGACTCCGAACAGGACGAGGCCCTGGTCCGGCTGCGCCAGCTCGGCGCCGCCGTCACCCCCGACCCGTACGGGCGGGTCGGCGTCCAGCCGGCCGCGCAGGCCGGGGCCACCGTGCCGGCCGCGCCCGACCTGTCCGCCAACGAGTTCGCCCAGCTGGTCCGGGACCTGCTCACCCGCGGCGGGATCGCCGAGTGGAGCGTGCGGCTGCGCGGCCCGGCCGGACTGGTCGCCACCGGTGAGGGCGCGCCCGGCAGCGCGCTGCCCGGCCGCTGGGTGGTCTGGGCCTCCCGGGGCACCGAGCCGGTCACCGCGGCGGAGGTCGCCACCCTCGCCGACGCCGTCCGGGAGGAGTCCGCCGAGCGCGGCCTGCGGCTGACCACCGGCGGCTTCACCGACGAGGCCCTGGACCTCACCGCCGAGGAGGGCCACCGGCACATCCACCTGGTCGACGGCGACGGCGTCCGTGAGCTTGCCCGCACCCACCTCGGCCTGCCGCTGGCCGTCGGCCGCTGACCGCACCCGCGGCGTCTCCCGGCGCCTCGCCGGCTCACCCCGACGGACCGCCCGGCGGGCGCGCGCCCACCCCCGGACCGAGGCTGGGGGACGGGCCCCGCCCGGGCAGCGGCACCCCGGGCGATCACCGTCGAACGGCCGTCGGGTACGGTCGGCGGTCGGCCCGGCCACGGGCGGACCCCGGGGGGAGAGGAATGGGCAGAGCGCTCGGCAGACCACAGGGCGGCACCCGCCGCCGCCCGCACCACGGGCAGACCCGCCCGGAGGCGGTGCGGTGACCGCCGTCCTGGTCGCCGCCGGGGCGTTCCTGATGACCCTGATCGGCGGTTTCGTCGCCCAGCGCACCGGCGACCGCCGCCACCTCGTGCTCGGCTTCGCCGCCGGCCTCATGCTCGGCGTGGTCGCCTTCGACCTGCTGCCCGAGGCGATCCACCAGGCGCCGGCCGAGGTGCACGGGGTGCCGCAGGCGCTGCTGATGTTCGCGGCCGGCTTCCTCACCATCCACGTGGTCGAACGCGCCGTCGCGATCCACCGGGGCCACGAGGGCGAGTACGCCGAGCACACCCACGGCCACCAGCACGTGCACACCCACACCGCCGGGCACCAGGGCGTCGGACTGACCGCGGCCCTGGCCCTGGTCGGCCACAGCGTGATGGACGGCTTCGCGATCGGCGCCGCGTTCCAGGCCGGCACCACGGTCGGCACGGTCGTCGCCATCGCCGTCGTCGCGCACGACTTCGCCGACGGCTTCAACACCTACACGATCACCCGGCTCTACGGGAACAACCGGCGGCGGGCGCTGACCCTGCTCGCCGCCGACGCCCTGGCCCCGGTGACCGGCGCCGCGATCACCCTCGCCTTCACCATCCCGGAGCACCTGCTCGGCCTCTACCTCGGCTTCTTCTCCGGCTTCCTGCTCTACCTGGCCACCTCCGACATCCTCCCGGAGGCCCACAGCCCGCACCCCTCGCGCAGCACCCTGCTGTGCACCGTCGCCGGGGTGGGGTTCATGTGGCTGGTGATCGGGCTCGCCAAGTAGGCCCGCCGACCGGGCCGCCGGCCGAGCCCGGCTCCGGGAACGGCCCCGGGAACGGCTCCGGCCCCGGCTCCGGGAACGGCCCCGGCCCTGTGCGGCCCGGACGCGGTCAGCCCGCGTCCGCCGGGGGGTCCAGCACCGACGAGCGCTCCCGCATGGCCGCGAGCGCCGCCGTGATCGCCGGCCGCCGGGAGGCCTGGGCCCGCCACAGCGCGTACACCCGGCGGGCCGGCCCCGGCACCACCGGGCGGGCCACCACCCCGGGCGGCAGAGCGCCCCGCCCCAGCCGCGGCACCAGGGCCGTCCCCAGACCGGCCGCGACCAGCGCGATCTGCGTCTCGAACTCGCCGGCCCGGTGGCGCACGTCCGGCTCCTCCCCGACCTCGCGCAGGGTGCGCACCAGCCAGTCGTGGCAGATGTTGCCCGGCGGCACGCTGATCCAGCGCCGCCCGGGCAGCCGCCGCACCGGCACCTCGTCGAGGCCGGCCAGCTCGTCGTCGGCGGGCAGCAGCAGGTCCACCGGGTCCGTCCCGAGGTCCAGCCGGGACAGGCCCTCCTGCACCGGCAGCGGGACGGTCGGCCAGTCCTGCACCAGCGCCAGGTCCACCTCGCCGCGCGCCACCAGCTCGGCCGCCGGGTACGGGTCGCACTCGAGCAGCCGCACGTCCAGCTCCGGGCAGCTCCGCCGCAGGTCCGCCAGCACCCCGGGCATGAGACCGCGGGCACCGGTGGCGAACGCGGCCACCAGCAGCTGGCCGACCGCCCGGCCGCGCTGCTCCTCCAGCCGTACCTCGGCCCGTTCCACCAGCCCCAGCACCGTCCGCGCGGTGGCGGCCAGCTCCTGCGCCGCGTCGGTCAGCACCACGCCCCGGCCCTGCCGTTCCAGCAGCACCGTCCGGGTCTCCCGCTCCAGCTTGGCGATCTGCTGCGAGACCGCCGAGGGCGTGAAGCCGAGCGCGGCCGCCGCCCCGCCGACCGAGCCGTGCACCGCCACCGCGTGCAGCGCCCGCAGGCGCCCCAGATCCATCATGCAGCGATGCTAAAGCGTTTCCTTCAGAACTCATCGCTGGTGCTACACGACGGGCCGCCGCCAAGCTCGACCCATGACCGCGACACCCGCCGCCCAGGGCGGCAGCCCGAACGGGCGGAGCATGAGCCCCCGGCACATCGCCCTGGCCGTCCTGGTGGCCGCCGTGTGGGGGCTCAACTTCGTCCTCATCCACATCGGCCTGGAGAACTTCCCGCCGCTGCTCTTCTGCGCCCTGCGGTTCGCCGTCGTCGCCGTGCCGGCGGTCCTCCTGGTCGGCCCGCCCAGGGTCGCCCGGCGCTGGGTGCTGGCCGTCGGCCTCGTCCTCGGAGTGGTCAAGTTCGGGCTGCTCTTCCTCGGCATGCACGCCGGGATGCCGGCCGGCCTCTCCTCCCTGGTGCTCCAGGGACAGGCCGGGTTCACCGCCCTGTTCGCCGCCGCGCTGCTGGGCGAGCGGCCGGGCGGCCGGCGGCTGACCGGCCTGGCGATCGCCTTCGCGGGGATCGGCCTGAGCGCCCTCGACCACGGAACGGGCGGCCCGATCGGGGCCTTCGTCCTGGTCGTGCTGGCCGCCGGCGCCTGGGGCCTGTCCAACGTGCTGACCCGCCGGGCCGCGCCGCCGGACGCGCTGCGCTGGATGGTCTGGGTCAGCGCCGTCCCGCCGCTGCCGCTGCTCGTCCTCTCCCTGCTGGTCGAGGGCCCGGACGCGGACCTGCGCGCCCTGCGCGGGATCACCGCCGCCGGGCTCGGCGCGATCGCCTACGTCGGGCTGGTCTCCACCCTCTTCGGCTTCGTGGCCTGGAGCTTCCTGCTGCGCACCTACGACGCCACCGCCGTCGCGCCCTACTCGCTGCTGGTGCCGGTGTTCGGGATGTCCTCGGCCTGGCTGCTGCTCGGCGAGCGGGTCAGCCCGACGGCGGTGGGCGCCGCACTGCTGGTGATCACCGGGATCGCGATCACCGCGCTGCGCCCGGGGGCGCCGGCCGCCGCGGCGGCGCGCCGGCGGCGTAGTGGGCCTCGGCGGAGCGCAGCACCCGCAGCAGCACCTCCTGGTCGGCGGGGCTGACCGGGCCGAAGTACTCCTGCGCCACCTCGTGCCGGACCTGCCCGATCCGCTCCACCGCGGCGCGGCCGGCCTCGGTCAGCAGGATCCGCACCGCCCGCCGGTCGGCCGGGTCGGGGCTGCGCTCGACCAGCCCGGCCTCCTCCAGCGCGTCGACCACGGTGGTCGCCGAGCGGGGTGCGATGTGCAGTCGCTCGGCGAGGTCGCTCAGCCGCATCGCGCGGTCCGGCAGCTCGCACCCGGGCGCGTGGGCCAGCGTGCGCAGCGCCCGGCCCTGGCCGGGGGTGATGCCGTACGGCTCCAGCCGCTCGCTGGTGCGCCGGCGGATCCGCTTGATCGCCCGGGTCATGGTGTCCGCCAGCTCGGCGGCGGTGTCGGGGGCGGTGGTCCGGCCGGTCGCGGGGCCCCGGTCGTCGGGGGCGGCCGCCTCGGCCCCGGGCGTCGGCGCGGCCGGGGTGGGGGAGGAGCCCGCCGGGTCGTCGGTCGGCGCGGTGGTCATGGGCGGTCTCCTCGGCAGGTGTCCGCCCAAGCGTATCGGCCGGTCCGCGGCGGGTGACCGGCGGCGGACGGCCGCCCGGAAAAAATGTTGAGTCAAGCTCAGTATCTGGGTTAGCGTAGCCCTTACTGAGGGGACCCTAAGTTCCCTCCCGCACTCTGGAGGGCCCGTGCCCCGCTCCGAAGCCCGCGTCGCCACCGACCGCCCCGCCCGCTACGCCAAGCAGCTCGCCGCCCACATGGGCCGCAAGATCGAGGCCACCTTCTCCGAGGAGACCGGCCGCGGCACCCTCGTCTTCGGCGCCGGCACCGCCACCCTGGAGGCCGGCCCCGACGCGCTGCTGCTCACCGTCGAGGGCGAGCGGGAGAACCTGCCCGGCCTGGAGGACGTCGTCGGCCGCCACCTCGTCCGCTTCGGCGCCCGCGACGAACTCGTCGTCGAATGGCACCGTGACAACGGCGAGCCCGGCCTCGTTCACCGCAACGAGGAGCCCGACGAGGCCTGAGACCGGCCCCCGCCGCCCGGCCGCGGCAGCCACCGGTCCAGCGCCCACAGCGCCGGAACGGCCAGGCACCAGCTGGCCACCACGTCCAGCAGCCAGTGGAAGTCGCTCCACACCAGGCCCGCGCCGACCCCCACGGCCAGCAACGCCGCCCCGGCCGTCACCAGCCGCGCCGCCCGCGGCCCCGCCGCCCGGGCCAGCAACAGCGCCGCCACCCCGTACGAGAAGGCGGCCGTGGCGGTGTGCCCGGACGGGTACCAGCCCCACTGCTCGGGCGTCAGCGGATCGCCCAGCGGGCCCGGCCGGGCGAACGCCGCCTTCGCCGGCACCACCAGCGACGGGATCAGCACGGCCGTCGCCGCCGCCACCGGCAGCGGCAGCCACCAACCGCCCCGCCCCGGGCCGCCGACCGCCCGGCGCCAGCGCCACGCGGCCAGCACACCGGCCGCCAGCAGCACCGGGACCGCGGGCACCCCGCTGCCCAGATCCGAGAGGACGTGGCCCGCGCCGTCGAGCGGCCGGCCCGGCAGTTCCCGGTGGGCGGACCGCACGGCCCCCCGCACCCAGCGGTCCAGCCCGAGCAGCGGGCCGTCCACCGCCACCTGCCACGACACCGTCAGCAGTACGACCGCGGCCGCCGCGGGCACGACCGTCGACCGGGCCGCCCGGCCCAGGACGCCGAACAGCCGCCCCGGAGCAGGGGGGAGAGCTCCGGGGCGGCCTCGAGGATCGCCGTTCCGTGCGCCCCGGGGGGTGTGGGTCGGACGGTCGGTCGATCGGCCTTCGGTATGTGCCGCCCCTCCCGGGGAGGCCTGGTTGTCCTCACGCCGCACGCGCGGACCCACCGCCCCGGGCGGCTCCGCGGACGGCTCCGCCAGTGGCGGAGGCTCGCTGTCCATCTGCGATGACACTACGTCAACAGCCCTTCCGCGCCGAGCGCCTTCAGCGATTCCGCACATCATCTTCACCCTGCCCCGGGCAACCTTCCAGGTCGTCCCGAGAACGTGCACCCAGCCGCTCCCACCTGCGGACCACCGGCCGCCCCCGCCCCGGGCGAACCGGGCCGTCCCGCCCGTGGAGAACCCGGCTGTCCCACCCGCGGGCAACCGAACGGCCCGTGCGGACCAGAGGTCCGCACGGGCCGTTCAGCGCTGTCCGGACATCCCTCCGGCGGGGTTCACGACCTGACGGGCGACACCGCTCAGGCGGCGGTGAAAGCGCCCTCCAGGATGTCCAGGCCCTCGTTCAGGAGGTGCTCCGGCATGACCAGCGGCGGCAGGAAGCGCAGCACGTTGCCGTAGGTGCCGGCGGTCAGCACCACCAGGCCCTCGGCGTGGCAGGCCTTCGCGATCGCCCCGGCGGCCTCCGCGTTCGGCTCCTTGCCGCCCGCCTTCACCAGCTCGACGGCGATCATCGCGCCGCGGCCGCGGACCTCGCCGATGATCTCGAACTTCTCCTGCATCGCCCGCAGGCGGCCCAGCATGATCTCCCCGATCCGCTGCGCCTTGCCGTTGAGGTCCTGCTCCTTCATCGTCTCGATGGCGCCCAGCGCGGCCGCGCAGGCCACCGGGTTGCCACCGTAGGTGCCGCCCAGGCCGCCCGCGTGCGCGGCGTCCATGATCTCGGCGCGACCGGTCACCGCGGCCAGCGGCAGACCGCCGGCGATGCCCTTCGCGGTGGTGATCAGGTCCGGGACGACACCCTCGTCGTCACAGGCGAACCACTGGCCGGTGCGGCAGAAGCCGGTCTGGATCTCGTCCGCGACGAACACGATGCCGTTGGCCTTCGCGTACTCCACGATCGCCGGCAGGAAGCCCTTGGCCGGCTCGATGAAGCCGCCCTCGCCCTGGATCGGCTCGATGATGATCGCCGCGACGTTCTCCGCGCCGATCTGCTTGTTGATGATGTCGATCGCCTGCGCGGCGGCCTCGGCGGCGCAGTTCTCCGCACCCGTCAGCCAGCGATACGGGTAGGCCACCGGCACCCGGTAGATCTCCGGCGCGAACGGACCGAAGCCCTGCTTGTACGGCATGTTCTTCGCCGTCAGGCCCATGGTGAGGTTCGTGCGGCCGTGGTAGCCGTGGTCGAACACCACGACGGCGGTGCGCTTGGTGTAGGCGCGCGCGATCTTCACCGCGTTCTCGACCGCCTCGGCACCCGAGTTGAACAGCGCGGTGCGCTTGTCGTGGTCACCCGGGGTCAGCTCGTTGAGCTGCTCGGCGACGGCCACGTAACCCTCGTACGGGGTCACCATGAAACAGGTGTGCGTGAACGCGGCCAGCTGCTCGCTCGCCTTGGCCACCACGGCCTCGGCGCTGTTGCCGACGTTCGTCACGGCGATGCCGGACCCGAAGTCGATCAGCGAGTTGCCGTCCACGTCCTCCAGCACGCCGCCGTTGGCACGGGACACGTACACCGGCAGGGTGGTGCCGACGCCGGCCGCCACCGCACCCAGCTTGCGGGCCTGCAGCTCCTGCGACTTCGGACCGGGGATCGCGGTGACCAGGCGGCGCTCCTGCGGGAGCGGCGTTGCGGCGCTCATGGGGTTCTCCAGACTTCTCGGCTCGGTGCTTCGCAGGCTACGGCCGCCCCGACCGGCCGGGCATGCGCCACTCGGTAGCACTGGGCCGTCCGACTTGTCCGACGCGGCCAGCCCGGGCGGCACGACTACCCGTAGGCCCCGCTCCACTACATTGAGCGCGGGCGTGTCGCCGGTACGGCGGCATGGGTATGGCGGCACCGACGGCGGTCGGGCCGGGCGGGCGAGGGAGCGGGGCCGTACATGGCGCAGGACGGGGCACACCACCACACGGATCGCACCACCACCAGACCCCCGACCCCCATGCCCCACCAACGCCCCGGCGGCCCGGTGGGCGGCCGGCCCGCCTTCGACCTTCCCACCTGGGCCGGCACCCCGCGACCCGAGGCCGAACCCGGCGTCTTCCGGCTCGGCTACCGCCCGATCGACCCCGAACGGGCCGAGGCCGCCCAGGTCGCCGCCTGGCCCCTGCTCCTGCGGGCGGGGCTCAACGCGGTGGTGGGGTGGCTGGTCTACGTCTACGGTGTCGAGCTCGCCGAGGCCGGGACGACGGCGATCGGCGTTCTCCCGTCGAGGTCGGCGTTCGTCGCGACGTCGGTCGTGCTGACCCTGAACGTGCTGGTGATCGGCGTCGTCATCAAGGTCTTCGGCCGGATGGGCCGCTGGACGGAGGTGTGGCGCCGGTACGTGGCGCCGTTGCTGTCGCGGACGGTGACGCAGGAGGAGCCCGCCGAGGACGGCGGCCGGGCGGTGGCTGAGGCGGCGCGCCGGTCGGACCCGTGGGACGGGCTGCGGCAGGGCGGGGCGGCCGAGGCGGCGGGGCGGCTGGAGCGGGACGCGGTCGGGGACGTCGACTACGTGCGGATCCTGCGGGCGTGGGAGTCGGCGCAGGCGGACCCCGCGTTCGTGCCGGCGTTCGTCGGGCAGGTGGTGGCGCGCGGTGGGGCGGCGTTCGCGCACCCCTCGGAGTCGCGTGAGCTGCCGGGCCGGGGCGAGCGGCACGATCTGCTGCTGGGTCAGGTCCGGTTGGGGACGACCCAGGACGTGCCGAAGAACTCCCTGGCCCACCGGGCGGCGGGTTTCGCCCTGGACCCGGCGGTGCTGGGCACCTCGCTGCTGGCGGTGGGCCCTGCGGGGACGGGGAAGACGGCGCGGCTGGCGCGGCCGGTGGCGGAGGCGTTGTGCCTGCAGGCGCTGGCCGGTACGGCGTGCGTGGTGGTGGTCGGGGCGGCGGACGCCGATCTGGGCCCGGACACCTGGTACGACGTGGTGATCGCGCCCGGCGATCCGGCCTCGGTGTACGGGTTGGACCTGTACGGCGCGGCGCAGGATCCGGACGAGGCGGCGGCCAGGCTGGCCGAGGCGCTGTTGCCGGACGAGCTGACGGCGCGGGCGGAGAACGCGCGGACGGCGTTGCAGCAGGTGGTGGGCCCGTTCCACGCCGCGTACCGGCGCTATCCCGGGGTCCGGGAGCTGCGGGCCCTGCTGCTCGGCGAGCCGGACGCGTCGGCGGCGCTGGTGAAGGCGTTGGGGGTGGCGGGCCGGCTGGGGGTGTTCGAGCGCGATCTGGAGCACCGGGAGCGTCAGCGGGGCCGGGCGGACGATCCGGGCGCGTTGCTGGCGGACCGGCTGGCGCTGCTGGACCGGCCGGCCTTCGAGGGGGCCTTCGCGACGGACGGGACCGGCCGGCCGCCGTTCGCGATGCGGGTGCTGGACCATCCGCTGCGGGTGCGGGTGCGGCTGCCGGAGCGCAGCCACCCGGAGGCCGCCCGGATGCTGTCGCGGTTGGTGGTGGGGCAGTTCGTGCAGGCGGCGGGGGCGCGGGAGGACCGTTCGCTCTTCGCGGGTCTGGTGGTGGACGACGCCTCGGCGGCGCTGGACGCGACGGCCGTGCGCGGGTTGCAGCGGATGCGGGGGGCGAACGCGGGGGCCGTGCTGCTGCTGCGCACGCTGGTGGATCTGCCGGAGGCCTTGCGGGCGCCGCTGTTCGGGGCGGTGGGGTGCCGGATGGCGTTCCCGGGGATCGCGCCGTGGGACGGCCGGCTGTTCTCGGAGGCCTGGGGGACGCACCTGGTGCAGGAGACCGCGGTGACCCACACCCCCGACACCTCCGGTGGGGTGATGCGGCGGGCCGGGCGGGTGGGGCGGAAGGCGTTGTCGGGGACGGCGGCGCAGACGGAGTCGGTGACGACGCGGGACGTGGAGCGGTTGCGGTGGTCGCCGTCGGATCTGGCGCACGCGTTGCCGGCGGGGCACGCGGTGGTGTCGTTGACGGCGGTGTCGGGGGAGCAGGTGCCGCCGTTGCTGGTGGACCTGCGGGGGTGAGGGGCGCGGGGGAGGAAGCTCGCCTTCGAGGTGGATTCGGCAGTGCGGGTTGTCCGGAGCGTCCATAATGAAGGGGAGAGTTTCTCACTTGTCCCATTGCCCTCTCCTCGCCCGGCCGCAACGGCGCGGTCAGGTCGATCCCCCGAAGGTGCCATGCCCCCCACACTCGCCTCCGTCGTCCGCAACAGTTCGCTCCATCTGACGGTCCTCGCCGGTGCGGACCATCTGGAGCGGCCGGTCCGCTGGGTGCACACCAGTGAGCTGGACGACCCGACGCCGTTCCTGGAGGGTGGCGAGCTGCTGCTCACCACCGGGATCAAGCTGGGTCGTACGGCGGCGCAGTTGCAGGCGTACGTGCACCGGTTGGCCGATGCCGGGGTGGTGGGTCTGGGCCTGGGGGTGGGGCTGTCGCACACGGAGGTGCCGCAGCCGCTGGTGGACGCGGCGGCGCAGCGGGGGCTGCCGTTGCTGCGGGTGCCGGAGCCGACGCCGTTCATCGCGATCAGCAAGGTGGTGTCGGCGGCGCTGGCGGCGGAGCAGTACGAGGCGGTGACGACGTCCTTCGAGGCGCAGGAGGAGCTGACCCGGGCTGCTCTGGGCAAGGACGGCACGACGGCCGTGGTGCGCCGGTTGGCGGCGCGGCTGGGCGGTTGGGCGGCGCTGTACGACGGTTCGGGGGCGCTGTCGGTGGTGGCGCCGGACTGGGCGGCGCGCCGGGCGGGGCGGCTGGCCGCGGAGGTGGACCGGCTGCGTCGGCGGCCGGCGCCGTCGAGTGCGGCGTTGCAGGGGCGGGCGCCGGGGATAGACACGGCGGACGAGGACTACGTGGTGGTCCAGTCGCTGGGGGCGGACCGGCGGGCGCGCGGGTTCCTGGCGGTGGGGACCGAGGACCGGATCACCCCGACCGAGCGGTACGTGCTGAACGCTGCGGTGGCGCTGCTGACCCTGACGCTGGAGCGGTCGCGCGAGCTGCGGCAGGCGGAGGAGCGGATGGGCGCGGCGCTGCTGCGGATGGTGCTGGCGGGGGAGGTGGCGACGGCCCGCCAGGTGGCGGTGGGGCTGTTCGGCGGTCTGCCGGAGGGGACGATACGGGTTCTGGTGGCCGGTGCGGGGCCGAACGCGGAGGCGGCCGAGGCGCTCGGTGAGCTGGGGGACCGTGCCGAGCAGGCGGGTGCCCGGGTGGGCGAGAAGCTGCTGGTGGCGCGGGAGGACGGCGCGCACGGGTCGCGGTTGATGGTGCTGGCGCTGGACAACGGCTCGGTGCACCGGGCCTGTCTGGGCGCGGTGGAGGAGCACGAGGGCCTGTCGCTGGGCGTGTCGGCGCCGGCTTCGCTGGAGGAGGCGGGGACGGCGCACGCGCAGGCCGAGCGGGCGCTGGCGGTGGCGCTGCGCGGTGGCCGCCGGTCGGTGGACCACGAGGAGGTCGGTGCGGGTTCGCTGCTTCCGCTGCTCGGGGAGGAGGCGGTGACGGCGTTCGCGGAGGGGTTGTTGCGGCCGCTGCGCGAGCACGACCGGACGGCGCGCGGCGATCTGGTGGCCTCGCTGCGGGCGTGGCTGTCCAGACACGGGCAGTGGGACGCCGCGGCGGCGGACCTCGGGGTGCACCGGCACACGCTGCGTTACCGGATGCGCCGGGTGGAGGAGCTGCTCGGCCGTTCGCTGGACGACACGGACGTCCGGATGGAGTTGTGGCTGGCGCTGCGCTCCGGCGAGGAGTAGGCGGGAGCGAGCAGGCGGCCGGCCGGTCGGCGGGCCGGGAGGGCCGCGGCGGGGCCGGTGGCCGCGGGTCGGCCCGGGGTAGCGGATCCCGGGCCGTTCGGCTGGACGGGATGGAGTGGCCTCGGGGCGGAACGCTCCTAGTCGTCCAATCCGGTCGGCGCGTCGCCGCCCCTACCCTCGGGTTCAGGCCCCACGTCCGTGGGTCCGACGACGACGAGGAGAGGGCCGGTACCACGGTGACCACCACGTACGATTTCTGGCTCGCCGGCCGCCGGGCGAGCGGTGACGCCGACTTCGAGGTGCACAACAGCTGGGACGGCCGTCTGGTCGGCAAGGTGAGCATCCCGACCGAGGCCCAGGTCGAGGAGGCGCTGGACGCCGCCGTCGCCGCGCTGCCGGTGTTCGCGGCGACCCCGGCGCACCAGCGTGCGGCCGCGCTGGACCACGTGGCGAAGCGCCTGGCCGAGCGGACCGAGGAGATCGCCCGGCTGATCACCGCCGAGAACGGCAAGCCGATCAAGTGGGCGCGCGGCGAGGTCGGCCGCGCGGTGTCGGTCTTCCGCTGGGCGGCCGAGGAGGCCCGCCGGACCAACGGCGAGACGATGCGGCTGGACACCGACCCGGGCGGCGTGGGCCGTTTCGCGGTGGTGCGCCGCTTCCCGCGCGGTGTGGTGCTGGGGATCGCCCCGTTCAACTTCCCGCTGAACCTGGTCGCGCACAAGGTCGCGCCGGCGATCGCGGTGGGTGCCCCGATCATCCTGAAGCCCGCTCCGTCGACCCCGCTGTCGGCGCTGGTGCTGGGCGAGATCCTGGCCGAGACGGACCTCCCGGCCGGTTCGTGGAGCGTCCTGACGGTGCCGAACGACCGGATGCCGGCGCTGGTGCAGGACAAGCGCCTGCCGGTGATCTCGTTCACCGGTTCGGACAAGGTCGGCTACCAGATCATGGACTCGGTGCCGCGCAAGCACACCACCCTGGAGCTGGGCGGCAACGCCGCGGCCGTGGTGCTCGCCGACTGGTCCTCGGAGGCCGACCTCGACTGGGCGGCGACCCGGATCGCGATGTTCGCCAACTACCAGGGCGGCCAGTCCTGCATCTCGGTGCAGCGGGTGATCGCCGACGCGTCGGTGTACGACGCGCTGGTGGAGAAGGTCGTGGCCAAGGTCGGGGCGCAGGTCACCGGTGACCCGAACGAGGACGCGACGGACGTCGGCCCGCTGGTCGACGAGAACGCCGCGAAGCGGGTGGAGTCCTGGGTGGACGACGCCGTCGCCAAGGGCGCCAAGGTGCTGACCGGCGGGACGCGCGAGGGTGCCACCTACGCGCCGACCGTGCTGGCCGAGCTGCCGGAGGACGCGATCCTGGCCAAGGCCGAGGTGTTCGGCCCGGTCATGTCGCTGCACCGGGTGGACGGCGTCGAGGAGGCCTTCGCGGCCGTCAACGACTCGCCGTTCGGCCTGCAGGCGGGCGTGTTCACGCACGACCTGCAGACCGCCTTCCGCGCCCACCGGGAGCTGGAGGTCGGCGGTGTGATCATCGGCGACGCGCCGTCCTACCGCGCCGACCAGATGCCGTACGGCGGCGTCAAGGACTCCGGTGTCGGTCGCGAGGGCGTCCGCTACGCGATGGACGACTACACGGTGGAGAAGGTCCTGGTCCTCACCGGCCTCGACCTCTGACCGGACGGATTCCCCGTGGACGAAGGGCCCGGTCGACCGACCGGGCCCTTCGCGTGTCCGCGCCCGGGTCGCCGCGGGCCCCGGCGCCCGTGCAGGCCTCCGGCCCCGGCGCCCGTGCAGGCCTCCGGGCCCCGGGAGGGGCCTCAGCCGTCGTGTCCGCCGGCGGCGGCGACGGCCTCCTCGACGGTGGCGTTCCCGGCGACCAGTTCCAGCGTCCGTCCGGCCGTGCCCGGTTCGTGCAGCAGCGCCGCGAGGACGGCGGCCACGTCGGCCCGGTCGACGGCACCGCGGGCGACGGAGGGGGCCAGCCGGACCAGGCCGGTGCCGGGGCCGTCGGTGAGCCGGCCGGGCCGCAGCACCGTCCAGTCCAGGGTGGTCCGGGCCCGGACGGCGTCGTCGGCGGCGCCCTTGGCCCGCAGATAGGTCTCGAAGACCTCGTCGGCGGGGTGGTGGGCGTTGGCGTCGGCGCCCATCGAGGAGACCATCAGGTAGCGCCGGACGCCGGCCAGTTCGGCGGCGTCGGCGAGCAGGACGGCGGCGTCGCGGTCGACGGTGTTCTTGCGGGCGGTCCCGCTGCCCGGTCCGGCGCCGGCGGCGAAGACCACCGCGTCGGCGCCGGTGAGCAGTTCGGCGAGCCGGGGGGCGGTGGTGGACTCCAGGTCGAGCAGCAGCGGCTCGGCGCCGGCCGCGGTGAGGTCCTGGGCCTGTTCGGGGCGGCGGATGATCCCGGCGGGCCGGTCGCCGCGGGCGGCGAGCAGCCGTTCGAGCTTCAGCGCGATCTGTCCGTGTCCCCCGGCGATGACGGTACGCATGGCTCCGACGGTAGCCCGGGGCGGGTGTCCCCGTCCTGCGGAGCGCGGTACCGCGCTCAGTACCGGACGAAGGTCCCGAGCGCGCTGCTCGAACGGAGCCCGTGGGCCGGCCGGCGGCCCGCGCGGAGGCGCCGTCCCGCGGGAGGGCGGGGGAGTGCGGTCCGGTCGGGGAGCGCCCCGGGGGCGCGGATCCGCCGGACGCGGCCTGGGCAGGGCCCGGGGCAGGACACAATGGGCGCATGACTTCGCTCGCCCACCCGCAGCTGCGCTTCACGCCCACCGTGCAGGACCCCTCCGGCCCCCGGGAGCTGGTGATCCTCGGTTCCACCGGGTCGATCGGCACCCAGGCCATCGACGTGGTGCTCCGCAACCCGGACCGCTTCCGGGTGGTCGCCCTGTCGGCGGCCGGCGGCCGGGTGGAGCTGCTGGCCGAGCAGGCGCTGCGGCTGGGCGTGCACACGGTGGCGGTCGCGGACCCGGCCGCGGAGCCGGCGCTGCGCGCGGCGCTGACCGCGAAGGCGGCGGGTGCGCCGCTGCCGACCGTGCTGGCGGGCCCGGACGCGGCGACCGAGCTGGCCGCCGTGGAGTGCCACTCGGTGCTGAACGGCATCACCGGCTCGATCGGTCTGCGCCCGACGCTGGCCGCGCTGGCGGCGGGCCGGGTGCTGGTGCTGGCCAACAAGGAGTCGCTGATCGTGGGCGGCCCGCTGGTGAAGGCGGTGGCGAGGCCGGGGCAGATCGTCCCGGTGGACTCCGAGCACGCCGCGCTGTTCCAGGCGCTGGCCGGCGGCACCCGCGCCGAGGTCCGCAAGCTGGTGGTGACGGCCAGCGGCGGCCCGTTCCGCACCCGCAGCCGCGAGCAGCTGGCCGGGGTGACCCCGCAGGAGGCGCTGGCGCACCCGACCTGGGCGATGGGCCCGGTGGTGACGATCAACTCGGCCACCCTGGTCAACAAGGGCCTGGAGGTGATCGAGGCGCACCTGCTGTACGACGTGCCCTTCGACCGGATCGAGGTCGTGGTCCATCCGCAGTCGGTGGTGCACTCGATGGTGGAGTTCACCGACGGTTCGACGCTGGCGCAGGCCAGCCCGCCGGACATGCGGATGCCGATCGCGCTGGGCATGGGCTGGCCGGACCGGGTGCCGGACGCGGCCCCCGGCTGCGACTGGACCAAGGCCGCGACCTGGGAGTTCTTCCCGCTGGACGACGAGGCCTTCCCGGCGGTGGAGCTGGCCCGCGAGGTCGGCACGCTGGGCGGGACGGCACCCGCGGTGTTCAACGCGGCCAACGAGGAGTGCGTGGAGGCCTTCCTGAAGGGCCGCCTGGCCTTCACGGGGATCGTGGACACTGTTGCCAAGGTCGTCGCGGAGCACGGGACGCCCGGGTCGGGAACTTCCCTGACGGTCGAGGACGTCCTGCACGCGGAGGACTGGGCCCGCGCCCGGGCCCGCGAGCTCGCGGCGGGCTGACGGCGGCGGTCCGGCGGTCCGGGTCGCGCCCGCCCGGGTGGGCCCGTGCCGGTACCGGCACGGGCGCGACTGCGGTAAGACAAGACGAAGAGCGGAGCGGCATGACGGAGGAGCAGCGGTGGCAACGGTGATGTGGGTGGTCGGCATCCTGGTCTTCGTGGTCGGGTTGCTGATCTCGATCGCCTGGCACGAGCTGGGCCACCTGTCCACGGCCAAGCTGTTCGGCATCCGGGTGCCGCAGTACATGGTCGGCTTCGGTCCGACGGTCTGGTCGCGGAGGAAGGGCGAGACCGAGTACGGCTTCAAGGCGATCCCGCTGGGCGGCTACATCCGGATGATCGGGATGTTCCCGCCCGGCGAGGACGGCCGGATCACCAAGCGCAGCAGCTCGCCCTGGCGCACGATGATCGAGGACGCCCGGGAGGCCTCCTACGAGGAGCTCCAGGAGGGCGACGAGCAGCGGCTGTTCTACACCCGCAAGCCGTGGAAGCGGATCATCGTCATGTTCGCCGGGCCGTTCATGAACCTGGTGCTGGCCTTCGGCCTGTTCCTGACGGTCATGATGGGCTTCGGCGTCAAGACCGCGATCCCGACCATCGGTTCGGTCGCGCAGTGCGTCGTCAAGGCCGGCCAGCCCACCGACGTGTGCCCCGCCGACGCGCCCAAGACCCCGGCCAACGAGGTCGGCCTGCGGCAGGGGGACAAGGTCCTCTCCTTCGGCGGCGACCGGATCCACGACTACGACCAGCTCCAGGCGGACATCCGCAGGTCGGCCGGGCAGAAGGTGGACATCGTCGTCCAGCGGGACGGGCAGCAGCTCACCCTGTCGCCCGTCATCGCCGTCAACGACGTGCAGAAGTACGACGACCGGGGCCTCCCCCTCAAGGGCCAGACCGTCCAGGCGGGCTTCCTCGGGTTCACCCCCGGCCAGGGGGTCGTGCGGCTGGGCTTCGGGCAGTCCGTCGACCGGATGTACGACATGGCCGAGGGCGGCGTGAAGTCGCTGGCCGCCCTGCCCGGGAAGATCCCCGGTCTGTGGAACGCGGTCGTCGGTGACGCCCCGCGCGATCCGGACTCCCCGATCGGCATGGTCGGCGCGGCCCGGGTCAGCGGCGAGCTGGCCAACCTGGACCTCCCCGCCGAACAGCGGGTGGCGATGTTCGTCAACCTGCTGGCGGGCATCAACCTGTCGCTGTTCCTGTTCAACATGCTGCCGCTGCTGCCGCTGGACGGCGGTCACATCGCCGGTGCGGCCTGGGAGGCGGTCCGCCGACGGCTCGCACGGATGTTCCGCCGGCCCGATCCGGGACCGTTCGACGTCGCCAAGCTGATGCCGGTCGCCTACGTCGTGGCCAGCATCTTCATCGGCTTCACCCTGCTCGTGATGGTCGCCGACCTGGTGAACCCGGTGAAGATCGGCTAGGGCGTTCGGGTACGGCGGGTGTGCTGGGCCCCTGCGCCGTGCCGTACCGTGGAGGCCGGGTGCGCGATCGAGGCGCGCCCGGCCTCCGCCGTCCCGACGGCGGGGCGGACGACCACACCTCAACCCCGGGGAACCCTGCGCACATGACCGCGATCTCGCTCGGTATTCCGTCCCTGCCGCTCAAGCCGCTGGCCAAGCGCCGCGTATCCCGGCAGATCATGGTCGGCAACGTCCCGGTCGGCGGCGACGCCCCGGTCTCGGTGCAGTCGATGACCACCACCGTCACCTCGGACATCAACGCCACGCTGCAGCAGATCGCCCAGCTCACCGCGTCCGGCTGCCAGATCGTCCGGGTGGCCGTCCCCTCCCAGGACGACGCCGACGCGCTGCCGATCATCGCCAGGAAGTCCCAGATCCCGGTGATCGCGGACATCCACTTCCAGCCGAAGTACGTGTTCGCCGCGATCGACGCCGGCTGCGCCGCGGTCCGCGTCAACCCCGGCAACATCAAGGCCTTCGACGACAAGGTCGGCGAGATCGCCAAGGCGGCCAAGGACGCCGGCGTCCCGATCCGGATCGGCGTCAACGCCGGCTCGCTCGACAAGCGCCTGCTGGAGAAGTACGGCAAGGCCACCCCCGAGGCGCTGGTCGAGTCGGCGCTCTGGGAGTGCTCGCTGTTCGAGGAGCACGACTTCCGCGACATCAAGATCTCGGTCAAGCACAACGACCCGGTCGTGATGATCCAGGCCTACCGCCAGCTCGCCGCCGCCTGCGACTACCCGCTGCACCTGGGCGTCACCGAGGCCGGCCCCGCCTTCCAGGGCACCATCAAGTCCGCCGTCGCCTTCGGCGCGCTGCTCGCCGAGGGCATCGGCGACACCATCCGGGTCTCGCTCTCCGCGCCGCCGGCCGAGGAGATCAAGGTCGGCATCCAGATCCTGGAGTCGCTGAACCTGCGCCAGCGCGGCCTGGAGATCGTCTCCTGCCCGTCCTGCGGCCGCGCCCAGGTCGACGTCTACAAGCTCGCCGAGGAGGTCACCGCCGGCCTGGAGGGCATGGAGGTGCCGCTGCGCGTCGCCGTCATGGGCTGCGTCGTCAACGGCCCCGGCGAGGCCCGCGAGGCCGACCTCGGTGTCGCCTCCGGCAACGGCAAGGGCCAGATCTTCGTCAAGGGCGAGGTCATCAAGACCGTCCCCGAGTCGAAGATCGTCGAGACCCTGATCGAGGAGGCCCTCAAGCTCGCCGAGCAGATGCAGGAGGACGGCGTCGAGGCCGGTGCGCCGACCGTCGTCGCCGCCGACTGAGCAGGTGGGGTCCGCGCGGGTCCGCCGCGCGCTGTTCTTCCGGAAGCGGGGCCGTCCGTGCGCGGACGGCCCCGCGGCCGTAGCCGGGTGGGGCCACGGAGTAGGGTGCGGCCAGAGTCGTCTCAGTGAGGTGCTGTCTCGATGCTCGATCGAGGTGTGATGCTCCCCAGCTCGTTCCAGGCCGCGCGCGCCCTGGCCACCACCCGCGTGCTGGAGCCCCCGGACCTGGCGGACGCCCTGGAGATCCTCCACCGCGACCCGGTCGCCAACGCGTTCGTCGCCACCCGGGTCGAGGCGGTGGGTCTCGACCCCTGGCGGCTCGGCGGTGAGATGTGGGGCTGGTACGACGGGGACGGCGCGCTGGCCGCGCTCTGCTACGCCGGGGCCAACCTCGTCCTGGTCAACGCCGGGCCCGAGGCCGTGGCCTCCTTCGCCGAGCGGGCCCGCCGACAGGGCCGGCGCTGTTCCTCGATCGTCGGGCCGGCGGAGTCCACCGCGGCCTTCTGGGCGCTGCTGGAGCGCAGCTGGGGCCCGGCCCGGGACGTCCGCGCCCACCAGCCGCTGCTGGCCACCACCGCGCCCTCGGCCGAGATCGCCCCGGACCCGCTGGTGCGGCGGGTGCGGCGCAACGAGGTCGAGGCGCTGATGCCGGCCTGCGTCGCGATGTTCACGGAGGAGGTCGGGGTCTCCCCGCTGGCCGGCGACGGGGGCCTGCTCTACCAGGCCAGGGTCGCCGAACTGGTCTCCACCGGGCGGTCGTTCGCGCGGTTCGGGGAGGACGGCCGGGTCGTCTTCAAGGCCGAGATCGGCGCCGTCACCGAGGGCGCCTGCCAGATCCAGGGTGTCTGGGTGGCGCCCGAGCACCGCGGCCAGGGGCTCTCCGAGACCGGCATGGCCGCCGTCCTCGGCATCGCGTTGCGCGAGGTCGCGCCGGTGGTCTCGCTGTACGTCAACGACTTCAACCTGCGCGCCCGGGCCGCCTACCGGCGGGTGGGGTTCCGCGAGGTCGGGGCGTTCATGAGCGTGCTGTTCTGAGCCCTTCCGCGGGGCCGGCGGTCCGGTCCGGTCCCGCGCGGTCCGGTTCCGATCTTCGCCCGCGCCACGGCCGCGCGGGTAGTAACGTCCGGAGCATGGATCAGCTGACCGGGGTGACGATCGAGGCCATCGACCTTGCGGCCTGGGCGCCGACGGCGCTGGAGGTCCAGGCCGTGGCCTTCGGGCTCACCCCCGAGGAGGTCGCGGTACGGCTGCACATCGTGGGCCGGCACGCCCGCCAGCCCGGGGTGGTCGCCTTCGGGGCGATGAGCGGCGGCCGGCTGGTCGGGTTCGGCTACGGCATGCCCAACCAGCGCGAGCACTGGTGGAGCACGGTGATCGAGCCGTACCTGACCGCGCGCGGCCACGGGGACTGGCTGGACGGCGTGTTCGCCGTCACCGAGCTGCACGTGCTCCCCGACTTCCAGGGGCAGGGCGTGGGCTCGCGGCTGATCCGGGCCCTCTGCGACCGTTCCGGCCTGGACCGCAGCATCCTCTCCGCGATCGACGCGGAGACCCCGGCCCGGCGGCTCTACCGCGCGCTGGGGTACCAGGACCTGGCCCGCGCGGTGCGGTTCCCGGCCACCGACCGGCTGTACGCGGTGATGGGGGCGCGGCTGCCGCTGCGGGGGCCCGGGCCGTCCGGCCGGTCCTGACCGCCGCCCGGCGACGGGCGGATTCCGGGGCCGGCGGGTCCCGGTGCCGGCGGCGCGGCTTCAGAGCTGCCCGGCGAACTCCAGGTGCAGTTCGGCGTCCTCGTGGCGGCCGGCGGCCAGGGCGCGCAGGCCGAGGTCGACGGAGCGGAACAGGGTCCACCCGCGCAGCCGCTCCCGGTCGACGTCCAGGGCGTCGGCGAGCTGGTGCAGCCGGCGGCGGACGGCCGCGGGCGCGCCGGGGGAGCCGATCAGGGTGTCCGCGCGTTCCAGGGCGAGCCGGGCCAGGTCGTAGGCGCGTTCCCCGGCCAGCGGGCGCGGGTCGATCGCCAGCCAGGGCGCCCGGTCGGCGGCGAGCACGTTGCCGTGGTGGAAGTCCCCGTGCAGGAGGAAGGTCTCGGCCGCGGACCCGGTGAGCGCGCGGGCCGTCTCCAGGGCCTCCGTGACGAGGGGCTGCGCCTCGGCCGCGCCGGGCAGCGTGCGGTGCCGCTCCAGCCGCTGCGCGGTGTCGGCGGCCCGCTCGGCGAGGGTGGCGAAGGGGTGCCCCTCGGGCAGGGGGGTCCAGAGTCGGTGCAGCAGGCTGGTCGCCTCCAGCATGGCCTTCGCCTCCGCCAGCGAGCGCAGCGGGATGTCGCCGTGCAGCCGTTCCAGGAGCAGGACGCCCTCGGCCGGGTCCGCGTCCAGCAGCAGCACCGCGCCGCGGCCGGCCCAGTGGGACAGGGCGGCGTGTTCGTGGGCGGTCTCGTGGGTGCGCAGGCCGGCCTTGAGGACGGCGGGGGAGAGGTCGTCGCGGTGGACGTAGGCGACCAGGCTCAGGCTGCCGCCCGGGTCGAGCACCCGTTCCAGGGTGAGGTCCCAGCGGGCGAGGTGGGCGGCCACCGCGGTGGGGAGGCCCGCCAGCCACTGCCGGCCCCGGTCGCCCTCGCCCGCGGTGACGCCGCGGGCCAGCCAGGTGGGGACGGTGATCTGTGCTGCTGCTCCCGACATGCCGGCCTTCCGGTTGACGCTCCCCCGTGGGTACTGCTCCGTCCATTGTCGGTCATGCGGGTGAACTCGCAGGTCAGTGCCGCGTGGTCGGTGGCACGGGTCAGTGCGGGGGCAGGGCGGGCGGGGCGCTCAGCCCGTGCTGCCTGCGGTGGCCGGGGCGGAGGCGGTCGCCGGGGCTGACGGGGACGGGCCGGGGGGTGTGTCGGGGATGCCGGGGAAGGCCTGGTCGGGGGCGCCCCAGCGGTGGGCCCGGAGGGCGCACTCGCGCAGCGCGTCGGCGGCGGCGGTGCGCTCCGGCCCGGGGACGGCGGAGACCAGGTCGGCGTACACCGTGGTGAGCCGGGTCTCCAGGTGGGCGGCGAGCCGGCCGGCGGCGGCCGCGTCGGTGACGGCGAACGGGAGCTGGTAGCCGGCCGCGGCGGCGGAGGGGGTGGCGCCGAGCGAACCGACCAGCCGCTGCCAGGCGTCCCGGCGGGCCTCGTGCGCGGCGTAGGCGGTGCGGGCGTCGGCGCGCTGCTGGTCGTCGGGGAGCCGGGCGCCGACCACGCCGTAGCCGTAGACGGCGGCGTGCTCGGCGCCGAGGGCGCCCTGGAGGGCGGCGACGGCGCCGGGTGGGGCGGTGGCGGCCGGGCTGGTGGCGGTGGTGGGCGGGGCGGCGGCCGGCGAGGGGGAGCCGGACGGTTCGGCGGAGCCGGGGGCGGCCGGGCCGGACGGGGTGCCGGTGGGCGCGGCGGTCGGGGCGGGCGGCGGGGTGACCAGCGGGGTGTTGTCGCCGAGCGCGACGGCGTGCAGCACGTCGGAGGTGGCGATCGAGGCCAGGATCCGGGCCAGCGGCGGGCGGGCTGCGGCCAGGTCGGCGAGCCGGGTCCGGGCGGTCTGGCGTTCCAGGGCGGCCAGCGCGGCGGGGGTGCCGACGGCGGTGGCCGGCGGGGTCGCGGTCGGGCCGGGGGCCGTGCTCGCGCTGCCGGAGGTGGCCGGGGCGGCGCCCGGCGCGGGCGGGACGGAGGCGGCGGGCAGGTCGTGGGCGAGGGCGGCCCGGTGCCGGACGACCTCGGCGCGCAGCGCCGCCAGGTCCTTGTCCGCGGCCCCGGCCGGGGTGGCGAGCAGGGTGTCGTAGCCGGTGAGCAGGGTGTCCGTGGCGGCGACGGCGCGCAGGATGACCGGCTCGTCGGGGTTGGGGGCGGTGCCGCGGTCGCCGGGCGCCGCGCCGTTGCCGCCGTGTCCGCCCGTGCAGGCGGTGGCGAGGAGGAGCAGTCCGAGGGCCAGGAGGGTCCGTCGGCTGGGCGGCTGCATCGGTGTCACTCCGGGGCGTGTACGGGAGGACGGACTCCCCGCCTGCCCTCGTAGGCGTGAATGATTACAGAATCCCCATGTTTCCGGGCACTGATTCGGATCACGAAGGCCTGTCCGGACCGGTGTGAGCTTGCTCGCAGTGGGTGGCGTGCGACCGGTCGGGGGTGGTCCGGAATCGGTGGTTGGCGGCTTCACCGGCTAGGCTTTGGGCCGAGCTGCCGTGACCCGGTGCGCGCCGTACCCCGGCGCCGGGGTCGCGGCGCGACCTTCTGACAACAGCAGACGCGGCCGAGGAGTCCACCCGGATGAGCACCACCCACACCGACCGGCTGCGCGCGTTGCTGGAGCCGCTGGCCGCGCAGGCCGGTCTGGACCTGGAGGACGTCAAGGTCACCCGGGCGGGCAACCGCCGGCAGGTGCAGATCGACGTCGACACCGACGGCGGCGTGGACATGGACACCATCGCCGAGTTCAGCCGGGTGGTCGGCGAGGCCCTGGACGAGTCGGACCTGATGGGTGACGAGGCCTACCTGCTGGAGGTGGGTTCGCCGGGCGCCGAGCGTCCGCTGCTCCTGCCCCGGCACTGGCAGCGGGCCCAGGGCCGGCTGGCCGCGATCCACCTGGTCGACGGCGGGGAGATCGTCGCCCGGGTGCTGGAGGCCGACGAGGACGGCGCGCTGGTCGAGGTGCAGCCGGTGAAGGGCCGCGGCCGCCCGAAGGAGCGTCGGCTGGAGTACGCCGAGGTGGACCGGGCGCGCGTGCAGGTCGAGTTCAACCGCAAGGACGAGCAGCTCCTCGACGAGACCGCGGACTTCGCGGACGGCGACGCCTCCGAGGAGGGGGACGACGGTGCGGAGTGACCTGCGCACCGCCTGGACCATGACGAACGTGACGAAAGACGAGGAGGCGTAGCCGTGGACATCGACATGAGTGCCCTGCGCACGCTGGTCAACGAGAAGAACATCCCCTTCGACCTGCTGGTCGAGTCCATCGAGTCCGCCCTCCTCACCGCGTACCACCGCACCGAGGGCTCGCGCCGCCGCGCCCGGGTGCACCTGGACCGCAAGTCCGGCCACGTCACCGTGTGGGCGACGGAGGACCCGGCGGAGCTGGACGAGGGCGTCGAGCCGAAGGAGTTCGACGACACCCCGAACGGCTTCGGCCGGATCGCGTCCAGCATCGGCATCCAGGTCATGATGCAGCGGCTGCGCGACGCCGCGGACGACCAGACCTTCGGCGAGTACGCGGGCAAGGAGGGCGACATCGTCACCGGTGTCGTCCAGCAGGGCAACGACCCGAAGAACGTGCTGGTCGACATCGGCAAGCTGGAGGCCATCCTGCCGCCGCAGGAGCAGGTCCCGGGCGAGGACTACCGGCACGGCACCCGTCTGAAGTGCTACGTGGTCGCGGTGCGCCGCGGTGTCCGAGGGGCCTCGGTCACGCTGTCGCGCACGCACCCGAGCCTGGTGAAGAAGCTGTTCGCGCTGGAGGTCCCGGAGATCGCGGACGGCAGCGTGGAGATCGCCGCCATCGCCCGCGAGGCCGGCCACCGCACCAAGATCGCGGTCTGGTCGCGCCGGGCCGGGCTGAACGCCAAGGGCGCCTGCATCGGCCCGATGGGCAGCCGGGTGCGCGCGGTGATGGGCGAGCTGCACGGCGAGAAGATCGACATCGTGGACTGGTCCGAGGACCCCCGCGAGATGGTCGCCGCGGCGCTGTCCCCCGCGCGGGTGACCAGCGTGGAGATCGTCGACGCCGCCCAGCGCTCCGCACGGGTGATCGTGCCCGACTACCAGCTGTCGCTGGCGATCGGCAAGGAGGGGCAGAACGCCCGCCTCGCCGCCCGTCTCACCGGCTGGCGGATCGACATCCGGCCGGACACCGAGGGGCAGCCGGAGGACGGCGACCGCCCCGAGGGCGGTCACGGCCGGTCGTAATCGGGTGGCATCCACCCGGTCGTCAGTGTTGTCCTAGACGCTTCGCCAGTCCGGGCGGGATCGGCGGGGCGGCGCCATGTCCCTTCGGAGGGGTAGACTTGCCTTCGTCTGGCCGGACGCACGTCCGAGCACGCCCGGAACGCACCTGCGTGGGCTGCCGCAAGCGAGCGGCCAAGCACCAGCTGTTGCGTGTCACGGCGGTCGAGGGCGTCTGCGTCCCCGATCCCCGTGGCGCACTGCCGGGCCGGGGCGCGCACCTGCACCCCGATCCGGCCTGCCTCGACCTCGCGGTCCGCCGTAGGGCGTTCCCCCGGGCCTTCCGGCTCCAGGGCGCGCTCGACACGGAGCGGCTCCGCGGGTTCATCGAGGAGCGGACCGGCGACACCCCGGCGCCCTGAGCGCCCGGTGCGGCCGCCCGCAACGGCCGCCGCTCAGCTCAGGCGGCGGAAGAACCACCGCAACAAGCACAGTGCGCGGGCAGCCGCGCGCCGTGCCACCAGTCAGGTACCTCGCGATGTGGAAGTAGGTCGAGATTGCGATGAGCACTCGATGAGTACGCGATGAGTACGCGATGGGTACGCCCATGAAGTAGCGACGGTCCGGCGGACGAGACACCCCGGACTCATAGACAGGAGTGAAGTGGCTAAGGTCCGGGTTTACGAACTCGCCAAGGAGCTTGGCTTGGAGAGCAAGGCCGTCATGGCCAAGCTGACCGAGCTCGGTGAGTTCGTCCGTTCGGCGTCCTCGACGATCGAGGCGCCGGTCGTGCGCAAGCTGACTGACGCGCTTGGCGTTGCCCCCACCGGTGGTGGCTCCGCTGCCAAGCCGGGCCCGCGGAAGACCGCGGCGCCCCAGCCCGCCGGCGGCTCTGCCGCCGCGGGTGCACCCAAGCCGGGTGCTCCGACCCCGGGTCCGCGCCCCAGCGCGACCCCCGGTCCCCGTCCGACCCCGGCCGCCGCGGCTCCCGCCGCTCCGGCCGCCCCCGCCGCGAAGCCGGCCGGACCGACCCCGGGCCCGCGCCCGGCGGCGCGTCCCGCCGCCCCGGCGGCCCCGGCCGCGCCCGCGGCCGAGTTCTCCTCGCCGGCTCCCGCCGGTGAGACCCAGGCGCAGCGTCCGGCCGCCCCGGCCGCGCGTCCGGCCGGTCCCGCCGCCGGCGGCGGCGCCCGTCCGGGCCCGCGTCCGGCCGGCCCGCGTCCGGGCAACAACCCGTTCACCTCGGGCAGCGCCACCGGCATGGCCCGCCCCGGCGACCGCCGTCCCGGCGCGCCGGGTGCGCGTCCGGCCGGTCAGGGCGCCCAGGGCGGCGACCGTCCGCGTCCGGGCGGCGACCGTCCGCGTCCGGCCGGTGCCCAGGGTGCCGGTGCCCCGCGTCCGGCCGGTGCGCCGGGTGCCGGTGCGCCGCGTCCCGGTGGTGCCCCGCGTCCGGGCGGCGACCGTCCGCGTCCGGGTGGCCAGGGTGCTCCGGGTGCCGGTGCCCCCCGTCCGGGTGGTGCTCCGCGTCCCGATGGCATGCCGCGTCCGGCCGCGCCGCGTCCCGGCGGCCCGACCCCGTCCGGCATGCCGCGCCCGAACCCGGGCATGATGCCGCAGCGTCCGGCTCCCGGCCCGCGTCCGGGCCCCGGCGGTCGTGGCCCCGGTGGCCCCGGCGGTCGTCCGGGTGCTCCGGGCGGCGCGCGTCCCGGCTTCCAGGGCCGTCCGGCCGGTCCGGGCTCGCGCCCGGCCGGTGGCGGCGGCTTCGGCGGCCCGCGTCCCGGTGGCGGTGCCCCGGGTGGCGGCGGCGGTTTCGGTCCGCGTCCCGGTGGCTTCAGCGGCCGTCCGGGCGGCCCGGGTGCCCGTGGTGGCACGCAGGGTGCCTTCGGTCGTGGCCCGGGCGGTCGCCCGGCGCGCGGTCGCAAGTCGAAGCGGGCGAAGCGCCAGGAGTACGAGGCCATGCAGGCCCCGTCCGTCGGCGGTGTGATGCTGCCCCGCGGCAACGGCCAGACGGTCCGTCTGTCGCGCGGTGCGTCCCTGACGGACTTCGCCGAGAAGATCAACGCCAACCCGGCCGCGCTCGTCTCGGTGATGTTCAACCTCGGTGAGATGGTCACCGCGACCCAGTCGGTCTCCGACGCGACCCTCGAGCTGCTGGCCGGCGAGATGGGCTTCGTCCTGGAGATCGTCAGCCGGGACGACGAGGACCGCGAGCTGCTGGAGTCGTTCGACATCGACTTCGGCGCCAACGAGGGCGACGAGGACCAGCTGGCCCCGCGTCCGCCGGTCGTCACCGTCATGGGTCACGTCGACCACGGTAAGACCCGACTGCTGGACGCGATCCGCAAGTCCAACGTGGTGGCCGGCGAGGCCGGTGGCATCACCCAGCACATCGGTGCCTACCAGGTCGTCACCGAGGTGAACGGCGAGCAGCGCCCGATCACCTTCCTCGACACCCCGGGTCACGAGGCGTTCTCCGCCATGCGTGCCCGTGGTGCCAAGTCCACCGACATCGCGATCCTGGTGGTCGCGGCCAACGACGGCGTCATGCCGCAGACGGTCGAGGCGCTGAACCACGCCAAGGCCGCCGGCGTGCCGATCGTGGTCGCCGTCAACAAGATCGACGTCGAGGGCGCCGACCCGACCAAGGTCCGCGGTCAGCTGACCGAGTTCGGTCTGGTGGCCGAGGAGTACGGCGGCGACACCATGTTCGTCGACATCTCCGCGCGCCAGGGTCTGCACATCGACCAGCTGCTGGAGGCCGTGGTCCTCACCGCGGACGCCTCGCTCGACCTGCGGGCCAACCCCGACCAGGACGCGCAGGGCATCGCCATCGAGGCCCACCTCGACAAGGGCCGCGGCGCCATGGCGACCGTGCTCGTGCAGCGCGGTACCCTCCGCGTCGGCGACTCGATCGTCGTGGGCGACGCCTACGGCCGCGTCCGCGCGATGCTGGACGAGAACGGCAACAGCCTCTCCGAGGCCGGCCCGTCCCGCCCGGTGCTGCTGCTCGGTCTGACCTCGGTGCCCCGCGCCGGCGACAGCTTCATCGTCGTCGACGAGGACCGCACCGCCCGCCAGATCGCCGAGAAGCGCTCGGCCCGCGACCGCAACGCCGCCTTCGCGCAGCGCCGGGTCCGGGTGTCCCTGGAGGACCTGGACAAGGCCATCGCCGCCGGCTCCATCGAGCAGCTCAACCTCATCATCAAGGGTGACGTCTCCGGTTCGGTCGAGGCCCTCGAGGACGCCCTCGTCAAGCTGGACGTGGGCGAGGAGGTCGAGCTCCGGGTCCTGCACCGCGGTGTGGGTGCCATCACCGAGTCCGACGTGGACCTGGCGATGGGCTCGGACGCCATCATCATCGGCTTCAACGTGCGCGCCGAAGGCCGTGCGCGCACCGCGGCCGACAAGGAAGGCGTGGACGTCCGGTACTACTCGGTCATCTACCAGGCGATCGAGGAGATCGAGAACGCCCTCAAGGGCATGCTCAAGCCGGAGTACGAGGAGGTCCGCCTCGGCTCCGCGGAGATCCGCGAGGTGTTCCGCTCCTCCAAGTTCGGCAACATCGCCGGTGTGCTGGTCCGCGAGGGCCTGCTGCGCCGCAACGCCAAGGCCCGCCTCATCCGCGACGGCAAGGTCGTGGCGGAGAGCCTCACCATCGAGGGTCTGCGCCGCTTCAAGGACGACGCGACCGAGGTCCGCGAGGGCTTCGAGGCCGGTGTCACCCTGGGGTCGTTCAACGACATCAAGGTCGACGACGTCATCGAGACCTACGAGATGCGCGAGAAGCCGCGCTCGTAGTCGGTGGAATCCGGGGCCGGTCGACGGGTGGTATTTCCGTCGACCGGCCCCGGTCTCGCTGTGTAGGGTCCCGGTAGTCGAACGACGAAGCACCGGCCCGGTTCCGGGCGGTGCCCCCGAGGCCTTCAGGTCGGCTAGACCTGTCACACATGTTCGTGGGAACACTCACCTTCGACCTGCTGCTGGGCGACGTCCACTCGCTCAAGGAGAAGCGTTCGATCGTGCGGCCCATCGTGGCCGAACTGCAGCGCAAGTACAGCGTGTGCGCTGCCGAGACCGGGAACCAGGACCTGCACCGCAGGGCCGAGATCGGCCTGGCGGTGGTGTCCGGCGAAGCCGGGTACGTCACCGAGGTCCTGGACAGCTGTGAGCGGTTGGTCGCCGGCCGCCCCGAGGTGCAGCTCCTCTCCGCGAGGAGGCGCTACCACAACGACGACGACGAATGAGAGCTGTGGAGGCGGTCGGCGGAAGTCGCCGTTCTCACACAGATCAGGACCCGGAGCGCCCGCAAGGCCGGGCGCGGGCCGGTACTTTGGGGCGTGGGCCCCGACGGGTGCGCAGCTCACCCGGGTACCGGGCCCACTGCACGAGGAGGCAACGTGACCGACACCGCAAGGGCGCGCAAGCTCGCCGACCGCATCCAGGTGGTCGTCGCCCAGACCCTGGAACGACGGATCAAGGACCCGCGACTGGGGTTCGTGACCATCACCGACACCAGGGTGACCGGCGACCTGCGCGAGGCCACCGTCTTCTACACCGTCTTCGGTGACGAGACCGAGCGCGAGGCCACGGCCGCCGCGCTGGAGAGCGCCAAGGGCGTGATCCGCTCCGAGGTCGGCAAGATCGGGGTGCGCTTCACCCCGACGCTGACCTTCGTCGCGGACGCGCTGCCGGACAACGCCCGGAACATCGACGACCTGCTCGACCGGGCCAAGGCCATCGACGCGGCGGTGCGCACCACCGCCGCGGGGGCGGCCTACGCCGGCGACGCGGACCCGTACAAGGTTCCGGCGTCCGAGCGTGACGACGAGGACGAGTAGACATGGCGGGTGAGCCGGCGCAGGCCGCCTCGCGAGCCGGTTCGACCACGGGGGCGTCCTCCACCAGCACGGTGGAGGGTGCCCTCGCGGCGCTTCCGGGGCCGCGCGCCGAGGAGAGCGGCTTCGAGCTGCTCTGGCAGCAGGTGGTGGCGGAGATCGGGCGGGCGCGCTCGATCGACCTGATCTGCCACATCTGCCCGGACGGCGACGCGCTGGGCTCCTCGCTGGCGGCGGGGCTGGCGCTGCGCGGGCTCGGCAAGCAGGTGCGGGTCTCCTTCGGCGACGACCCGCAGATCGTGCCCGAGTCGCTGGCCTTCCTGCCCGGCCAGGAGCTGATCGTGCCGGCGGCCGACGTCCCGGACGTCCCCGAGCTGGTGCTCTGCTTCGACGTGGCCGCGGAGAGCCGCCTCGGGCTGCTGCACGACAAGGCGTTCGCCGCGCCCGTCCTGGTGGTGATCGACCACCACGCCTCCAACCCGGGCTTCGGCACCCACCAGCTGATCGACCCGACCGCCCCGGCCACCGCCGTGCTGGTCGACGAACTGCTGCGCCGGCTCGGCGTCGAGCTCGACCAGGACCTGGCCACCTGCCTCTACACCGGCGTCGCCACCGACACCGGCTCGTTCAAGTACCGGGCCACCACGCCCGCGACCCACGAACTCGCCGGGCGGCTGCTGGCCACCGGCATCCGGCACGACCTGATCTCCCGGCAGCTGTGGGACACCTCCTCCTTCGGCTACCTCAAGGTGCTCGCGGGCGCGCTCGACCGGGCCGTCTACGAACCGGACGCGGCCGGCGGGCTGGGGCTGGTGTGGACCTGGGTGCCGTACCAGGACCTGGTGCTGTTCAGCGTCACGGTCGAGGAGATCGAGGGGCTGATCGACATCCTGCGCCGCCCCGCCGAGGCGGAGGTGGCGCTGGTGCTCAAGCAGGACCCGGACGGCACCCTGCGGGGCTCCTCGCGTTCCAAGGGCGCGGTGGACGTCGCCGCGGCCTGTGCCGAGCTGGGCGGCGGGGGGCACGTCTTCGCCGCCGGGTTCAGCGCGCGGGAGGACGTGCCCGCGGTGGTCGAACGGTTCCGGGCCGCGCTGCGGCCGGTACCTTGATCACCTCTTGACCGCTCCTGAGAGAAAGAACCCGATGAAGCGCAAAGGCACCGGCCCGGACGGCCTGGTGATCGTCGACAAGCCCGAGGGCATCACCTCGCACGGGGTCGTCGCCAAGATGCGGTGGCTGGCCGGGACGCGGAAGGTCGGGCACGCCGGCACGCTGGACCCGATGGCCACCGGCGTGCTGGTGATCGGCGTCGAGCGCGCCACCCGGCTGCTCGGCCACCTGATGTTGACCGCCAAGACCTACGAGGCGACCGTCCGGCTCGGCCAGACCACCGTCACCGACGACCGGGAGGGCGAGGTCACCTCCGCCACCCCGGCCGACGGGGTGACCCGGGAGGCGATCGACGCCGGGATCGCGGCGCTGACCGGCGAGATCATGCAGGTCCCGTCCAAGGTCAGCGCCATCAAGATCGACGGCAAGCGCTCGTACGCGCGGGTGCGCGAGGGCGAGGAGTTCGAGCTCGCCGCCCGGCCCACCACGATCCACTCCTTCACCGTGCACGGGCAGCGCGCGGCGGTGGCCGAGGACGGCACGCCGGTGATCGACCTGGACGTGACCGTGGAGTGCTCCTCCGGCACGTACATCCGGGCGCTGGCCCGCGACCTGGGTGCCGGGCTCGGCGTCGGCGGGCACCTGACCGCGCTGCGGCGCACCAGGGTCGGGCCCTACGCGGTGGAGTCGGCGCGCACGCTGGAGGAGCTGGAGGCCGCCGTCACCGGCGAGGCCGCCACCGGCCTGGAGGTGCTGCCGATCGGCGAGGCCGCCGCGGCCGCGTTCCCGCGCTGGGACCTGGACGAGGCGTCCGCGCAGAAGCTGTCGCACGGCGCCCGGCTGAAGGCGCCCGGGCTCGGCGTGGACGGGCCGATCGCGGTGTACGGGCCGGACGGGCGCTTCCTCGCGCTGGTCGAGGAGAAGGACGGCCAGGCGAAGCCGGTCGCGGTCTTCGTCGGCTGACGCGCCCCGCACGCCCCTGCTGTCACCCCCGTCGGGATCCGTCCCGGCGGGGGTTTCACTCGTGCGGGGGAGCGCGCGAGGTGAACGCCGGTGGTGAGCGGCGCGGGCGCGGTCGGGCCGCCGCCGCTCCGGGCAGGCTCCCCGGCGGGTCCGGAACCGGGCCCGAGGGCCTCGCGCGAGCAGGCCGAGGAGGCGCGCCGGTGCCACCGCGGACGGAGCGGGGCCGCCGGTGGGACGGGCCCCGCAGCGACGGCCGCGGGCACCCGGCGCGCCCCCGAGGCGGCCGGCGCCAGTCGAGGGGGCGGAGCACATGGCGGGCATGCCGGACGGCGACGGGGTGGCGGGGGACCCGGGGCGGTACCTGCTGCGGATCCGGGACCTCAACGGGCGGCTGCACGGCTTAGGGTTCGTCGCCGACCCGAGGGGCACCGTCCTCACCGCGCACGAGGCCGTCGCCGGCCTGGACCGCCTCGTGCTGCACACCCCCGGCGGGCAGACCCGGGTGCTCGGCCCCGACGCCGTCCTCGCGCTGCCCGGGCACGGACTCGCCCTGCTGCGCACCGACGCGGTCGGCGGGCTGCCCGTACCCGCGCTGCCGGTCGCCGCGCTCGCGGCCGGACACGAGGTGGTGGTGCCCGCGCTGGCGGGGGAGGACGACCGGGCGGTGGCGCTGCGCTGCGGCCTGCTGGGCGTCACCGGCCTCGGGTACACCGGGCCGGACGGCCGCCACCTGCCGGGCGGCGTGCTGCTGCTGGACCCGCTGGTGGTCGCCGGGGCCTCGGTGCCGGCCGGCTCGCCGGTGCTCGACGCCCGCAGCGGCGCCGTGGTCGCGCTGGCCGCGCCCGCCCTGGGCGGCCCGCGGCACGGCGGCGCGCTCGCCGCGGTGCCGGCCGGCGGCGGCGCGGCGGCGGCCGCCCCCGCGCTGGCCGAACTCCTGGCGCGCAACGCCGCCGCGGTGCCCGCCTACGGGCCCGCCCTCAACCTGGCCGGGGTGCTGCGGCTGGCCGCCGTCCAGCTGGCCGCCGCCGGGGCCGGACCGGGCCGGGTGGCCGGGCTCGCCGCCGACCGGGTCGACCGGCCCGACGGCCTGACCGGGGACGAGCCGCGGACCACCGTCACCGCCGTGGTCGGCGCCCCCGGCAGCGGGCGCACCACCGAACTCGCCGCCCTCGCCGCCCGCCGGGCCGACGGCGCCCGGCAACTGCCGACCCTGTGGCTGCGCGGCGCGGACCTACGGGCCGGGGACCGCTCGCTGGCCGAGCCGGTGGAGCGGGCCCTGGCCGCCGCCGCGGCCGAGCTGGGCACCCCCGCGCCCGCGCCGGAGCCGGTGGCGGCCCTGTGCGCGGCGGCCGGCCGCCCGCTGCTGGTGGTCCTGGACGGCCCGGAGGAGGCGCCCGCGCCGCTCGAGCCGCGCTGGCTGCGCGGCGCCGGGGACTGGCTCACCGGCTGCGGGGCGCGGCTGCTGACCGCCTGCGCCGAGGAGACCTGGGAACGGCTGGCGGCCGAGACGTGGGGCGGCGGCGCGGCCCGCGCCGGGTACGACGAGGAGCCGGCCCCGTACGGAGACCTGGCCAGCGCCCCCACCGTCCGGATGGACGGCGCCGGCCCGGGCGCCCCCAGCCTGGGTGGCCACCGGCTCGGGCCGCTGCCCGCCGAGGCGGCCGAACGCGTGCGCCGCCGCTACGGGCTGCCGCCGGGGTGGCCGGCCGCCGCCGACGCCCGGCACCCGCTGGCCGTGCGGCTGGCCGGCGAGCTCTGGGCGGAGGGCCTGCGCGGGGAGCCGGGCGGGCGGGCGGAGCTGTTCGGCGGCCACCTGGACCTGCAGTGCCTGCGGGTGGCCCGGCGGCTCGTCGAGGACCCCCGGCCCCGGCGCCCCGGCGCCCACCGGCGGGGCGCGCCGGCCGGTCCGGCGCAGGGGCGGGTGCGGCGGCTGGCGGCGGCGGTCGCCGGGCGGGTGCACGAGGCGGCCCGGCGGATGCTCGGCGCCGATCCGGGCGGGCTGGGCCGGGAGGCCTTCGAGGAGCTGTTCCCGGCGGCTGGCGGCTGGGCCACCGCGGTGCTCGCGGAGGGCCTGTTCGTCCCGGCCGGCACCGGCTTCCGGTTCGCGCACGGGGAGTTCGCCGACTGGCTGCAGGGCTCGCACCTGGATCTGGACGTCGCGCTGCGGCTGCTGCTGGGCGAGGCCGAGGACACGCCCACCGGGTCGGCCGGGGGGCGCGTCCCGGCGGGCCGGGCGTGCGGTGTCCCCCGGCACCGGATCGGCCCGGTCGTCGCCGCGCTGCGCCAGCTGGCGGAGGCCTGGGGCGCGCCGGCGCTCGACCCGTGGCTGCACCGGATCGGGCGGGCGCTGGACCTGCGCCCGCCCGGCAGCGAACCCGCCTGGTGGGCCGGACGCCTGCTGACCGCCGGGCTGGCCGCCAGCCCGGACCCGGTCGAACACCTGGCGCTGCTGGAGCAGTTGGCCGATCGGGCCGCCGACGGGGGAGCGGCGTTCGGTCCGGCCTTCTGGACCGGCCTCGGCCTGCCGGTCGAGGCCGAACTAGCCCTGCTGCGCCGCCTGGTGGTCGCGGACGGCCCCGGGCAGGGCCACCTGGCCGCGGTGGCCGGTCGGCTGCGCGCCGACCCGGTCGCGGTGTTCCCCCTGCTCTGCGGCTGGTTCGAGGACGGACGCGGGCTGCCGGGGCGCCCCGGTCACACCGTCGCCGACCTCGCCCACGACCTGCTGCACGCCCACCGCCGGCTCGCCCTGGACGAGTTGGCGGACGCGCTGGTCGACGCCGCGCACCCGCGGGCGGACGCGCTGCTCACCCTGCTCGCCGCCGAGGAGCCCTCCGCGCTCTGCCGGGCGGTCGACCGCTGGAGCCACGACCGGCGGCCCGAGCGGCACGTGGCGGCCGCCGTGCACGCCCTGCGGGTCGCCCCGCACGCCGTCGGCGCCGCCGCCGGGTTGCTGCGGTTCACCGCGCAGACCCTGCTCGCCCGCGAGGACGAGCCGGGCCTGCACGGAGCCGCCCTCGCCCTGCTGCTCGGCGATCCGGCGACGCGTGCCGGGCACCTCCCGGCCGCGCTGGCGCTGCACCGGGCGGGCGGCGACGCCTTCCTCACCGCCGCGGCGCTCGCACCGGCGCTGGAGAGCGACCCGGAGCCCGTCCTGGCCGCGCTGGCGGACCGGCTGGCCGCCCCCGGTGGGGCGGTCGCCGAGACCCTGCGGGTGCTCGCCGACGCGACGGCCCCGGTGGCCACCCGCCGCGGCGCCGAGCTGGCGGCCCGGCTGCTGCGCGAGCGGCCGGAGCTGGCCGGCCCGGTGGCCGTCGACTACCTGGGCCGGCGGCTGGCCCGCGCGGCGACCGGTGGCCCGGCGGCCCGGCTCGAGCTGCGGGTGCTGCTCGGCGGAGCCCTGGCGGCCCGGTCGCCCGCCGTGCGCCGCCCGTTCGCCCGGGTGCTGTCCGCCCCGGTGGCCGACCCGGCGGCGGACGCGTTGCGCTGCGAGCTGCTCGACACCCTGCTCGCCACCGAGGCCGACCCGGCGGTGCTGACCGCCGCGGTGGAGGGGCTGGCCGAGCACTGCGCGGCCGAGCGGCCGGCCCGGGCCCGCGCGGTGCTGGCCCGGGCGGCGCCCGCGCTGGCGTCGGCGGACGAGGTGCTGGTGGGCTGCGCAGGACGCTCGGCGGCCTTCGCCCGGCTGCTCGCCGAGTGGCCGCAGGACGCCGCCCCGGCTCCGCCGGAGGGCCCCCGGCTGGCCCGGATGCGGGGCCTGGTGGCGGCCGGCCGGGATCCCCGGAGCGCCGCCGCGGAGGCGGAGCGGACCGCCGCCGGGCGGGCCGTACGGGCGCAGGTGCGGTCAACCCGTATTCCGGTGCCGGAGCAGGAGCAGGCGCATGGCACGCTATAGGGGTTCGGGTTTGAGCGTTTGAGCGTACAGAGGGTACGCGCCGTACGGAACAAGGAGCGGTCAGGGTGCAGCGCTGGCGTGGCCTGGAGGAGATCCCCGGTGACTGGGGACGCAGCGTCGTCACCATCGGTTCGTTCGACGGGGTGCACCGCGGGCATCAGCTGATCATCGGCCGGGCCGTCGAGCGTGCCCGCGAACTCGGCCTCCCCACGGTCGTGGTGACCTTCGACCCGCACCCCCGCGAGGTGATCCGCCCGGGCAGCCACCCGGCGCTGCTCGCCCCGCAGGCGCGCCGCGCCGAGCTGATCGCGGGCCTCGGCGTGGACGCGGTGCTGGTGCTGCCGTTCACCCCGGAGCTCTCCCAGGAGTCGCCGGAGACCTTCGTGCAGCAGGTCCTGGTGGACGCGCTGCACGCACGGACCGTCATCGAGGGCCCCAACTTCCGCTTCGGGCACCGGGCCGCCGGGGACGTCGCGCTGCTCGCCGAGCTGGGCCGGGCGGCCGGCTTCGACGTCGAGGTGGTCGACCTCCAGGTGAGCGGCAGCGCCGGGGACGGCCGGCCGTTCTCCTCCACGCTGACCCGCAGCCTGGTCGAGTCCGGCGACATGGCGGGCGCCGGAGAGGTCCTCGGCCGCCCGCACCGGGTCGAGGGCACGGTGGTGCGCGGCGCCCAGCGCGGCCGCGAGCTCGGGTTCCCGACCGCCAACGTGGAGACGGTGGCGCACAGCGCCATCCCGGCCGACGGCGTGTACGCGGGCTGGCTGACCGCCGACGGCGAGCGGATGCCCGCGGCCATCTCGGTGGGCACCAACCCGACCTTCGACGGCACCAGCCGCACCGTCGAGGCCTACGCCATCGACCGGGTCGGCCTGGACCTCTACGGGCTGCACGTGGCGGTGGACTTCCTGGCGTACCTGCGCGGGATGGAGAAGTTCGACTCCATCGAGGCGCTGCTCGACCGGATGGCCGACGACGTCAAGCAGGCCCGCGAGCTGACCGACGGCCGCTGACCGGCTGCTGAGCGCCGGCCGTCGAGCGCCGGCCGTCGAGCGCCGGCCGTCGAGCGCCGCACCGCCCGCGCGGAAGGGCCCGCCGACCACGAGGTCGGCGGGCCCTTCGGCGTCACTGCTGGGGCTGCGGCGGCGGGTATCCGTACCCGGGCGGCGGCTGGTAGCCCTCCGGCTGGGCCGGCGGCGCGGGCTGCGACGGCTGGCCCTGGGCGGGCGGGTAGCCGTAGCCCGGGCCCGGCTGCGGGGCGGGGGGCTGCTGGCCGGGCTGCGGCCAGGCCGTCGGGGCGGGCTGCGGCGGCGGGTATCCGTACCCGGCCGGCGGCGGGGTCTGGCCGGGCTGCGGTGCCCAGGGCGCCCCGGGGGCCGGCTGGGCGGCCTGGCCGGGCAGTCCCTGCTGTCCCGTGTACGGCTGCGGGGCCGGCTGGCCGCCCTGCGGCGGGTACGGGACTGCCTGCGCCTGCTGCTGCCACCCGGCCTGCTGGGCGGCGGCCTGCTGGGCCCGGGCGATGTCCTCGCCGACCAGGGTGGCCAGCTCGAAGTAGGCCTCGCGGACCTTGGGCCGCATCATGTCGAGGTTGACCTCGGCGCCGGCCGCCAGGCTCTCGTCGAAGGGCACCACGACCACCCCGCGGCAGCGGGTCTGGAAGTGCGCGACGATGTCCTCGACCTTGATCATCTTGCTGGTCTCGCGCACTCCGGAGACCACCGTGATGCTGCGCTGCACGAGGTCCGCGTAGCCGTGCGCGGAGAGCCAGTCCAGGGTGGTCGAGGCACTGGAGGCACCGTCCACGCTGGGGGTGGAGACGATGATCAGCTGGTCGGCCAGGTCGAGCACCCCGCGCATCGCGCTGTACAGCAGACCCGTGCCGGAGTCGGTCAGGATGATCGGGTACTGGCGGCCCAGCACGTCGATGACCTGGCGGTAGTCCGAGTCGTTGAAGGTGGTCGAGACCGCCGGGTCGACGTCGTTCGCCAGGATCTCCAGGCCCGAGTTGAGGTCCTGCGAGGTGAACTGACGGATGTCCATGTAGCTGCGCAGGTGCGGGATGGCCGTCACCAGGTCGCGGATGGTCGCGCCGGTCTGCCGCTTCACCCGGCGGCCCAGGGTGCCGGCGTCCGGGTTGGCGTCGATCGCGATCACCTTGTCCTGGCGCTCGCTGGCCAGGGTCGCGCCGAGCGCGGTGGTGGTCGTGGTCTTGCCGACGCCGCCCTTGAGGCTGATCACGGCGATCCGGTAGCAGCTCAGCACCGGGGTGCGGATGATCTCCAGCTTCCGGGACTTCTCGGCGGCCGCCGCCTTGCCGCCGAACTGGAACCGCGGCTGCTGGCGCTGCTGCTTGGGCTGGCTGCGCAGCAGCCGGTCCGAGGACAGCTCGACCGCGGCGGTGTAGCCCAGCGGAGCGCCGTGCGCGACCTGCTGCGGCGCGGCGGCCTGCTGGAACGCGGCGGGCTGCGCCTGCGGCTGGCCGCCCTGCGGCGGCCAGGGCTGCCCCGGGCCGGGCTGCTGCGGCTGGGCCGGCTGCTGGTAGGCGGCGGGCTGCGGCCAGCCTCCCTGGCGCGGGTCCACCGGCGCCGGCTGCGGGGCCGCGGGCTGCGGCTGGGCCGGGTCCGGCTGGAACGGGGCCTGCGGGGCGGCGCCCCACGCGGCGGCCTGCGGGTCCTGCGGCTGGTGGGCGGGGACCGGCTGCTGGTACGCCTGCGGCGCCACCGGCTGGGCGGGCGCCACCGGTTGGGCGGCCGGGGCCGGCTGAGCGGCCGGGACCGGGTACGGCTGCTGCGCGGCCGGGACGGGGCCGGGCTGCTGCAGCGGTGCGGGCTGCGGGTGCGGCTGTGCCGCGGCCTCGGCCGCCGGCCAGCCCGGGGCGACGGCCTGCGGGTACTCGGCGGCGGCGGGCTGCGGCTGCGGGGCGACCGGGGCGGGGACCGGCTGCGGGGTGACCGGGGCGGGGACCGGCTGCGGGGCGACCGGGGCGGGGGCGGCCCGGTCCGGCGCCGGGGCGGCCACCGGGAACGGGACGTGCTGCGCCTCGGCCTGGACGGGTGGGACGGCCACGGGCGCCTGGGGCTGCGCCTGCGCGGGCACCGGGGCCGGCGCGGACGGGTACGGGCCGGCGGCGGGGCCCACCGGAGCCGGGCCGGCGGGGGCCGGGGCGGTCGGTGCCTGAGCGGCGGGTGCCTGGGCGGCGGTGGCCGGTGCGGTCGGTGCCGACGGGGGGACGGGGGCCACCGGAGCGGCCGGAGCCACCGGGGCGGTCGGCCCGGCGGGGTTCGGGGCCGGGGTCGCCGGTGCCGCCGCGGCGTCCGTCTGCACGTACCAGGACGGGGGAGTGTAGTCAGGCGCGTCCGACCAGTCGTCGTCGTCCTCCGCCGCGTTGTCGCCGACGTAGACGCCGTCCCGATCGCTGCTCACTAGGGCTCCCTCGTGTTCGCCGCCGCTTGTTCAGCGGTGCCGTTGCCGCATCACAGACTAGGCCGTGCGGCAACCCCCCTTGAAGGCGGCGTCCGATCCCGACCGGGGCCCCGGCCGGGATCGGCGGCTCAGTCCATCCGGCGCGGCCCGCCGAGAACCTGCTGCTCGGCCGGCCCGGCGACGGCCCGCACGTACTGACGGCGCATCCGGGTGGTCCACAGGGTGAGGTCGTCGCCGAGGGCGGGCAGGGCGGCGACGTCCTCCGGGGGGAGCGAGAGCACCCGGCCGGTCAGTTCCGCCTCCTGCGGGGAGATCCGCTGCAGGCCCACCAGGTCGGCCGCGTTGAGCACCCGGGCCGCGTTGGGGCCCAGGTAGGGCAGCAGGGTCAGGGTGGTCTGCCAGGGGGCGGCGGAGAGCCGGCTGCGCGGCGGGCGGGCGCCGAGGTCGCGGACGACGAGGACCGGCGAGGTCACCGAGGCGCCCTGCGGGCCGAGCCGGCCGACCTGGTGGACCGTCACGCACGGCTGTCCCCCGCCGGCGGCCTGCGCCAGCGGGCCCCAGAGCTGCCCGCGGGCGGTCTCCACCGCGACCCGGGCGCCGGTCGCGGCCGCGCGCAGCGCGATGACCTGGGCCGTCCACACGCCGCCGACCAGCACCAGGTCGTAGGCGCTGGGCCGGAACAGGCCGAGCACCGCGGGCTGCCCCTGCGGGTCGGCGCCGATCACCACGCCGTCGTCGCCGACCGGGAAGGCCAGCGCCCCGAGGTCCGCGGGGTCGAGCACGTGCTTCTCCCGCCGGGGGCCGCGCAGCCCGAAGCCGGGCAGTATCCGCGCCCGCACCCGGGGCCGTTCGGCGCCGTGCTGCGGGCCGGGGGCCGGATAGGTCTGGTACGCCATCAGGACGCTCCTCCCAGCGGCAGGGTGGCGAGCACCCCGGGGGCCTGTTCCAGGTCGAGCCGGACGAGGCCGAGCCCGGCGCCCTGGGCCCGGGTCTCCACCTGGCGGCCGACCTGTACCACCTCGCTCTCGCTGCGCCCGGTGACCCGCAGGTGGCCGCTGACGGTGACCGAGCCGCCGGTGCCGTGCCCGGCGGTCAGGCTGAAGGTGCTGGCCAGCGCCGGGGTGCCGGTGATCAGGTTGACCAGGTCGGGGGCGGCGATCCGGCCGGGGGCGCCGCCGGGGCGGCTGAGCTGCGGCCAGCGGGAGATCCAGTAGGTGCTGTGCCAGCGGTCGTCGATCCGCCAGAACCGGTTGCCCTCCTGGGTGCGGCGGGTGGTGCCGCCGCCGCTGCCGGTGCCCTGGCGACCGGCCACCGCGATCGGATTGGCGCAGGTGGAGATGGCCAGGGCGGCGATCAGTTCGCGCTCGTCCAGCACGGTGGCGTTGAACCCGGCGCTGTTGAGCCGCCCGGCCAGCTGGTCGGTGACCCGCTGCAGCGCCTTGCGGGCGCCCTCCTCACCGCCGCCGCGGGCCCGGACGGCGGCCGCGGCCCGTTCGGGGTCGAGCTTGAGGGCGACCCAGGTCAGCCGGAGGCCCGGAGTGGCGGTGCCGTCCGGGAGTTCGCGGTAGGCGCGGGCGGCGAGGGACTGCTCGGGCAGGTGCGGGGCCGGGGCCGGCTGGGTGTGCTGGACGAGCTGCACCGACTCCAGGGTGATGTCGTCCACCGTCAGCGCGGAGCAGACCACGTCCAGCGGCAGCGGCAGTGCGGTCCGCACCGGGCGCAGCGGCTGGTCCTTGGCCTGGACGAGCAGGACGGAGCTGAGGAACGTCCCGTCGCCGACCATGCCGGTCTCGCGGCGCACCGGGCGGCCGCCGAGGTCGGCCTCGGTGGCGTGGGTGCAGGTGCGCAGCGCCGGTTCGAGCTCCAGGGCCGGCGCGAGCGCCGGGTCGGTGCCGGCCGGGGGGAGCGTGCTGCGGGCCTGCCGGCGGCGGGACTTGAGGGCGGCGCGCACCCGCAGCAGCTCGGCGACGGTGCGCCCGCGCAGCGGGACCGCGGCGCACACGACCAGGACCAGGGCGACCGCGCCGAACCCGGCGGCGACCGGTCGGCTGATCGTCCAGCCGACCGCGACCAGCGCGGCCGCGACCTCGACGAGGACGAGCTGTTGGAGCTTCAGCCGGCCGCCGAGCAGGCCGGGCCGGGGGTTGACCCGGACCGCGACGGGCCCGCCGCCACCGGGCTGCGGCGGCTCGGGCGCGGCCCCGGCGGCCGCGGTGCCGCGCTGCGCCCGGCCGGAGCGGCGCGACCTCCCGCCCGTTGCCGGGTCGCGGCGTCCTGGAGCGGTCTGGCTTGGCATCCCCCGGTGACCTCTCTGATCGGTTGTCGCGGCCCGGCTGGCTGGTTCGCGGACCCTACCCGTACGGTACTCACCGGCTGCTGCCGCATCGTAGAGGGTTCGCGCGGGTCGCCGCCCGGCGGGTGCGGGCGGCGGGGCAGGCCGGTCTGACCATGTCCGACGAGGGGGACGACGAGGATGGCATCGCGCCGGGACGAGCTGAACGCGTACACGTTCGCGCGCAAGCGCACGGTGGGGGCGTTCCTGCAGCCCGCCGGCGGCGGCAGCGACGAGGACGCGCCGCGGCCGGTCAAGGCGGTGCTGCCGAGCGTCCTGGTCGGGGCGCTGGTGGTCGCCGGGTTCGGCCTGTGGGGGGTGTTCAAGCCGAGCGCGCCGCTGCACTGGGACGACGGCAAGAGCGTCATCCAGGGCAAGAAGTCGACCACCCGGTACGTGGTGCTGACGGATCCGGACGGCCGGACCAAGCGGCTGCACCAGGTGCTGAACATGTCCTCGGCGCGGCTGGTGCTGCCGGCCGACGCCAAGGTGGTCGTGGTGGACGACGGGGTGCTCGACGCCTACCCCAACCACGGGCCGACGATCGGCATCCCGTACGCGCCGGACAAGCTGCCGAGCAAGGACAACGCGGGCCGGCCGATGAAGTGGTCGGTCTGCGACCGCCCGGGTTCGGACGACAAGCAGGAGACCGTCAACCAGGCGGTGTTCGTGGCGGCGGGCCAGGACGCGGCGGCCCTCTCGGCCAGGGACCGGATGCTCGGCCCGGACCAACTGCTGCTGGTGCAGCAGGCGGACGAGCAGCAGGTCTCGGTGCAGCCGGCGCCGGGCCAGCCGGGCGCCCGGCCGGGAGACGCGAAGGTGTTCCTGGTCGACGCGCAGGGGCGCAAGCACGAGATCGGGTCCCCGCAGGCGGACGACAAGGAGCGCAAGGCGCTGATCACCGCGGTCTTCGGGCCCAATGCGGTGCCGCAGCGGGTCAAGCGCGAGTGGCTGGACACCCTGGTGCCGGGCAGCCCGGTGGTCTTCCCGCAGATCGACGGGGTGGCGGACAGCCAGGGGCCGAACTCCTCGGTGGCGCTGGGCAACCAGGCCGACCGCCGGATCGGCCGGCTGGTGCACTACCAGGACCGGAACTACGTGGTCGGCAAGGACCGGCTGTACCTGGTGACGGCCTTCCAGGCGGAGCTGATCCGGCAGAACCCGGCCTACCAGGTCCTCTACAAGTACGACGCGGACAGGAAGCCGCGCAGCGACGAGATGACCCCGGCCGACCACGCCGCGTTCGGCGGCGACACCCGGCTGCCGAACGCCGGGGACGACTGGCCGCTGAAGGCCGCCGCGCCGGCCAACAACTGGCAGGACCGCCAGGACCCGCGCCTGGTGGTCTGCAGCACCTTCGACGGCGTCGGCGAGGACGGCCGCACGCCCAGGCGCAGCGTCTGGGCCGGCCCGGCGTACCCGGCGCCGTACAACAACGGTGCCGGCGCGGCCTACGTGACCCCCGGTCACGGCCTCTTCTACCGGGCGATGGACAACACCGTGGGCGGCTCCGGCACCGACTTCCTGATCACCGAGACCGGTCTGCGGTACTCCGTTCCGGCGAACGGCGACGGTGGCCGGGGTGCCGCCGCCGCGCCGTCCGCGGGTGCCACCGCGCCGCCCGGGGGGCAGTCGGGCGGGGGCGGCGCCACGAAGTCGCCGACCCCGCAGCCGGGCGCCACCGCGCCGGACCAGCAGCCCCAGCAGCAGGACGAACCCGGCGCCAACCAGGCCCGGTTGGGCTACCAGGGGCTGCAGCCGCTGCCGGTGCCGCGCGAGTGGTCCAACCTGGTGCCGGCCGGTCCGCCGCTGACCGCGAAGAGCGCCGTGCAGCCGCAGAACGCCTGACGGGCGGGGCCGGACAACCGAATTGGCCCCCGTGTCATGGTCTGGTAACTACTCTGTGCTCGGTGTTGGGCGGGTTGCGCCCGCCGACTACAGTGCACGTGGGCATCACTCGGGTGATGCGGCGGCTCGGGCCGGGAGGCCCTCCGTACACACGGCTTGTCTCATGGGGGATGGTGGAACATGGCTCAGGGTCAGTTCACGATGACGGCACAGGAGATGCTGGCGTTCGCCAAGCGGATCGAGGAAGCGGTCGGCAAGATCGAGGCCGAGCGGCAGAAGCTGATCAGCACGGTCGACGGCGTCACCGGTGGCTGGCAGGGCCAGGCGGCCACCGCCTACAAGACCCTGCAGGAGCAGGTGAACACCGACATCGCGAAGCTGAAGGAGTCGCTGACGGCGATCCAGCACGCGATCGAGCTGACCACCAAGCACTACGCGAGCACCGAAGAGGAGCAGAAGGCGCTGTTCGCCTCCGCGCAGGGCTGATCACCGCACCGCGCTGACCACCCGCCTGTTCCGACCTTCCGCTCGGCGGGGCGCCCGCGGCCGATCGTGCGGCGCCCCGCATTCCTCGTCAAGGAGTCACCGTGTCCGACAACATCCTCGTCAACTTCGAGACCGTCCACCACGCGGCGGAGGAGGTGCGCGCCTCGGCCGGCCGCATCGACCACCTGCTGAACGACCTCAAGAGCGACGTCCAGAAGGTCTCCGGCAGCTGGCAGGGCGCCGCCCAGCAGGGCTACCAGACCTACCAGACCCAGTGGGACACCCGCGCCGCGGACCTGCAGAAGGTCTGCGCGCAGATCGCCACCTCGCTGGACAACGCGGCGACCAGCTACAAGACCACCGAGGACAACAACGCCAAGCTCTGGCAGTGACGACGCGTCCCCGGGCGGGGACGTGAGGGGGCGGGTACCCGGGCTCCGGGTGCCCGCCCCCGGTGCGCGGCAGGGGTGGACGACATGAGGGGTGGCAGGGTGTCCGGACGCGGGTACCGGAAGGCGGCCGCGGTGCTGGCCGCGCTCGCGGTGCTGGGCGGCCCGCTCGCGGCCCCGGCGGCGGCAGACGGCGGCCCCGGACTGGCCGCCGCGGGCGACTGCCCCAAGAACGCGCCCGACGTGCCGACCGTGCCGTGGTCGCTGCAGCGGCTGCTGCTGGACGAGCTGTGGCAGGGCGGGCGGACCACCGGCAGGGACGTGCTGGTCGCGGTCATCGACACCGGTGTGGACGACCAGAACCCGCAGCTGGCCGGCAAGGTCCTGGAGGGCCCCAGCCTGCTGGTCAACCGGGAGACCAAGGAGAAGGTCCCGGGCGGCTCCAAGGACGATCCGGTCGGCCACGGCACCAAGGTGGCCGGCATCATCGCGGCCGGGCGCAGCGACCGGACGGGCTTCGTCGGGCTCGCCCCCGACGCCCGGATCCTCTCGATCCGGCAGAACGACAGCGACGGCAACGGGGACGTCTCCACCCTCGTCCAGGCCGTCAACGAGGCGGTCCGGGCCAAGGCCAGGGTCATCAACATCTCCCAGGACGTCCGCGGCGCGGGCACCGCGGCGTTCGGCGGCTACAACGAGCTGAAGGCCGCGATCCAGGCCGCCGAGGACGGCGGCGCCGTGGTGGTCGCCTCCACCGGCAACGACGGCAAGGAGGGCGACACCTATCCGGGCGCCTTCCCGACCGTGCTCGCCGTCGGCGCCTCCGACCGCAACAACGAGCGCGCCCCGTTCTCCCAGTACGGCTCCTTCGTGAAGGTCGCCGCGCCCGGGGTCGACATGCTCTCCACCGTCCCGCGCGGAGGCCAGTGCGTGGACAACGGCACCAGCTTCGCCGCGCCGTACGTGTCCGGGCTCGCCGCGCTGCTGGTCGGCGCCCACCCGGACTGGAAGCCGGCCCAGGTGCGGGCCTGGATCGAGCAGACCGCGCAGCGCACCGAGCGCGGCCCGAACCGGTTCATCGGCTGGGGCGTGGTGGACCCGGTCCGCGCCGTCACCAAGGCGCCCGACGTCGCACCGGCGACCCCGGCCCCGGACGCCCCCGTCCAGCTGGCGGCGGCCCCGATCGTGCCGCAGCCGGTCGGCCTCGGCGAGACCCAGGCCGACCGCGACGGCCGCACCGCGACGTACGTGCTCGCCGCCGGGGCGCTGCTGGTCGCCCTGCTGATCGGCGGCGGCGTGGTGCTGCGGGACCACCGCCGCCGGTCCGCCGACTGACCGCTGCGTACGGCGGCCGACCGGTCCGTGTGCGCAGCACCCCTCCGGTGGCCGGAGGAGTCCCGTGGGGCGCCTGTAACACCGCGGGCCCCTCGGCGCATCCAAGAGGTGTCGGGGAGCGCGGGCAACGGGGGCGGTACGCATGGGGTGGACCAGGTCGGGCCGGGAGGCCAAGGACGCCGAGTTCCTGGAACTCGTCTCGGTCCGCACCGGCCACCTGTACCGCTCGGCCTGCCTGCTCACCAGCGGCGACACCCACTACGCCGAGGACCTCGTCCAGGAGGCCCTCAGCCGGATGTACGTGCTGTGGCGGCGCAGCGCCTGGACGGGCGGCCGGGACCGGATCGACAACCCGGCGGCCTACACCCACACCGTGATGGTGCGTACCTTCCTGGCCCAGCAGCGCCGCCGTTCCAGCTCCGAACGCCCCACCGGGGAGCTCCCCGAACCGGAGGGGCGGGAGACGGACAGCACCCTGCGGCTGACCCTGCTGGACGCCCTCGGCCGGCTGCCGGCCAAGGACCGGGCCGTCCTGGTGCTGCGCTACTGGGAGGACCGCAGCGTCGAGGAGACCGCCGAGGCGATGCGCGTCTCCTCCGGGGCGGTCCGCACCCGCACCACCCGGGCCCTGGCCCGGCTGCGCACCCTGCTCGGCGACTCGCTGGCCGAGCTCGCCGCGCGCTGACACCTCCCGCAGACCACTTCCCGCACACCACGTCCCGCAGACCGCGACGCAAGGAGACGGTGACCACGCATGTCCCGACCCGAAGAGTTCGAGGACGATCTTCTCTACGCCATGACCCGCACCGGTGAGGGCTTCCGCACCGAGCCGGCCGACCTGGTCGCGGGGGGCTACCGGCGCGGCCGGAGCCGCTGGCGCCGGCGCTCCACCGCCGCGGTGCTGGGCGGCGCGGCCGCGCTGGCCCTGGTGGGCACCGGCACGCTGTACCTCACCGGCTCCGCCGGCCCGGCGCCGGTGCGCGCGGCCGCCGCCCCGAGCCCGGCGGCCGGCAGCGGTTCCGGTACCCCCTCGGTGGCCCCCTCCGCGCCCGCGACCTCCGCCGCCTCCCCGGCGGTCAAGCCGGTCGGCGGCGACGAGGTGCTGGCCGCCTTCCAGGCCCTGCTGCCCAAGGGGCAGGTCACCGACGGGCGGGGCACCGGCACCGAGCCCGCCGACGGCAAGCCGTGGGGAGGCGGCGTCGCCGCCGGCGCCTCGCTGGTCTTCGACGACGGCAGGGGCAGGTCCGCGATGGGCATCTCGCTGGGCCGCCTGGGGGAGGGCGACCCGGGCCGGGCGGAGAACACCTGCCCGGACGGGAAGCTCGTCCCGTACGACGCCTGCACCACCACCACGCTGCCCGGCGGCGGCACGCTGACGGTGCTGCAGGGCTACGAGTACCCGGACAAGCGGGCCACCACCAAGTGGTGGAACGCCAAGCTGACCGGCGCGGACGGCCGCCAGATCGAACTGTCCGAGTGGAACTCCCCGGCGGAGAAGGGCTCGCCGGACAGCCGCCCGCAGCCCCCGCTGTCGGCCGAGCAGCTCAAGGCGGTCGTCACCGACGCGTCCTGGGACCGGGTGATCGCCGCGATCCCGGTGCCCGCGCCGGTCAAGCCGCGGGACACCAGCCACGAGTACGGCCAGGAGGAGATCCTCGCGATCGCCGCGAAGCTGCTGCCCGCCGGGCTGACCGAGGCGAAGACCGGCGGCCAGCCGGGCTACGCGAACTTCGTGGTCGACGACGGCAGGGGCGAGTCCCTGGTGGAGATCAACGTGCAGGACTGGAGCGGCGGCAAGAGCCCGGCCGGGGAGATCTTCGACGGCGTCGCGCCCCAGCCGGACGGCACCAAGGTGGTCGTCCGCAAGCAGGCCGGCAACCCGGCGGGCTGGATCGTCGACACCCTGCACGCGGACGGCCTGCGGGTGGTGGTCGCCGCGTACAACAGCGGCAGCCAGCGGACCAAGGCGACCCGCAGCACCGCGGCGCTGAGCGACGACCAGCTGAAGGCGATCGCCACCGCGGCGGTCTGGAAGCTCAAGAAGTAGTGCCGGACACGGCAGTGCCCCGGGCGGGGGAGCCCGGGGCACTGCCGTGGGGGGTGGGGGAGGTGGGGGTCAGGACTGCTGGTCCTCGGGGAGGCTGATCACCCAGCGGGTGTCCTGCCGGGGGCGCAGGTAGAACAGCCAGTAGAGGGTGGCGACGGCGGTGATGCCGCCGGTCCACAGCAGGGGCTCGGCGTCGAGCTGGGTCATCACGTAGACCAGGACGGCGATCAGCACCACCGGGACGGCCGGCCACAGCGGCATCCGCCAGGCGGGGGCGTGCTTGTGGTGGGCGCGGCGGGAGAGCAGCGCGGCGATCGCGACCAGCAGGTACATCCCGGTGACGGCGACACCGGTGATGTTGCTCAGCAGCTCGCCCTTGACGAAGCAGAGCGCGGCGCCGGGGAGGCCGACGGCCAGGGTGGCGATCCACGGGGAGCCGAACCGGCCCAGGGTGGCGAAGGCCTTGTTGACCGGCTCGGGCCAGGCCTTGTCGCGGGCGGAGGCGAACAGCACCCGGGAGTTCTGGATGACCATGACGATGCCGGCGTTGATGATGGCCAGCGCGACGCAGAGGCTGATGAAGGTGCCGACCGCGGAGTTGCTCCAGGCGGTGACCATGCCGGAGATGTCGCCCGAGGTGAGGGTCTGCAGGTCGGGGGCGCCGACGGTGATGGCGACGACCGGGACGAGGATGACCGCGGCGGAGATGCCGAGCGTCCAGAGCACGGTGCGCGAGACGTTGCGGCGGGGGTTCTCCAGCTCCTCGGAGAGGTAGACGGCGGTGGAGAAGCCCTGGGTGATGAACAGGGCGATGCCGAGCGCGCCGACGACGGCGCCGATGCTCACCGTGGTGGCGGTGCCGTCGTCCCCGCTGACGACGCCGTGCAGCAGGCTGGGGGCGCCGCTGTTGGCGTGGGCGAAGCCGAGGACCGAGACGACACCGGCGGCGATGACCTCCAGGACCAGGAAGATGCCGGTGATCCAGGCGTTGGCGCGCAGGTCGAGCAGGCCGGCCAGGGTGGCGGCGAGCATCACGGCGGCGCCGGTGATGGCCTTGTCGACGTGCAGCACGGGGGCGAGGTAGTCGGCGGTGCCGAGGGCGATGACCGAGGGGACGATCATCACCACGATCAGCGACAGCACGAAGACCAGCCAGCCCATCAGCCGGCCGGCCAGGGTGCCGACCATCGCGTACTCGCCGCCGGCGCTGGGGATCAGGGTGCCGAGCTCGGAGTAACAGAACGCGACGGCCACGCAGAGCACGGTGCCGATGGCGATGGCCAGGGCGGTGGCGCTGCCGATGCTGGAGAAGAGCTCCGGCACGATCACGAAGAGCGTGGAGGCCGGGGTGACGCACGACAGCGTGAGCAGCGTGCCGCCCACGACGCCGATCGAGCGCTTGAGCTGCTGGGGAGCGGCGCCCTCGGCCGCCGTGGCGGCTACGGTCTGTGGCGGGCGAAGCGTGTCGGTCATCTGGCTTCCGATCGGCTCTGTGCGGTCCTGGGGGTGGGAGCGGTATCGCCTCCGCTGGCTGGCTGCTCGGGTCCTTCGTCGGTCGCTCCCGGGGCGCAATGGAACCTTGGGCGTATTGATCGCGTCAACGCCGGAACTGCTTCGGAATCCGTTGCAGTACGGGGCATAAACATGCGATCTGATGATCGCTTTCAGTCATTGCGAGGTTTGTCCGCCTTGTTACCTCGGCCACATCGCGTGTGAATCCAAGGTGAACAGAGTGTTGAAGGCTGATATTCAAAGGCGTCGACCCGGGTGGACAGTGGTACGCCCAGGCACCTCCGACGTGTCCGGCGGCCCCCGCCCGGGGTGCGGGAACCGCAGCCCCGGCCCGGAAAGATCTAGGTAACGTTTCAGCACCTGGGACGCGGAGGGGCCGGACTCCCGGAGTCCGGCCCCTCTGCTCACCGTCCGTAGCCGGACCGCCGTCACGCCACCGGCAGCCAGCCGGTCTGGACCATCTGCCCGCCGGTCGCCCGGCGCGACACGAACACCCCGCGCCCCGGCGGCAGCGGCATCGGCCGGACCGCCCCCAGCAGCGCGCCCTCGTCCCGGTTCCCGGAGAGGATCACGCCCTGCCCGCCGAGCTCGCGCATCCGCTGCAGCACCGGCTCGTACAGCGAGCGCCCGGCGCCGCCCGCGCTGCGCGCCACGATCACCCGCAGGCCGATGTCCCGCGCGAACGGCAGGAACTCGGCCAGCGGCGCCAGCGGGTTGCCCGAGCTCGTCGCGACCAGCTCGTAGTCGTCCACGATCACGAACATGTCCTTGCCGCTGTACCAGCTGCGGTTGCGCAGCTGCTCGGCGGTCACGTCCGGGCCGGGCAGGCGGCGGGCGCAGGCCCCGCGCAGCATGTCCACGACGGACGCCATGGCCGGCTGCGCCGCCGCGTACTCCACCAGGTACTCCGACGGGACGGCGCCCAGCAGCGCGCGGCGGTAGTCGCCGACCACGATGCCCGCCTGGTCCGGCGTGTACCGCTCGGTGATCTGCTTGACCAGCATCCGCAGCAGCGCCGACTTCCCGGACTCGGTGTCGCCGAAGACGATGAACAGCGGATCGGTCTCGAAGTTCACGAAGGCCGGTGCCAGCTCGGCCTCGTCCACGCCGAACGCGACGCCGCGCTCCGGGTGCTCGAAGCCCTTCGGGAGCGCGTGCCCGTCCAGGACGGCCGGCAGCATCCGGACCTGCGGGGCGCGCGGCCCGCTCCAGGCCCCGTCGACGGCGGCCACCAGGCCGGCCACCCCGTCCTGCAGGTCGTCCACCGTGGAGGCCCCGTCCAGCCGCGGCAGGCCGGAGAGGAAGTGCAGCCGCTCCGGGGTGATGCCGCGCCCGGCCAGCGGCGGCACGTTCTGCGCCACCCGGCGGTCCACCTCGGACTCCATCGCGTCGCCGAGCTTCAGCTCGGTGCGGTTCTGCAGCAGGTCCTTCAGCGCCGGACGCACCTCCGCGTACCGCGCCGCGGTGATGATCAGGTGGACGCCGTAGCCGAGGCCGCGCTGGGCGATGTCGCCGATCACCGGCTCCAGCACCTCGAACTCCTGCTTGAAGGTGTTCCAGCCGTCGATCACCAGGAACACGTCGCCGAACGCCTCGTCCGGCAGCTGCCCGGCCGCGCGGCGCGCCCGGTACGTCCCGATGGTGTCGATCCCGGCGGCCCGGAACAGCTCCTCGCGCCGGTTCAGCACCCCGTGCACCTCGGAGACCATCCGGCGCACCTTGTCGACGTCCAGGCGCCCGGCGACCCCGCCGACGTGCGGCAGCCCGGCCAGCGACCGGAAGCTGCCCGCGCCGAAGTCCAGCAGGTAGAACTGCACCTCCAGCGGGGTGTGGGTGAGCCCGAACGAGGCGACGGTGGTGCGCACCACCGTCGACTTGCCCGAGCGCGGGCCGCCCACCACCAGGCCGTGGCCGGCCGCCCCCGCGTAGTCCACCTCCAGGATGTCGGTCTTCTGCTCCCGGGGCTTGTCCACGATCCCGATCGGCGCCCGCAGCCGGCCCATCGGGAAGCCGGGCGCGGTCAGGCCGCGCTCCGGCACCACCTGCAGCGGCGGCAGCAGGTGGTCCATGCTCGGCGCCTCCTCCAGCGGCGGCAGCCACACCTGGTGCGCGGCCGGGCCCTGGCCCGTCATCCGCTGCACGAACACGTCGAGCACGGTGTCGACCAGCGCGTCGTCCTGCTCCGGGGTCTGCGGCACCTCCTGCTCGGCCGCCGGCTCCGGCAGCTCCACCCGGGCCGCGGTGAACAGCACCGGTCGCGCGTTCACCCGGTGCCCGCCGGTCGACCGCTGCTGCCCCGGCGCCCGGTAGGGCCCGGAGACGTACGCGGCCTTGAACCGCTCCATCACGTCCTCGCCGAACTTGAGGTACCCGACGCCGGGCACCGGCGGCAGGTGGTACGCGTCCGGCACCCCGATCGCCGCCCGCGACTCGGCCGCCGAGAAGGTGCGCAGACCGATCCGGTAGGAGAGATAGGTGTCCAGACCGCGCAGCTTGCCCTCCTCCAGGCGCTGCGAGGCCAGCAGCAGGTGCACCCCGAGCGACCGGCCGATCCGGCCGATCTGGATGAACATCTCGATGAAGTCCGGCTTGGCGGTGAGCAGTTCGGAGAACTCGTCGATGATCAGCACCAGCGAGGGCAGCGGGTCCAGCGCCGCGCCGGCCGCCCGGGCCCGCTCGTACTCGTGGATGTTGGCGTAGTTGCCCGCCGAGCGCAGCAGCTCCTGGCGGCGGTGCAGCTCGCCCTCGATCGCGTCGCGCATGCGGTCGACCAGGGTGAGCTCGCCCTCCAGGTTGGTGATCACCGCGGAGGTGTGCGGCATGTCGGCCATGCCGGAGAAGGTCGCGCCGCCCTTGAAGTCGGCGAGGACGAAGTTGAGGATCTCCGAGGAGTGCGACATCGCCAGCGCCAGCACCAGGGTGCGCAGCAGCTCCGACTTGCCGGAGCCGGTCGCGCCGACGCACAGGCCGTGCGGGCCCATGCCCTCCAGCGCGGCCTCCTTGATGTCCAGGTACACGTGCTCGCCGTTGGCGCCGACGCCGATCGGCACCCGCATCCGCTCGTGCTGCGCGCGCGGGCGCCAGCTGCGGGTCACGTCGAAGGAGCCCGGGTCGCCCGAGTTCATCAGGTCGGTGAAGTCCAGGTTGGACAGCAGCGGCTCGTCGTCACCGCCGGCCGAGATCCGGTACGGCGCCAACTGGCGCGCCAGCGCCTCGGACTGCCAGACCGACAGGAGGTCCGGCTTGCCGGTGTACGTCGCCCCGGAGGCCGAGCGCAGCACCAGCTCCTGCGGGCCGACCGTCACCATCAGGTGCCCGCTCGGCTCGTCCAGGTCGCCCGGGACCACCTCGATGACGGTCACCCCCTGCACGCCCTCCGAGCCCGCCAGCAGCGAGTCGTGCGGCACCCCGGCACCGTCCATCACCACCACCAGGTGCGGCTGGTCGGCCACCGGGGAGGCGTCCCGGACGAACCGCTGGCGGCCGGCCAGCTCCTCCTGGAGCAGGTGCTCCAGCTCGCCCAGGTCGGTGGCGACCAGCCGGCGCGAGCCCGCGCCGTCGGCCTCCTTGCGGTGCTGGTTGTGCGGGAGCCACTTGGTCCACTCCCACTCCTCGGCGGCGCCCGGCGCCGCGGCCACCGCGACCAGCAGGTCGTCGGGGGAGTGCAGGGTGGTCAACTGGGCGATCATCGCGCGCACGTTGCCGTACACCGAGTCCGCGTCCCCGCAGACGGTGATGTGGTAGAAGGCGCGCAGCGACACCGCCAGGGGCAGGTCCTGCAGGGTGCCGTGAGCCTTGAGGAAGGAGTGCATGGCGGCCGAGGACAGCGGCTCCAGCTCGTCCATCGGAGCGGTCTGCGGGGCCACCAGCGGCGTGGACAGCTGCACCGGGCCCAGGCCCACCCGGATCTGGGCGAAGTCGCCGTCCCCGGTGCGGCGTTCCCAGAGCCGTCGGCCGTCCGCGACGATCGACCACAGCTGGTCCGGCGCGGGGTTCAGGAACAGCAGCGCGCCGCGCTGGCGCTCCGCGGTGCGGCGCACCTGGCGGCGCATCTGCTGCAGGTACTTGAGGTAGTCGCGGCGCTCGTCCGCCAGCGCGGTCGAGCCGCCCTTGCGGGCCCGCACGATCTGCGCCAGCACCATGCCGACCGTCGAGGCGATCATCAGACCGCCCATGATCTTCATCGGGGCCGCCGCGCCGGGCGCGAAGAAGAACACCGCGGAGCCGCCCATGCCGAGCATCGGCAGGATGCTCATCAGCCAGTCCTCGCCGCCCTGCCGGGGCAGTTCGGGAGGGCTCACCAGCTCCACCGGCTCGTCCGGCACCGCCGGCGGATAGGCCCTGGCCGGGCGCTTGACCGTGATCACACCCATGTGTCATCCACCCCGCGGCGTCGATCGATCACTTCGGCATCAGCCCTCACGCAACTGGACCCGCACGGCTCGTACGGGTTTCACCACGGGTGAGGACGCGCCTGCACGGCGCCGCCCCCGCTCCGCCGACCGCAGGTACCGGGTCGGGCCCGCCGCCCCGTACCGTGCGCAGGCGCCGATCCTAACGGTCGTCGCCGCCGCCCCCGCCAGGCCCCGCACCGGCCGCCGGCCCCGGCCCCGCGCCGCCGCCGGGCACGGAGCGAGCGGTAGGGTAACGCCGCGCCAACCGGCGGCCCGGCCGGGCCCGTTCACGGACGACCGGACGCCCGCGCAGCAGCCACACCGAGTGCCGCCGTGCCGCGGCACCGTCAACGAGGGGGAGCGCCCAGTGCGTCGAAGGATCGAGGTGCGGGCATGAGCGAGCAGCGCGGGCCCGTCGTCGGAGCACCCGCCGGGCGGAGCGGGGGGCGGGCATGAGCAGCGCCGCCGCGACCGGCTACTGCCGGGTCACCGTCGTCGCCCCGGACCGCCGGATCGACGTCGCCCTGCCCGAGGACGTCCCGCTCGCGGACGTCTACCCCGAGGTGCTCCGGCTGGCCAACCAGTCCCAGCCCGACGGCGCCCCGACCGGCTTCTACCTGGTCCGCCGGGACGGCACCGTCCTCGACAGCGGCCTGCCGCTCGCCGCCCAGCAGGTCCGCGACGGCGACCTGCTCGCGCTGCGCCCCTTCGCCGAGTCGCTCCCGCCGGCCGTCTACGACGACGTCGCCGACGCCATCGCCAGCGCCGTCGAGGCCGACCGCCGGTTCTGGAGCGCCGAGCTGATGCGGGCCTTCGGCCTGATCGGCGCCGGGCTCCTGCTCACCCTGCTGGGCTTCGCGCTCTGGTTCTCCGACCTGCGCCACGACATGCACGGCCTGCCCGGCGTCCTGGCCGGCGTCACCGCCGTCGTCCTCACCGCACTGGCCGGCGTCCGCGCCCGGGTCTACCAGGACGCCCACGCCGCCCTGGCGCTCGGCCTCGGCGCCCTGCCGCACGCCATGATCGGCGGCAGCGGGCTGATCGCCGTCACCCACCCGTGGGACGGCCCCGGCCGGCTCCAGTTCCTGGCCGGCTGCGTCACCGTCCTGGTCGTCGCCGTGCTGCTGGTCGGCCTGCTGCCCGAGCAGGACGCGGTGTTCGTCGCCGCCGCGCTGGTCGCCGCCGCCGGTGCGCTCGCCACCTTCGCCGCCGTCCTGCTGCCGGAGACCCCGGCGGGCCACATCGCCGCCGTCACCGGCGTCGCCGCGGTGGCCGCCGTCGGCTTCCTGCCCGGCCTGTCCGCCCGCTTCGCCCGGCTGCCCGTCGGCTTCAGCGCCCCCGGCCAGACGCGCACCCGCAGCCGCGACTACGACGAGGAGGCGGAGCGCGCCGAGGCCGTCCAGTACGAGCGGATCGCCCACCAGGCCCGCCGCGGCCACGAGGTGCTGGTCGGCCTGGTCGGCGGCTGCGCCGCGGTCGTGGTCGGCTCCTGCGCGGTGCTCGGCTTCACCGACCGGACCTTCCCCGAGCTGCTCGCGCTCGCCCTGGGGATCGCCACCATGCTGCGCGCCCGGCTGTTCCGCTACACCGCGCAGGTCTTCAGCCTCACCATCGCCGGGCTGCTCGGCCTCTCCCTGCTGATCGTCGGCCTGTCCCTGCACACCCCGCAGTACGTCCTGCGCGCCACCAGCGCCGCCCAGGTCGACCTGCGCACCGTCTGGCTGGCCGCCTCGATCGCGTTCGGTGCCGCGCTGCTCACCGCGATCGCCCTGGTGGTGCCCCGGCTGGGCGTCTCCCCGTTCTGGGGGCGCATCCTGGACCTGGTCGACAGCCTCACGCTGATCTCGCTGGTCCCGCTCGCGCTCGCCGTGCTGGACGTCTACCGGCTGGTCCGCGGCGCCACCGGCTGACCGGCCCGCACCCCTCCGCGGCCGCCCGCCCCGGCCCGCCGACCGGTGGCGTGGGCGGCACTGGTACGCTTGGCCTTCGAGCGCAGCCGTGTGTCCGCCCCCTTGGGTCGCAGACCGCCGGCCGCGCTCGTACGACACCGAGTTCTCACTGAGTCCTGTGCTGTCGACCAGGACCGCTCGGTAGACCCCGAAGGAGTTGCAGTGGCTCTCGCCTCTGACGTCAAGAAGCAGATCATCGCCGAGTTCGGCACCAAGGAGGGCGACACCGGCTCCCCCGAGGTCCAGGTGGCCATGCTCTCCCGTCGCATCTCGGACCTGACCGAGCACCTGAAGTCCCACAAGCACGACCACCACTCGCGCCGCGGCCTGCTGATCCTGGTCGGCCAGCGTCGCCGCCTGCTGCAGTACCTGGCCAAGAAGGACATCGAGCGCTTCCGTACGCTCGTCGACCGCCTGGGCATCCGTCGTGGTGCCGCCGGCGGCGCCCGCTAAGACCGCCGCTCGGGGCGGCTCCCCACACCGGGGAGCCGCCCCTCGCGCGTATGCCGCGGTGTTCGAACCGCGGCGCCCGGACATAACAACTCGCGCGCACCTCCCCGGGTGCCCGAGGATTGCACCGTAGGGTTGTGGGCATGCCGGGTGATGGCGCACCAGCGCGCCACCCGGGCACAAGGACCCGAACCCCCGCGGGCCGAAGGCTTCAAACGGAAGCCGCCCGCATCCGAGAGAGCGTCCAGACGCGGACCGCCCGCCCCGGCCCGGCAGCCGTGAGGCGCCGGTCCTCGGTAGTGGCCCCCGGAAACCCCGCCGGACGAGCGGGGAGCCCCGGAGGCTTCGATCGAAGACCGGCCCGACTGCCGGCTTCCCTGACGGGAGGACCCGGTCGGCCGGCAGGCAGTACGCGGGGACGCTCTCCCGGAGACGTACGAAAGAGGAGATCTTCCAGGTGGAAGAGAACGTGTTCTACGCCGAGGCCGTGATCGACAACGGCTCCTTCGGCACCCGTACCATCCGCTTCGAGACCGGCCGCCTGGCCCGTCAGGCCGCCGGCTCCGCCGTGGCCTACCTGGACGACGACACCATGGTGCTGTCGGCCACCAGCGCGTCCAAGCAGCCGAAGGAGCACTTCGACTTCTTCCCGCTGACCGTGGACGTCGAGGAGCGGATGTACGCCGCGGGCCGCATCCCCGGCTCGTTCTTCCGTCGCGAGGGCCGGCCCTCCGAGGACGCGATCCTCACCTGCCGCCTGATCGACCGCCCGCTGCGTCCGTCCTTCGTCAAGGGCCTGCGCAACGAGGTCCAGGTCGTCGTCACCGTGATGGCGCTCAACCCCGACCACCTGTACGACGTGGTCGCGATCAACGCCGCCTCCGCCTCCACCCAGCTGGCGGGCCTGCCGTTCTCCGGCCCGATCGGTGGCGTCCGCGTCGCGCTGATCAAGGGCCAGTGGGTGGCCTTCCCGACCCACAGCGAGCTGGAGTCGGCCGTCTTCGACATGGTCGTCGCCGGTCGCGTCCTGCCGGACGGCGACGTCGCGATCATGATGGTCGAGGCCGAGGCCACCGACAAGACCATCAAGCTGGTCGGCGACGGTGCCGAGGCCCCGACCGAGGACGTCGTCGCGGCCGGTCTCGACGCCGCCAAGCCGTTCATCAAGGTCCTCTGCGCCGCCCAGTCGCAGCTCGCCGCCCAGGCCGCCAAGCCGACCGGCGAGTTCCCGGTCTTCCTGGACTACCAGGACGACGTCCTCGCCGCGCTGACCGCCGCCGTCAAGGACGAGCTCGCCCAGGCCCTGACCATCCCGGGCAAGCAGGAGCGCAACAACGAGCTGGACCGCGTCAAGGCGCTGGCCGCCGAGAAGCTGCTCCCCGAGTTCGAGGGCCGCGAGAAGGAGATCAGCGCCGCCTACAACGCGCTGACCAAGAAGATCGTCCGCGAGCGCGTCATCAAGGACAAGGTCCGCATCGACGGCCGCGGTGTCACCGACATCCGCACCCTGGCCGCCGAGGTCGAGGCCATCCCGCGCGTGCACGGCTCGGCCCTGTTCGAGCGCGGCGAGACCCAGATCCTGGGCGTCACCACGCTGAACATGCTGCGCATGGAGCAGCAGCTGGACACGCTCTCCCCGGAGACGCGCCGCCGCTACATGCACAACTACAACTTCCCGCCGTACTCGGTCGGCGAGACCGGCCGCGTGGGCTCGCCCAAGCGCCGCGAGATCGGCCACGGCGCGCTGGCGGAGCGGGCGATCATCCCCGTCCTGCCCTCGCGCGAGGAGTTCCCGTACGCCATCCGCCAGGTCTCCGAGGCGCTCGGCTCCAACGGGTCCACCTCGATGGGCTCGGTCTGCGCCTCCACCATGTCGCTGCTGAACGCCGGTGTGCCGCTGAAGGCCGCCGTCGCCGGCATCGCCATGGGCCTGATCTCCCAGGAGATCGACGGTGAGACCCACTACGTCGCGCTGACCGACATCCTGGGTGCCGAGGACGCGTACGGCGACATGGACTTCAAGGTCGCCGGTACCCGCAACTTCATCACCGCCCTGCAGCTGGACACCAAGCTCAACGGCATCCCGGCGTCGGTGCTCGCCGCCGCGCTGAAGCAGGCCCGCGACGCCCGCCTGCACATCCTCGACGTGATGAACGAGGCCATCGACTCCCCGGACGAGATGTCCCCGAACGCGCCGCGCATCATCACCATCAAGATCCCGGTGGACAAGATCGGCGAGGTCATCGGCCCCAAGGGCAAGATGATCAACCAGATCCAGGAGGACACCGGCGCCGAGATCACGATCGAGGACGACGGCACCATCTACATCGGTGCCGCCGACGGCCCGGCCGCCGAGGCCGCCCGCACCACGATCAACCAGATCGCCAACCCGACCATGCCGGAGGTCGGCGAGCGCTACCTGGGCACCGTGGTGAAGACCACGACGTTCGGCGCGTTCGTCTCGCTCATGCCGGGCAAGGACGGCCTGCTGCACATCTCGCAGATCCGCAAGCTGGCCGGCGGCAAGCGCGTCGAGAACGTCGAGGACGTCCTCGGCGTCGGCGCCAAGGTGCAGGTCGAGATCGCCGAGATCGACCCGCGCGGCAAGCTCTCCCTGATCCCCGTCATCGAGGGCGAGGAGGGCGGCGAGGCCGCTTCCGAGTGAAGCGCCGCTAGCTGACCCCTTGCGGCCCGTACGCCTCCCGGCGTGCGGGCCGCACCCTGTTGCCCCCGCGTTCGTCCGCGCGTTCCCGCGCGCGTTTCCTCTGGAGGTACCCCCCGTGGCTCAGGCCCCGGCGGCGAAGCAGCGCCCCGGCACCACCCGGACCCTGCTCAAGGGCGTCGACGGCGCCGGCACGGTGCGCCGCACCGTCCTCCCCGGCGGCCTGCGGGTCGTCACCGAAACCCTGCCGACGGTGCGCTCCGCGACCTTCGGCATCTGGGTCGGCGTCGGCTCGCGGGACGAGACCCCGCAGCTCAACGGCGCCACCCACTACCTGGAGCACCTGCTCTTCAAGGGCACCGAGCGGCGCAGCGCGCTGGACATCTCGGCGGCCCTGGACGCGGTCGGCGGCGAGATGAACGCCTTCACCGCGAAGGAGAACACCTGCTACTACGCCCGGGTCCTGGACACCGACCTGCCGCTGGCCATCGACGTGGTCTGCGACATGCTCACCGGCTCGCTGATCCGCCCCGAGGACGTCGACGCCGAGCGCGGCGTCATCCTCGAGGAGATGGCGATGGCCGAGGACGACCCGGGCGACGTCGTGCACGACCTCTTCGCCAGGGTGATCTACGGCAGCGGCCCGCTCGGCCGCCCGATCCTCGGCACCCAGGAGACCATCAAGGCGCTCACCCGGGACCAGATCGCCGGCTTCTACCACCGCCGCTACCGGCCCGAGAACCTGGTCGTCTCGGCGGCCGGCAACCTCGACCACCGCAAGGTCGTCAAGCAGGTCGAGCAGGCCTTCGCGCCGGTGCTGGCCCGCTCGGAGGCGGCCCCCGCCGAGGCCCGCCGCGGCGTCAAGGCGCTGCGCACGGCCGGCAAGGTCGAGGTGCTCAACCGCTCCACCGAGCAGGCCCACCTGGTGCTGGGCGTGCCCGGGGTGCCCCGGCACGACGAGCGCCGCTGGGCGATGGGCGTGCTCAACGCCGCCCTCGGCGGCGGGATGAGCTCCCGGCTGTTCCAGGAGGTCCGGGAGAAGCGCGGCCTCGCCTACTCGGTGTACTCGTACTCCTCCTCCTACGCGGACAGCGGCCTGTTCGGCATCTACGCCGGCTGCCAGCCCAAGCGGGTCGAGGAGGTGCTGCGGATCTGCCGCGCCGAGCTGGCGAAGGTGGTCGCCGAGGGCATCACCGAGGAGGAGCTGCAGCGCGCGATCGGCCAGATCTCCGGTTCCACCGTGCTCGGCATGGAGGACACCGGCTCGCTGATGAACCGGATCGGCAAGGCCGAGCTCAGCTACGGCCACCACCTGTCGGTGGACGAGATGCTGGGCCGGATCGCGGCCGTGACCCTGGACGACGTGCACGAGGTGGCCCGTGATGTGCTGGGCGCGTACCGGCCGTCGCTGGCGCTGATCGGCCCGGTCAACGACAGGCGGGCGGCCAAGCTCGCCGACCTGCTGGTGTGAGAGGACTACCGCTATGACGCTGCGTGTCGCCGTGATCGGCGCCCGGGGACGGATCGGCTCCGAGGCGGTCAAGGCGGTGGAGGCCGCTCCGGACATGGAGCTGGTCGCCACCCTCGGCCGCGGGTCGAAGCCGCAGGAGCTGACCGAGGCCGGTGCCCAGGTCGCCGTCGAGCTGACCCACCCGGACTCGGTGATGGGCAACCTCGACTACTGCCTGAACCACGGCATCCACGTGGTCACCGGCACGACCGGCTGGACCGACGAGCGGCTCGACACCGTCCGCGGCCTGCTGGCCGGGGCGCCGGAGCTCGGTCTGCTGATCGCGCCGAACTTCTCCATCGGTGCGATCCTCGGCATGAAGTTCGCCCAGACGGCGGCCCGGTACTTCGAGTCGGTCGAGGTGGTCGAGCTGCACCACGACCGCAAGGCCGACGCCCCCAGCGGCACCGCCACCCGCACCGCGCAGCTGATCGCCGCGGCCCGCGCCGAGGCCGGCCGGCCGCCCCAGCAGGACCCGACCACCCACGGCCTGCCCGGCGCCCGCGGCGCCGACGTGGACGGGGTGCCGGTGCACGCCGTCCGGCTGCGCGGCCTGCTCGCGCACCAGCAGGTGATGTTCGGCGACACCGGTGAGACGCTGACCATCCGGCACGACTCGCTGCACCACAGCAGCTTCATGCCGGGCATCCTGCTGGGCGTCCGCAAGGTCGTCGACCACCCGGGGCTGACCTTCGGCCTCGAGCACTTCCTGGACCTGTGACCGTGCCGATCCCCAGGAGCGCGTCATGACCTCCCGTACCGGCTTCTTCGTCCTGTCCGGCGTGCTGCTGCTGGTCGCCCTGATCTGCGTGGGGGAGGGCGTCCAGCTGGTCGCCACCGGCAAGCCGCTCGGCATCGGCATCGGGGTGTGCGCCTTCGTGATCCCGGTGATCGGCGTCTGGTTCCTGCGCCAGACCGTCCGCTTCGGCCGGGCCAGCGAGCTGCTCGCCCGGCAGCTCGAGGCCGAGGGCGGCCTGCCCGTGGACGAGCTGGTGCGCACCGGGGGCGGGCGGATCGACCGTGCCTCGGCCGACGCGGTGTTCGCCCGGCGCCGGACGGAGGCGGAGGCCTCGCCGGCCGACTGGCGGGTCTGGTTCCGCCTCGCGGTGGCGTACGCCGACGCCGGTGACACCCCGCGGGCCCGCAAGACCATGCAGCACGCCATCAGGCTGCACAGCACCGATCCCGCAAGGAGCAACGCGTGAGCGACGAAGCGCCGGTCCCCGGCTTCCGCAGCGACGTCACGGTGGAGCTGGTCCGCAGTGCCGCCGCCGACTCGGACGTCATCTGGGCGGCCCGGGTCTCGACCGCGGGGGAGCAGTCCCTGGAGGCGGTGCGGGAGGACCCGGAGAAGTCCGCGGGCCTGATCAACTTCCTGATGCGGGACCGGCACGGCACGCCCTTCGAGCACAACTCGATGACCTTCTTCATCAGTGCGCCGATCTTCGTGTTCCGCGAGTTCCACCGGCACCGCAGCGGCTGGTCGTACAACGAGGAGTCCGGCCGCTACCGCGAGCTGCAGCCGGTCTTCTACGTCCCGGCGGAGGAGCGCAAGCTCGTCCAGCAGGGCCGCCCGGGCCGCTACGAGTTCGTCGAGGGCACCCCGGAGCAGCACCGCACCACCACGGAGGCGATGGAGGCGGCGTACCGCGAGTCCTACGCCCGCTACCGGGAGATGCTGGCGGCCGGCGTGGCCCGCGAGGTGGCCCGCGCGGTGCTGCCGGTCGGCCTGTTCTCCTCGATGTACGCGACCTGCAACTCCCGCTCGCTGATGCACTTCCTGTCGCTGCGGACCAAGCGGGAGAACTCGGCGGTGCCGTCCTTCCCGCAGCGCGAGATCGAGATGGTCGCCGAGCAGATGGAGCAGGAGTGGGCGAGGCTGATGCCGCTCACCCATGCGGCCTTCGAGAAGCACGGCCGGGTCGCCCCCTGACCTGGGGCGATGGGCATATGGCCTGAGTGTCTGGCATGTCTGGATTGCGGCTTTTCTGGCCGCTCCCTACATTCGTGAACACGGATCCCGGTGCTGCCCGAACCCCCGAGCGGGCAGCACCGGGATCCCACCCCTCCGCCGTTCCCCCCGCCCGGCCCCGTCCGGCCGCCGCCCGTTTCGGCCGCTCACGGCACCTGCCCGATGTCCGAACCCTGGACCGGTGTGGGTACCGCCCCACCGCCTACGAGTAGCTTTGGACGCATGGCTCCGACCTCCACCCCCCAGACGCCCTTCGGCCGGGTCCTGACCGCGATGGTCACCCCGTTCACCGCCGACGGCGGACTCGACCTCGACGGCGCCCAGCGCCTCGCCACGCACCTCGTCGACTCCGGCAACGACGGTCTCGTCGTCAACGGCACCACCGGTGAGTCCCCGACCACCAGCGACGCCGAGAAGGCCCAGCTCGTCCGCGCCGTGGTGGAGGCGGTCGGGGACCGTGCCCACGTGGTCGCGGGCGTCGGCACCAACGACACCCACCACAGCGCCGAACTGGCCCGCCAGGCCGAGGCCGCCGGAGCCCACGGCCTGCTGGTCGTCACCCCGTACTACAGCAAGCCCCCGCAGGAGGGCCTGTACCGGCACACCGTGCACATCGCCGACGCCACCGGCCTGCCGGTCATGCTCTACGACATCCCGGGCCGCAGCGGCGTCGCGCTCTCCCACGAGACGCTGGTCCGCCTCGGCGAGCACCCGCGGATCGTCGCCAACAAGGACGCCAAGGGGGACCTCGGCGCGGCCTCCTGGGCCATCGCCCGTTCCGGCCTCGCCTGGTACTCCGGCGACGACGTCCTCAACCTGCCGCTGCTCTCCGTCGGGGCCGCCGGTGTGGTCAGCGTCGTCGGGCACGTGGTGGCCGGCGAACTGCGTGCGATGATCGACGCGTACCTGTCCGGCGATGTGGCCAAGGCCACTGCGATCCACCAGAGCCTGCTCCCGGTGTTCAGCGGTATGTTCCGCACGCAGGGCGTCATCCTCACCAAGGCGGCACTGGGGCTCCAGGGCCTCCCGGCCGGCCCGCTGCGGCTGCCCCTGGTCGGTGCGACTCCCGAGGAGATCGCGCAATTGACGAAGGATCTCGCCGCCGGCGGGGTACACCTGTAGCAGACACAGACGTGCGCGCCCCGGCTCGCCGGACCCTCACGGGCCCGCCGCTGGACCGGACCGAAGGCGCGAGAGCACAGACCCGGTAGGAAAACGACACTGAGAACGCACGCCATATGTCTCCAGGGGAGGACCCTGGACATATGGCGTGCGTCGTGAGGAGAGTCTTTTGAGTCACCCGCATCCCGAACTCGGCGCGCCCCCCGCCCTGAAGGAGGGCGCCCTCCGCATCACTCCGCTCGGCGGCCTCGGCGAGATCGGCCGCAACATGACGGTCTTCGAGTACGGGGACCGCATCCTGATCGTCGACTGCGGCGTCCTCTTCCCCGAGGACGAGCAGCCCGGTGTGGACCTGATCCTCCCGGACTTCAGCTACATCCGGGACCGCCTCGACAAGATCGACGGCATCGTCCTCACCCACGGCCACGAGGACCACATCGGCGCCGTACCGTTCCTCCTGCGGGAGAACCCGGACATCCCGCTGATCGGCTCGAAGCTGACCCTCGCCCTGATCGAGGCCAAGCTCGCCGAGCACCGCATCCGGCCGTACGTGCTGGAGGTGAAGGAGGGCCAGCGCGAGCGCATCGGTCCCTTCGACTGCGAGTTCATCGCGGTCAACCACTCCATCCCGGACGCCCTCGCGGTCGCGGTCCGCACCCCCGCGGGCATGGTCGTCGCCACCGGCGACTTCAAGATGGACCAGCTGCCGCTCGACGGCCGCCTCACCGACCTGCCGACCTTCGCCAAGCTGGCGGAGGAGGGCATGGACCTGCTGCTGGTGGACTCCACCAACGCCGAGGTCCCCGGCTTCATCCCGCACGAGCGGGACATCTCGGCCGCGCTGCGGAACGTGTTCGCCAACGCCGACAAGCGCATCATCGTCGCCTCCTTCGCCAGCCACGTGCACCGCATCCAGCAGGTGCTGGACGCCGCGCACGAGTACAAGCGCAAGGTCGCCTTCGTCGGCCGCTCGATGGTCCGCAACATGGGCATCGCCCGCGACCTCGGATACCTCAAGGTCCCCGGCAACATGGTCGTCGACGTCAAGCAGCTGGACGACCTGCCGGACAAGGAGGTCGTGCTGATCTGTACCGGCTCGCAGGGCGAGCCGATGGCCGCGCTGTCCCGGATGGCCAACCGCGACCACCAGATCCGCATCGTCGAGGGCGACACCGTCGTCCTGGCCTCCTCGCTGATCCCGGGCAACGAGAACGCCGTCTACCGGGTCATCAACGGCCTGACCCGCTGGGGCGCCAAGGTCGTGCACAAGGGCAACGCCAAGGTGCACGTCTCGGGCCACGCCTCGGCCGGCGAGCTGCTGTACTTCTTCAACATCTGCAAGCCGCGCAACCTGATGCCCGTCCACGGCGAGTGGCGGCACCTGCGCGCCGCCGCCGACCTGGGCATCGCCACCGGTGTGCCGCGCAACCGCGTGGTCATCGCCGAGGACGGCGTCTGCGTCGACCTCGAGAGCGGCGTCGCCCGCATCGTCGGCAAGGTGCAGGCCGGGTACGTCTACGTGGACGGTGCCTCGGTCGGTGACATCACCGAGGCCTCGCTGAAGGACCGCAGAATCCTCGGCGAGGAGGGCTTCATCTCGGTCTTCGTCGCGGTCGACTCGGCCAACGGCAAGATCGTGGGCGGCCCGACCATCCAGGCCCGCGGTTCCGGCATCGAGGACAGCGCGTTCGCGCCGGTCGTCGCCAAGCTCCAGGAGGCCCTGGACCGCTCGGCGAGCGACGGCGTCCTGGAGCCGCGCCAGGTCCAGCAGCTGGTCCGCCGGACCATCGGCAAGTGGGTGGCGGACAACTACCGCCGCCGGCCGATGATCCTCCCGGTCGTCGTCGAGGTCTGATGCCGTGAGGGCCTGGTCCCTGGCCCGGGCCGGCTCCTGAGGGGTGCCACCCCGCAGGAGCGGGCCAGGCCGGTCCCGGTTTGACGTGGGGCAGCCCGGTGCGTAATGTTCTCCGGGTTGCCCCACGGGACGGCCCCGCCGGAAGTTCTCGAATATGAATTCGGGAATGACCGCGGAAAACGGCCCGGAAAACTCTGGTAGAGTTCGGGAGCGCCGAAAGGCAAAAAGCCAGTCGGGTGAATGAAACTCCGGGAAAACGGAGCGGAAAACATCTGATAAGCTGGAAACACGAAAGAACGAAGCGCCCGGAGGGCCTGCTGGAAGGCAGACCGAA
>NZ_JBITCO010000034.1:0-75522 GCF_044453265.1 Kitasatospora sp. NPDC051705 | reverse complement strand
CGCCCCGGGGGGGGCCCCCACTGGGGGGCCCCCCCCCCCCCCGCCGGGGGCCCGGGGGGGGGCCCGCCGGGGGGGGGTGGGGGGGGGGGGGGGGGGGGGGGGGGGGGGGGGGGGGGGGGCCCGGGCGGGGGGGCGCCCCCCGCGGGGGGGGGGAGCGCCGTGGCCGCGTCGCGCGGGCGGGCGTGGTGGCGGGCGGTGCGTCCGGCGGGATGTGCCGGACGGGCCCTGGTGCCGGGTTACTTGATGCCGGCGGCGGTGCAGGCGGCGGCGAAGTCGGCGGTGCAGATGTCGGCGGCCTTGTAGAGGCCGTCGGCGATGACGGTGTCGTTGATGTTCGCCTTGGTGACGACCTTGGGCTCGAGCAGCTTGGCGGGGATGCCCTTGTCGGTGGCGCTGTCGATGGTGGAGGACGCGACGGCCTTGACGTCCTTGCCCTGGAGGAGGTCGACGGCGAGCTCGGCGGCGTTCTCGGCGAGCGGCTTGTAGGCCTTGTAGATGGTGTAGGCCTGGTCGCCGGCGACGATGCGCTGGACGGCGTCGAGGCCGGCGTCCTGGCCGCCGACGGGGACGCTGATGCCGGCGGACTTGAGCTGGGTGATGATGGCGCCGGCCATGCCGTCGTTGGCGGAGTAGACGGCCTGGAAGCCGGTCTTGCCGAACTGGGTGATCGCGGCGCCGATCTTCTGGCCGGCGACGGTGGGCTTCCACTCGCCGGACTGCTCGTAGACGACCTTGCGGACCTTGCCGTCGAGGACCTTGTGCGCGCCGGACTTGAACTGGGCGGCGTTGGGGTCGGCCTCGTCGCCGTTGATCATGACGATGTCGGAGTCGGCGGCCTTGGCGCCGAGCGCGTCCAGCAGGCCCTGGCCCTGGAGCTCGCCGACCTTCTCGTTGTCGAAGGAGACGTAGGAGGCGACGGGGCCGGTGGCCAGGCGGTCGTAGGCGACGACCTTGACGCCCTTGGCGGCGGCCTCCTGCACCCAGGACTGGGTGGACTTGGCGTCGAAGGCGTCCAGGACGATCACCTTCACACCCTGGGTGATGAGGGTGTCGAACTGCTGCTTCTGCTTGGCGGCGCTGCCCTCTGCGTTGCTGTAGAGCACCTTGCAGTCCGCGCACAGCGCCTTGACCTTGGCCTCGATGAAGGGGCGGTCGAAGGACTCGTAGCGGGTGGAGGAGGCGTTCTCGGGCAGCAGCAGGCCGATGGACTTGCCGTCTCCGGCGGAGGCGCTGTCCTTCTTGTCGCCGCCGGCCTTGCCGCAGGCGGCCATGGACAGGGCCAGCGATATGCCGGTGGTGGCGATGACGGCGCGACGCATCGTGGCGTTCATGTGGGGGTGCCTCTCCCTGACGTCGCCGCGGCTCTGCGGCGGGGTGTGGGGAGTTAAACCTGAGCGCAGGTATGGCGTCAATAAGTAAATCCATGCAGGCCGAAATATGCCTCTACTCGTTATCTTTGTGAACGCTGGGCCGGGGGTTGAAACCTGGAGGAACCTCCAAACGGTGAGGCGGCGGAGCCGGCGCCGCGGGGCGCCCTTCAAGAGTTCGATCAGCCCGCCGCAGCAGGTCAGGGGCACGTCAAGCGGGAACGGGGGGTGCCCGCCGCTCCCCCGTGCGGCGGGCACCCCCCGGTCGGTGACGTGGCGTCAGGGACGGTCGAGGGTGATCGAGTTGATCGGGCCCAGGTCGTACCAGACGCCGTTCTGGGCGGCGATGTCGTAGACGCAGTTGCCGCCGCCGGAGCTCTTGCACAGGTGCGCGTGGGCACCGCCGGACTGGTTGTTCAGCACCCAGTGGTTGCCGTACTGGTTGCTCAGGTTGTGGGCGCCGTAGCTCCAGTACACCTCGCTCGGGCTGGAGGCCGGGTCCTGGTTCTGCGGGTACACGCAGACCGCGCCGTACGGGCAGCCCGCCCAGGAGCCGTCGGCGGCGTCGGCGCCGGTCGCGCCGAGCGTGGTCAGGGCCGCGGTCGCCAGGGCGAGGGCGAGGGCGGCGTGGGTGATCCTGCGCATGGGTGGTTCTCCCTTGGCTGGTGGGCGGCCCTGACGGGTGGTCGGGCCGGTGACCAGCAGCCTAGGAACGCGGGGGCGGCCGCGGTCCCTGACATCTGACAGGGGCGCGCCGCCGCGCCCCGCGCCGCTGCTTCGGCTACGGAGGGCCGGTGCGGCTGCGGCGGGTGCGGGGCCGCACCGGCTCCGGGGCGGGGGCGGTTCCGGGGCCGCCACGGCTCCGGGGCGGGGGCGGGCGGCTACCGGGCGGCGAAGGTGTCGCACCGGGCGAGGTCGCCGGTGCGGTAGCCGGTGGTGAACCAGGCCTTGCGCTGGTCGGAGGAGCCGTGCGTCCAGCTCTCCGGGTCGACCCGGCCGGTGGCCTGCCGCTGGATCCGGTCGTCGCCGACGGCCGCGGCCGCGTCCAGGCCCTGGGCGATGTCCTGGTCGGTGAGGGCGGCGATCAGCGGCCGCCCGGTGGAGGGCTGCGGGGTGGTGGTGGCGTGGTGTGCCCACACCCCGGCGTAGCAGTCGGCCTGCAGCTCCAGCTTCACCGAGGCGCTGTCGGCGCCCTGGCGGTCGCCGCCGACCTTCTGCGTGGTGCCCAGCAGGTTCTGGATGTGGTGGCCGTACTCGTGGGCGACGACGTAGGACTCGGCGAACGGGCCGCCCTTGGCGCCGAAGCGGCTGGAGAGCTCGTCGAAGAAGCCGAGGTCGACGTAGGCCCTGCGGTCGGCGGGGCAGTAGAACGGGCCGACGGCCGAGGTCGCCGGGCCGCAGGCGGTGGAGACCCGGTCGGTGAACAGCACCGTCTCGGCGCCGCGGTAGGCCGCGTTGGTGCGCCGCGGCAGCTCGGTGCGCCAGAAGTCCTGCAGGCTGTTGGTCACCGCCACGATCCGGCAGTCCTGGCGCTTGTTGGCGTCCGCGCCGCTCTTGCAGGCCTGCTGCACCTCGCCGGTGGTGCGGGTGCCGGCGGAGGTGGTGGAGCCGCCGCCGGAGGACAGGCCCAGCAGCTTGGGGTCGACGCCCAGCAGGATGGCCAGCAGGGCCACCACCAGGCCCACGGCCCCGCCGCCGATGGCGACCTTGCCGCCCGGGATCCCGCGCCGGTCGTCCACCTGGGAGGTGTCGAGGTCGCCCTGGTCGTCGAACTGCATGCCCCTGCCCGCTTCCGTCGCGCTCCGTCGTGTGCTGCCGCCCGTGCCGTGGTGCGCCGCCCTTCCGGCGGTTGCGCCCTGTTCGTCCGTTTTGGTGACGGTCTGTTCCGGTGACGGCCCGCCCAGCCTACGGGCAGCGGGCGGCGGCGCGGCGCAGCGGGGACGACCGGCGGACGGCGGGCGGACGGCGGGCGGACGGCCGGCGGTGCGGTGGCGGGCGGCGGGGGCCCGCCCCCGCGGGTGGGCGGGGGCGGGCCGTTCGCGGCTCAGGCGGTGGGCGCCGGGGCCGGGGTGTAGCCGGCGGGGCGGGTGGTGAAGGTGGCCCGGCCCTGGGTGCGGCTGCGCAGGCGGGTCGCGTAGCCGAAGAGTTCGGCGAGCGGGACGAGCGCGGTGACGGTGGCCGCGCCGGTGCCGGTGCCGGTGCCGGCGTGGCTGCCGGTGCCGGCGGCGGTGGCCTGGACGTGGCCGCGGCGGGCGGCGAGGTCGCCGAGGACGGTGCCGAGCGCGTCCTCGGGGAGGGTGACGTCCACCTGGGCGAGGGGTTCGAGCAGCTGGAGGCGGCCGGTGCGCAGGGCTTCGCGCAGGGCGAGGCGGCCGGCGGTGCGGAAGGCGAGCTCGGAGGAGTCCTTGGGGTGGGTGGCCCCGTCGGTGAGGGTGACGGCGACGCCGGTGACGGGGTGGCCGCCGAGCGGGCCCTCGGTGAGGGCGTCGCGGCAGCCGGCCTCGACGGCGTGCACGTACTCGCGCGGGACGCGGCCACCGGTGACGGTGGAGGTGAACACCAGGTCTCCTTCGGTGGTGTCGTCGGGCAGGGGGTGGACGTCGAGGACGAGGTGCGCGAACTGGCCGGCGCCGCCGTCCTGTTTGGCGTGCCGGTAGACGAAGCCCGTCACCCCCTCGACGAGGCGTTCGCGCAGGGCGACCTGCGGGCGGCCGACGACGGCGTCGACGCCGCTGTCGCGGCGGACCTTCTCCACGGCGACCTCCAGGTGCAGTTCGCCCAGGCCGGACAGGGTGCGCTGGCCGGTCTCGGGGTCGGTGCGCAGGCGCAGCGAGGGGTCCTCCTCGGCGAGGCGGGCCAGGGCGGTGGCGAGTTTGTCGGTGTCGGTGGTGCGGCGGGCCTCGACGGCGACGGTGACGACGGGTTCGGCGCTGACGGGGGCTTCCAGGAGGATCGGGTGTGCGGGTGCGCACAGGGTGGCGCCGACGCGGGCGGCCTTGGGGCCGATCACGGCGACGATGTCGCCGGCCAGGGCGTGGTCGGTCTCGGTGGCGAGGTCGGCGGTGATGCGCAGGATGCGGGCGATGCGTTCGGTGCGTCCGGTGGCGGTGTCGAGCACGGTGTCTCCCTTGCGGAGGGTGCCCGCGTACAGGCGCAGGTAGGTGAGGCGCCCGGTGGGGGCGGCGTTCACCTTGAACGCCAGGGCGGTGAGGGGCTGTCGGGGGTCGGCGGTGCGCTGTTGGCCGCTGGTGTCGGCGGCGTGGACGGGTGGGGCGTCCAGGGGGGAGGGCAGGTAGGCGGTGACGGCGTCCAGGAGGGGTTCGATGCCGCGGTTGCGGTAGGCGGAGCCGCACAGCACCACGACGGCCTCGCCGGTGCGGGTGAGGTCGCGCAGGGCGGTGGTGAGGGTGTCGGGGGTCAGGGTGGCGTGGGTGCAGTACTCCTCGAGGGCGGTGGGGTGCAGTTCGGCGACCGTCTCCTCCAGGGTGCGGCGGCGCCGGGCGGCGCGGTCGGCGAGGTCGGCGGGGACGGGGCCGGTGGTGAGGGCGCCCTCGTCGTTCCAGGTGTGGGCGCGCAGGTGGACGAGGTCGACGACGCCGGTGAAGGAGTCCTCGGTGCCGATGGGCAGTTGGACGGCCAGTGGGGTCGGGTGCAGGCGTTCGCGGATGGAGGCGAGGGCGGTGTCGAGGTCGGCGCCGGCGCGGTCGAGCTTGTTGACGAAGGCGATCCTGGGCACGCCGTGGCGTTCGGCCTGGCGCCAGACCGACTCGCTCTGCGGTTCGACGCCGGCGACGGCGTCGAAGACGGCGATCGCGCCGTCCAGGACGCGCAGGGAGCGCTCGACCTCGTCGGCGAAGTCGACGTGGCCGGGGGTGTCGATGAGGTTGATCCGGTGGCCGGCCCAGGCGCAGGTGACGGCGGCGGAGAAGATGGTGATGCCGCGGTCGCGTTCCTGCGGGTCGCAGTCGGTGACGGTGGTGCCCTCGTGGACCTCGCCGCGCTTGTGGGTGAGGCCGGCGAGGTAGAGGATCCGTTCGGTGACGGTGGTCTTGCCGGCGTCGACGTGGGCGAGGATGCCGAGGTTGCGGACGGCGGCGATGGCGGCGACGGCCGCGGCGGTGCCGGCCGTGGTGGTCGTGGTGGTGCCGGTCGTGGTGGTGCCGGTCGTGGTGGTGAGGTCGGTGCGCATGGCCCGGTGCCTTTCGGAGGTGATCCGCGGGGTGGGTGGGCGCGCGATGGGGCCGACGGCTCGTCAGACATGGTGCCGGGGACGCCCCTTGGGCGGGGCGCCGGGATCCTGCGGCGGCCGCCGGGTGGCGGGCGGCTCGGGTTCCCCGGCTCGCGGGTGTGAGCTCGCGGGTGTCAGACGGTCGTGGGCGTGCCCCGGTGCCGGCCGCGCAGCGGGCACCGGAACAGCGGGGACACCAGGATCACCTCGTACCGCGACGCGGGAGAGGGGGCGGCGGCGTACGGCTTCGGCACGGCCGGTCCTCCCTCTCGGTTGCTCGTCTGCGGGTCACGGGGGCGCGCCGCGGCCCCGGGCTCTGTCCGGGGCGGGCTGCGGCTCGTCCGAGTGGCGAGTGTAGGGACGCCGGGGCCTCGCGGTCACCGGGTTTTCGGCGCGGGCCCGGGCGCGGGGGTGCGGCCGGCGGGGCGGCGCCGGGCGGGGCGAAACCGCTTGCGCGTGCGGCCCGGTGCCTGGAACCCTGCGCACGCCCCACCACCGACCACTGCCGGCCGCCCTGTGCCGGCCGCCGACCCTCGAGGCCCGGGTGACGATCTTCTTCTACGGCGCGGACGACGTGCCCTACGGCTGCTTCTCCAACTTCTCCGCGCACGGCCTGGAACTCGACGGGCAGCTGTGGCCGACCTCGGAACACTACTTCCAGGCCCAGAAGTTCGCGGGCACCCGCCACGCCGAGCTCGTGCGCCGGGCCCGCACCGCGCTGCGCGCCGCCGAGCTGGGCCGGGACCCGTCCCGGCCGCTGCGCCGGGACTGGGAGCGGGTCAAGGACGACGTGATGCGCCGCGCCGTGGAGGCCAAGTTCCGCACCCACGACGACATCCGGGCCGTCCTGCTGTCCACCGGCGACGAGGAGATCGTCGAGGACACCGGCACCGACCACTACTGGGGGCGCGGTCGCACCGGGACGGGGAGGAACGTGCTGGGCCGGATCCTGATGCGCACCCGCACCCGGCTGCGCGCGGAGTTCCCGGCCGCCGACGGCCCGTCCGACCGGTCCCGCCGCCGCCCGTGAGCGCCCCCGCACCCCCGCTCCCCCTCGCCGAGGCCGAGCGCCACCGGGCGGGCTACCTCGCCGACGGCCCCTGGGACTACGCCTACACCGGGCCGGCCGACCACCCGATCCGCGCCCGCGTCGACCAGGGCGGCCTGGCGCGCCGGGTCGAACTCGCCGAACTGCCCGAGGTGGTGAAGTTCCTCGTCGTCGACGCCACCGACCTCGCGGCCCTCGCCGAGGCCGGACGCGCGCTCGGCATGACCGTCAACCACCACCTCGACGAGGCCATCGTCGACTTCGCGCCCGGCACCACCACCAAGTGGGAGGCGCTGGCCTCGCTGGGCATCGACGAGTACGACGCCTTCGGCAACGACGTCAACGACCTCGACCTGCTGCGCAACGCCCGCCACTCGGTGCGCGTCGGCTCCCACCCGGGCCTGGACGGCGTCGCCCGCGTCACCGTCGCCGCCGACCCGCGGGCCGTCGCCGCCGAGATCACCCGCCTCGCCGCGGCCACCCCGGCACAGGCCACCCCGGCGCAAGCCTCCCCGGCGTAGCCGGCCCAGGTGTAGACGGCCCAGGCGCAGGCCTCCCCCGGAGGCTTCCCGGGAGGGTGAGCGGGCTTCGACTCCCCCCGGTGACGGTGCTGCCGGCGGCCCGGCGGCGACGGCGGTGCGCTCAGCGGACCACGTCGAAGACCTGCTTCTGCAGGCCGTTGGAGTAGGCGGCGTGCTCGACCAGGCGCAGCTTCTGGGCGTCCTTGTCCGTGGCGCTGAACAGGCGCTTGCCGGCGCCGAGCAGCAGCGGGAAGACGAGCAGGTGGTAGCGGTCCACCAGGCCGGCGTCGGACAGCGCGTGGTTGAGGTCGGCGCTGCCGTGGACGATGATCGGGCCGCCCTCGCCCTCCTTCAGGGCCGCGACCTCCTCGACCGAGCGCAGGATCGTGGTCTCGCCCCAGTTCGGGACCAGGTCGTCCTCGGTGAGGGTGGTGGAGACGACGTACTTCGGCAGCGTCCGGTAGCGGGCGAACTCCGCCATGTCCGGCCACACCGGGCTGAAGGCCTGGTAGCTGACCCGACCCAGCAGCATCGCGGCGGCCTCCTCCTGTTCCCGCCCCTTGATCTCGAAGGCCTCGGGGACGAACTCGACGTCCTTGAAGGTCCAACCGGCGTTGCGGTAGCCGGACTCGCCACCGGGGGCCTCAACGACGCCGTCGAGGGAGATGAAGGCGGTGCTGATCAGAGTGCGCATCGGAGTTCCTTGACGTCTCGGTACGGGGTGGTGGGGGGTGGGTTTCGGCGCCCCGGGTTCGGCACCCGGGTTTCGGCGCGCGGGTTTCGGCGCGCGGTCAGCCGAGCAGGTCGTTCAGCCAGCGCTGCCAGGCGGCCTCGGCGGCCCGGCCGGTGTCCGGCGCGAACAGGTGGTGGAACATCAGCACCACGCCGGGGCCGTGGTGGAAGGTGTAGAGGCCGTCGGCGGTGCGGACCCCGAAGCGTTCGTCGTCCGCCCAGACCACCTCGCCGTCCAGTGCCGGCAGGCCGGCGGGTTCGGCGTGCACCCGGGCGCCGACGGCCGCCGGGTGCGGCAGCGACAGGGCCGCGGCCAGCGCCGCCCGCACCTGTTCCACCGGCCGCCCGGGGGTGGGCGCCACGGCGAAGACGGGCAGCGCGGTGCGCCCGGGGAAGTGCGCCAGGTACTCGTGCAGCGTGTGCAGGTGGAAGGGCCAGCCGCGGCGCAGCGCGTCGTACTCGTCCTGCCAGTCGTCGCCGAGCATGCCGCTGTGGACGACGCGCAGCACGGTGGCGGCGCCCTCGCGGCCCTCGACGAGGTACTCGAAGGCCATGAAGCGGCCGTCGTCGCCGGTGGCGGTGCGGGTGGCCAGGCGCTTGCCGGGCTCGTAGGCGATGATCAGCGCCTCCGCGCGGTGGCCGCCGGTCTCCATGACGGCGGTGCCGCCCTCGCGCGGGTCGATCTCGTTGCGTCCCATGAACCAGGAGTCGATGCCGGGCCCGGTGGCGATGGCCTCCCAGACCTGTTCCGGGCTCGCCGGCAGGGTGGTCTCCAGCTCGATCTCGAACGGGTGGGTCATCGCTGGTCCTCCTGCTGCGCGGCGTCCCCGTCCTGCGGGGTGTCGGGCCGGGTGTTCGACGGGCTGTCGGGCTGGGCCGCGGGGATCTGGTGGAGCCCGACGACGACCCGGTGGGTGCGGCCCTGCGGGGCGGACTCGTCGTGGTAGCGGCTGACGAGGGCGGCCACGGCCTGGGCGAGTCCGTCGGCGAAGGCGGCCCGGTCGGCGGCGGAGGCGAAGCGCACCTCGGCGTCGATGCCGAAGGTGGCGACCCGCCGCCGGGCCCGGGAGGCGCCGCCCAGCAGGGCGCCGACCTCCTGCACCAGCCGCGAGCCCAGGGCCAGCAGCCAGTGCGCGGAGAGCTGGTCGGGCGAGCGGGCCGGGTCGGGGCTGACGGCAGCCAGGACGCTGGGCGAGATCACGTAGGAGGCGGCGGTGGCGCGGTACACCCGTTCGGTGACGTTGCCCTTGCGCCGCTCCTCGACCAGCTCGACCAGGGCGTGGCGTTCCAGTTCCTTCAGGTGGTAGTTGACCTTCTGCCGGGGCAGTCCCAGGCGCCCGGCCAGCATGGCGGCCGAGCCGGGCTCGGCCAGGGCCGCGAGGATCCGGGACCGTATCGGGTCCAGGGAGGCCTCGGCGGCGGCGGGTTCTTCGATCACGGCGACGTCCAGCACCCCTCCAGGGTCCAGCCGACAAAAAAATTTGTCAAGACAAACCTGCTTGTCGGTGAGTCGCGGGAACGCCGGCTGTCCGGCCCCGGGGGCACCGCCGGGGCGCCGGGCCGCCGGCAGGCCGGGGCCATCCGCGGGCCGGGCCTCGTGCCCACCCCGGCAGCGGGCCGACGGCGCCGGCCCCGGCGCCACAATGTGACGCATGACCAGCACCCCGCCGCCGTCCCAGCCCGACCCCGCCCCGCGGCCCGAGCCGCAGGCCTCCCCCGAGCCGCAGGCCTCCCCCGGGGCGCAGCCCGGGCAGGAGAGCCCGGCCGTGCGGGCCGACCGGCGGCTGGTGGAGCTGATGCAGGAGCTGCGGGTGCTGCAGACCGGTGTGCAGATCGTGTTCGCGTTCATGCTCGGGGTCGCCTTCACCCCGCGCTTCGTCGAGCTGACCGACGCCCAGCAGGACATCTACGTCACCACCCTGCTGCTGGCGGTCATCGCCTCGGCCGTGCTGGCCACCCCGGTGGCGCTGCACCGCGGGCTGTTCCACCACCCGGGCAAGGCGCGGATCGTGCGGATCTCCGCCCACATCGCCCAGCTGGGCCTGCTGCTGCTCGCCTGCGCGCTCACCGGCGCGGTGCTGTTGGTCCTGGACGTGGTGCTGGGGACGGCGGTGGCCGTGGCCATGGCCTGCGTGGTCGCGCTGATCTTCGCCGGGCTCTGGTTCGTCCTGCCCTGGGCGGTGGGCCGCCCCCTGCCCGACGACGACTGACCGCCCGCCGCGGCCGGGCCGGACGGGAAATCCGCTGTCGACTTCGAACCCGATCGCGTCTGAGGCACCCGACCCGCGCGGCTCCTCCACCCCGCGCGGCCCCTGCACCCCGCGCGGCTCCTGTGCCGCCCGTGGGCCGTCACCCGCGCCGCGGCGGCGGCCCGGGGGCCCGGGTGGGCGCGGGTGACGGACGGGACCGGGCCTGGTCCGGCTGTCGGGCGCCGGGGGCCGGGCTCGGGGAGCCCCGACCGGCCTCCCCTCACCTCCGAAGAGCCCCGGGGCACCCGAAAACGCTTACCGCCCGGTGCGGGCGGGCCGGTAGCGTGCCCGTGTGCGAACTACCGCGAGGGCCTGGGACGTGTTGCTGATCGGCGGGGCCTCCGGCGTCGGCAAGAGCCGCGCGGCCGCCCGGATCGCCGGGGAACTCGGCGCGTTCGTGGTCGAGTTCGACGACGTCGTCGCCGCCCTGCACGCCGCCACCAGCGCCGAGCAGCACCCGGGCCTGCACCTCTTCGACGCCTGGCCGGACCCGGAGGCGGCGCTGGGCGCCGAGGAGGTGCTGCGCCGGCAGATCGCCACCGCCCGTGCCCTGGAGGAGGCCGTGCTCGGCGTGGTGCGCAACCGTCTGAGCGTGGACGTGCCGGCCGTCGTCGAGGGCGACTACCTCACCCCGGCCGCCGCGGCCCGGGCCTGCGCCGAGGCCGCCGAAGCGGGCCGCCGGGTGCGGGCGGTGTTCCTCCACGAGGGCGACCCGGCGGCGATCGGCGCCAACTACGCCCGGCGCGAACCCGGCCCGGGCCCGCAGGAGCGCCGGGCGGCCGTCAGCGCCCGCTACTCGCACTGGCTCGCCGCCCGGGCCCGCGCCCACCACCTGCCCGTCCTGGACTGCCGCCCCTACCCCACCCTCCCCGAGCGCCTGCACCGCGCCGTGGGCGGATCCTGACGTCCCGTGCCCCGGTCGCGGCGTCCGTCGTCCCCTGTGGCACGATCCGGGGCATGCACCTGGCTGTGGATGGAGAGACCCCGGTCCCGCGGTTCGTGATGGTCGACGACATCGGGAGGGCGGACGGCTACTACTGCGCGCTGAGCAGCCCGCTGTTCCTCGCGCCGGGCGACCGGATCCTGTTCGACGGCATGAGGAGCGTCCTGACGGTGACCCGGGCGACCGGCGAGGTCCTCTCCCCCGAAGGCACGTGGGGAGTGCGCTGCGGCTCCGCCCACCTGGGGCCGCGGGCCTGACGTCCGCGCGAGCGGGACCGGCCTCGGGCCTGACGTCCGCGCGAGCGGGACCGGCCTCAGGGGAGCTTCGCGTCGGGGGCGAAGGCGGGCAGCCTCTCCAGGCTGGTGCGCACGGCCTCGGCGCCGTACGCGAACATCTGCCGCTCGTAGTCGGCGACCGCGTCGAGCAGGTCCCGGCGGCCTTCGGCGGCCTCGGTCAGGCGGCGGCGCAGCAGGTCGGCGTCGCGCAGGGCGGTGTTCGCGCCGTTGCCGCCGGTCGGGGAGGTGGCGTGGACGGCGTCGCCGAGCAGGGTGACGGGGCCGGGTGCCCAGCGTTCGCCGGGTTCGACCACCCGGATGGACAGCAGTGTGGTGTTGTCCGGGTCTGCCTGGCGGATGAGCGCGCGCAGCTGCGGGTGCCAGCCCTCCGTCCTGGACAGCACGGCGTGCTGCGCGGTCGGGTCTTCCGACGGGGTGTCAGGCGCGGTGGTCGGTGCGGTGGTCGGCGGCAGGATCATGGCCCAGCGCACGTAGTCGCCGATGTCGGGCAGGGTGACGTCGGGGGCCAGCTGCTCGGCGGCCTGCTTGGGCGGGGTGCGGAAGCGCATCGCGCCGAGCAGCAGGCTGACGCCGTTGCCCGTGATCTTCGAGCCGTAGGCCTTGGACAGGGCGGTGAACTCGTCGGTCAGCGGGGTGCGTCCGATGACGAAGCGCACGCCGGTGTCGGTGGGGGCGGTCTGCGGGGACAGCACCCCGCGGACGGCGGAGGTGATGCCGTCCGCGCCGACGAGCAGGTCGGCGGTGGCCGGGTCGCGGTGGGCGAAGCGGGCGCGGACCCAGCCGTCGGCCGCCAGGTCGTAGCCGGTGAGCGCGGCGTCGGTGTGCACGGTGAGGCCGGTCAGCAGCAGGTGGCGCAGCACCTGCCGGTCGACCACGATGCCGGTGCGGCCCGCGCCGAGCCTGCCGATCTCGTTCAGCTGGGGGTCCAGGACCAGTTGTTCGGCGGAGGCGGGCATGACGATCTCGTCCAGCAGCGCGTGCCAGCGCGTCGGCAGGCAGGCGCGCAGCGCCTGGAAGCCGGTCGGGTCCAGGACGAGGCGGTAGCCCTGGAAGCGTGCGGCGATGCCGGGGTCGCGTTCGAACACCTCGGCCTCGATCCCGGCCCCGCGCAGACCCTGCGCGAGGGTCAGGCCCCCCAGGCCGGCTCCGACGACGGAAACTCGCATCACATGCCTCCCGGACATCGTGACGAACTTAGTTCGTTCGGACGATCTAAGTTCTAATTGACGAACTTAGATCGCGTCAAGCTACAGTGGTCGGCATGTCCGACGATCCCCGCCGACGCCGCGCGGCCCGCCACGCCCAGCCCGCGGAGCAAGCCCCCGCGGCGCCGGCGCGCAAGAGGCCGATCACCGTCGAACGGATCACCGACGCCGCGCTGGAGGTCGTCGCCACCGAGGGGTACGACGCGCTGACCGTCCGTCGGGTCGCCGCCGTGCTCGGCACCGGCCCGTCCTCGCTGTACGCGCACATCGTCAACAAGGACGACCTCGACGACCTGCTGGTCGGCCGGCTCTACGCCGAGGTCGTGGTCCCCGCGCCGGACCCGGGCGCCTGGCGCGGGCAGCTGGTCGGGGTGTACACCCAGATCCGCGACCTCTACCTGACGTACCCCGGGGTCTCGCGCGCCGCGCTGGCCGTGGTGCCGACCAACCTGGCGACGCTGCGGGTCGGCGAGGGGATCCTGGCGATCCTGCTGGCGGGCGGCCTCGACCCGAGGACGGCCGGCTGGGCCCGCGACGCGCTGTCCCTCTACGTCGGCGCCTACGCCCTGGAGCAGTCGATGGTCCGGCAGCGGCGCCGGCACGAGGACCAGGAATGGGTGCTCGGCCCCGAGGAGCTGCTGGAGCGCTTCGGCGCACTGCCCGCCGAACAGTTCCCGCACACCCGGCGCCATGCCGCCGAGCTGGTCTCCGGCACCGGGCACGACCGCTTCGCGTTCGCCCTCGGTCTGCTCCTGGACGGCCTGCGGCCCGCATCCGGCTGACCTGCCCGCGGCGGGCCTACGGTGGGGTTCGGCGAGGGTTCGGCGAGGGTTCGGCGGGGTCCGGGCGGCAGGTGGAGGACGCGGTGCTGATCGTGGTCAGCGGTGGGCCGGGCAGCGGGAAGACGACGCTGGCGCACGCGCTGGCGCGGGCCGTCGGCTGCCCGGCGCTGTGCCGCGACGAGGTGAAGGAGGGCCTGGTGCACGCCGGGACCGCGGCCTCGAACCCGGACGAGGTGGTGCGGGCGGCGTTCTTCGACGCGCTGGGGGTTCTGGTGCGCGCGGGGGTGAGCGCGGTGGCGGAGGCGGCGTTCCAGGACCGGCTGTGGCGCCCCGGACTGGCACCGCTGACCGGCCTGACCGAGCTGCGGATCGTGCACTGCCGGGTGGATCCGGCGCTGGCCCGCGCACGGGTCCGGGCCCGCCTGGCGGCACGGGCCGGGCAGGCGGGCCGGTCCGCGCACGCGGACCGCGCCCTGCTGGAGGCCCCGCCGGGGCCGGGCAACCTGCTGGACGACTTCGCGCCCCTGTCACTGCCGGTGCCCCGGCTGTGCGTGGACACCACCGACGGCTACCACCCGTCGCTGGCGGACGTCGCCGCGTTCGCCGCACCCGCCGCCACTCCCGGAATGTGACGAAACGCCAATTCCCCGTGGAGAGACGGCGGCCCCCCTCCCCCGGAGGGGACCACCGCCGGGCCCGCCGGGGGCCGGCGCGTGCTAGACGAAGTTCTTGTCGATCAGCATGTGCAGCACGTTGACGTGGAAGTCCGGGAAGTCCATCGGGACGATGCCGAACCGGGCCCGCTGCTCGGTGCGGGCCTTCAGGTACGGGTAGACGGTCTGGTCCATCAGGGTCTGCGCGTTGCTCTTGGGCCAGTTGCCGTTGGCGAAGCTGATGAAGTTGACGAACATCTGCGAGGAGCCCGGGTTCAGGAAGGCCTTGTCGAACTGGGCGACGATGTACTTCCCCTTCTTGACCAGCGGGAAGGTCTCGTCGATCTGCCAGACGTCCTGGGTGTCGAAGTAACTGTTCTGACTGCTGGACCAGTTGATCAGGCCCCAGTCGTTGGCGAAGTCGGCGAGCAGCACGACCTTCCCGCGGGCGGCGTCGATCGTGGGCCAGCCGTAGAAGTGGAACAGGCTGCGGAAGCCCAGTTCGTTGAAGTAGTAGTTGACCCGCCGGCGGAACTCGACCTCGTCGAGCGCCTGGCCGCCGGCGTTCTCGTTCTTCAGCCGCATCACGACGGTCTCGGACGGGTGCGCCTGCAGGAAGGAGCGGCACTGGTTGAGCACGTCCTGGAGCCGGATGTACTGGTAGGCGTTGGAGTGGTAGATCCCGAGCTCGTTGGGCGCGCCCTGCAGGCCGTTGCAGCGGATGTCGAGGAAGCGGATGCCCTCCTGCAACTGCTGGGTGATGCCCCAGTTCTGGGTGTGCGACCACTCGGTGCCGTAGTTGGGGTTCTCGCAGCAGGAGTCGTGGGTGCCCGGGATCGTGAGGCTGCGCAGGGGCACGCCGTCCTTGATGTAGCGCATCCAGCTGTCGGTCGGCATCCCGCGCGGGGTGGTCCGGGCGCCGGCCCAGGCGGTGGAGGGCAGGGCCAGGCCGCCGAGGCCGGCGACGGCCGCCGCACCGCCGACTCCCGCGCTCCACCTGAGAAGGTCACGACGTGCTATGCCCATGGTGTGGCTCCTTCGGCCTTCCGTTCGGCGGCGCGTTGCGCGCCCCTCTCCTGCGAACGTGCCCACCGCGCGGGCGGGTTCACCCCCCGCCCGGGGCCCGGTTCACCGTCGCCGGCGCACGGTCGGTCCACCGGCGCGCGGCCGGGCCCGGGTGGGCCCGGCGCGGCGCCCTCAGTGCCGCCAGCCGGGGGCGGTGGCGACGGCCTTGAGCTGATCGGTCGTCAGGGCCGGTTTTCCGGGCGTCATCTGGGTCTCGTCGGCGCCGTTCCACTGCGACACCCGCACCCGCGTCCCGTCGGCCTGCCGCACCTCCACGCTCCACAGCACCGTCGGCCCGCCGCCCGACTTCGTCGCACCGCTCTCGCGCACCAGCACGCTCGACCCGTCGGCGGTGTGCGACAGCGCCCCCGGCTCGGCATCCGCCTCGAAGCCCGCGCGCCCGCCGCCGTCCGTGTCCGGGCCCGGCGTCACGGAGACGGACAGCATGCTGGTGCGCCCCTCCAGCGTGACCGAGACGTGCGCCCGGCCCGGGACGTGCTGCGCCGCGCCGCTGTCGGTGCGCGTGCCGGCCGGCAGCGCGCCCGCCACGGTGGCGAGGATGCGCTCCGGTTCGGGGCCCTGGGGCTCCGGCGTCCGGCCCTGGGCGGCGCCGGCCGGGCTCGTGCCGGGGCTGCCGGGCTGGGCGAAGAGCGGGTCCCAGGCGCTGCTGGTGGCGGCCGCGACGAGCTGGTCGGCGCTCAGCGGCGGCTCCTCACGGCTCAGCGGCGGACCGAAGCTGGTCGAGTTGACCTCCCAGATCTGCACCTGCCGGCCGTCCGCACCGGTGTAGGTCGCCTGCCACTTGCGCACCTTCATCGGTTCGACGGGCTTCAGCTTGGCGACCACCACGATCGAGCCGTCCGGGCGCACCGTCCGCTCGCACGCCTCGGTCGGCGCCTCGACCGGGTCGGGGCACTCGGTGCCCCACGTCGAGGCGCGGATCGGCAGGGTGGCCCGGTTCACGGACAGGGTCACCATCCCGGCGCCGTGACCGTCGTCGTAGATCAGGTGCGCCGTCGGCGCCAGCCCCGGCACCGGCCCGTCGTTGCTTCCGCTGCCGCCCGCGGCGGTGACCTGGCCGGGCGGCAGCACCGCGGTGAGGGTGTCCGCCATGAACGCGGCGGTGATCCGCTCGGGCCAGCCGCCGGCGGGCGCGGCGGGGGCGATGTCGGTCGGCGCCGCCCAGGGCCGCAGCGCCACCGCGGCCACGGCGGCCAGCGCCACCACGCCCGCGCTGCCGGCCAGCGCCGCCTTCCGGCGCCGGGCCCGGCGCCAGCGCCGCTCGGCGCCGTCGGCCAGCAGCGCGCCGGGCGGGTCCGGAGCCAGGTCGGCCGCGTCCCGGAGGATCCGGGCGAGCTGTTCGTCGTGCGCGTCAAGGGACATGCCGGTACTCCGCTTCCTCGTCGGTGGTGGGTGCCCGGGCGGACGGTCCGGGCCCGGGGGTCCGCTCGTCAGGAGCGGGCGGGTGCTCGGGAGCGGGCGCTCGGGAGCAGGTGGGTGCTCAGGAGCGGGCGAGGTCGTCCAGCTCGGCGCCCAGGACGGCGCGCAGCCTGGTCAGGGCCCGGGCGCTGCGCGAGCGCACGGCGCTGACGCTGATGCGCAGCGCCGCGGCGGTCTCCTCGACGCTGCGGTCCTCCCAGAAGCGCAGGACCAGGACCGCCCGGTCGTGGGCGGGCAGTTCGCCCAGCGCGCGCAGCAGGGTGACCCGCAGGGCGGGGTCGGGGTCGCTGACGGCGGCTTCGGCGAAGGTGTCGGTCACGTGCTCGGCGCTGCTGCGCCGGCGGCGGTGGGAGAGGAAGGCGTTCACCAGGACGGTCTGGGCGTACCCGGCGGGGTTGTCCAGGCGCGCTATGCGGCGCCATTTGCCGTACAGCTTGCCGAGGGCCTCCTGGGCGAGGTCCTCGGCGAGGTGTGCGTCGCCGCCGGTGAGCAGGAAGGCGGTCCTGACCAGGTGGCGCCCCCGTGCCGCGGCGAACTCCCGGAAGTCGAGCGGTTCGCCGCCCGGCTCCGGGCTCTTCGTGGTTGTGCGGTGCATGTCTGTCTAACGCGGTGGGGGCCCGATCACGTCGCAGGTGGCCTTCTCGCCGGGCCGCCCGTGTGCCGTTTCGTCCTCGCGCGTCCCCGTCCTCGTCCTCGTTCTCGACGGCGGCACCGTCACCACCGACCGCATCACCGCCCTGCCCCGCCACCGTAGTGCCCTCCCACTCGTCCGGCACGGTCAGCAACGGGGATCGCGTATCAGGGGTCCTTCCTCAGGGCGAGGAGATCGTCAGTCGTCATACGTCAGGCGCTCGTAGCGCAGCCCCTTGCGGAGCAGGTCGACGATGCGCAGCACCTCGGGCGCCCGGGCGGATCCGAGGCCGATCAGGTAGCAGCCGGTGCGGTGCCCGTACTCCCAGTCCACCTCGACGGAGGGCAGCGTCACCCCGCCCAGGGCGAGCACGGTGGTCAGGTCGTCCAGGGCGTCGGCGGCCTGGCGGCGCTGGTCGGCGGTCACGCGGTTCAGGGCGGATCCCATCACGCCCCCAGGGGGCGCGGCGGCTCGAACTGCCGCCACGCGCTGAACGCCGCGTCGAAGGACGTGAACCCGCTGAGCTCCCCGGAGGGTTGGCGCAGCCACTCCCCCACCCGCTCGTTGCGCACCCGGTAGCACCGCCCCTCGGGGTCCCACCGGACCCCGTAGCCGTGGAGCTCGGGCGCTTGGTCATGAGCCATGAGGACGGAACCCTCCGCGATCGTTCTTTCACGTTTCGTGCACATGGTGGCCCTGGGTCGCCTAGCATCGGAAGTGAAATGCGACTTGCCGGTGGGCCGGCCGCGAGTTGGGGGTTGCCATGAACAAGAAGACCATCGACCCGACGTCATCCCCGTGGGCTGCCTTCGGAGTCCAACTCCGCAGGTCGCGAGAGGCCGCTGGGCTCACCCAGCTCCAGCTGTCGAAGAAGGTGGACTGCACCGCCTCCCACCTCTCCTACGTCGAACTTGCGCAGCGGCCGCCGAGCCTGAAGCTGGCGGAACTCGCCGACCAGGAGCTGAAGACCGGCGGCACGCTGGTCCTGATGTACTGGCAGCTCAAGCACACGGCGTTGTTGGAGGGCTTTCCGGAGTACGCCAACTACGAGACGCGCGCGGAGCAGATCAAGCTCTTCGAGATCAGCGTCATCCCCGGACTTCTACAGACCCGAGCCTATGCGGCCGCAATCGAGGCCGGATATGTGCGGCAAGGCAGCACAACTCCGGAACAGGCCGAGGAACGCGTGCAGTTCCGAGTATCCCGGCAACAGATCCTCGACCGCACACCACCACCGTTCCTGCACGCGGTACTCGACGAGAGCTGCCTCAGCCGCGTCATCGGCGGCCAGGAGGTCATGGTGGAGCAGCTGAACCACCTCGCAGAGTATGCCGCCCGGCCGAACGTCGTCATCCAGATCGCCCCGTTCTCCTTGGGCGAGAACCGGCCGTTCATTCGTCCAGTGACGCTTCTTACCATGCCGAATCAAAAAATGCTTACATATCTGGAAACTGAGCACCGTGGATACATCGAGCGGAATTCTCCGCTGACCAGGGAGTTGGACAGGAGCTACGATCGGCTTGTGGTCGAGGCCATGAACCAGGCCGACTCACTCGCCATGATCCGCTCGGTACGGAGGAAGCTCGAATGGATGTCGAACTGACTGGCGCCTGCTGGAGGAAGAGCTCGCACAGCAGTGGCGGCGGCCAGTGCATCGAAGTCGCCGACGGCTTCCCCGGCGTGATGCCCGTCCGGGACTCCAAGGACCCCGAGGGCCCCGCCCTCCTCTTCCACTCCTCCGCCTGGCAGTCCTTCGTTTCCGCCGTCCGCGCGGGCGAGTTCGACGCGTAGCCCGAACAACTCCCGGTGCTCGACGTGGGAAGTCGTCCTCGCCGACTTCCCACTCCTGGACGGCCGATTCCACGGACTCACTGGGCGTGGGCGGCGTACCCTGTGCGGCATACACATTCTTGACGACCCCACTGTGTCGCCCCGGCTCCGCAGCTTCCTCGAGCCACGTGCACGGCGGCATACGCCGATGTCTGCCGACCGGATCAGGCAGGAGACGACGACCGTCGACGACGCCGGCTTCGAACATCCCGCGGAGACCTCGATCGTGGACGCGATGGTCCGGTTCGAGGAACGCTACGGCGGCCTGTTCTACTCAGCGCGGGGCGGCAACCCCGACGAGTACGGTCTGGACGGGGTTCCGTCCGCCCACTGGACGTCCCACGGCTGGGCCTTCCCCGGAATCCTCGACGGCCCCGGGACCGTCCGGGTGGACGTCCTCGCGGACGGCCGCACCGCGATACCGGTGCCGGGGTCGGCGCACAGGGTGCTCAACAGCAGCGTCGAGCAGCGGCTGGAGGCCGACGCCCTGTTGGCGAGCGTGTACCGGTGGCCGCACCTCGTCCTGCGGACCACCACCGGCCTCGGAGTGGCCCCGCGCGTCGCCGAGGAACACCTGCCACCTCGCGTACCGGAGGCGACCGGCCCCGCCGACACGTGGTGGTTCGACGGCAGGTGGGCCTTCCACCTGGAGCTCTACAGCTGGTGGACGCCGCGGACACTCCGTGACACCTGGATCGTGCGCTGCTTCGCACGGGACGGCGCGGGTCTCGACCGAGCCGAATCCGCCCTGCGGGCCGCAGTCCCCGCACTCACCACCGCCCTCTTCGACTGGTGCTCGCGCTGCGGCCGGGCCCTGGACGCGGGCCGCTCCTGCTCCCCCGTCCTTCCGTCGGCAGAACGGTAGGAGCTCGCACAGCAGCGGCGTTCGGCCCCGCTGTTTGCGTCCCCCTGCCCGCAGGGGAAGTCGGCCCCGCCGACTTCCCGCTCCCCGCCTTGTGCTTCATGGTGTTGCCGGTGGCGGTAGTGAGCGGCGATGGAGCCGGCCGTCGAGGTAGGCGACGACCTTTCGGAACTCGCGGGGACAGCCCGTCGATGGCGGTCCTGGTGTTCTGCTCACGGTGCCGGCGCGGGAGGCCGGCCCGGATCCGTCCGGGCCGGTTACGCGGCACGGACCTTTCGGGCGGTCGTCATGCCGCCCGTGCGGCCACGGCCTCGACCGGGGACACGCGCGATCGACGCACGGCAAGCGCTGTCATCCCGCCGCGGTCGTCAACCGGCCGGGCCGGTGAGGGTCTCGATGTCCGGGAGCGAGCCGGCCTCACGCTGCCACGTGAGGCGCACCAGCGCGTCCGAAGGCGGCACCCCGCGCGACACCGCCGGCACGAACGCCCGGACGTCCTGCAGTCCGAGTAGCGGTGCCTGGCGGCGGAGGTGGCGCATGGCCGCTGTCGGTCCGGAGGAACGCAGGAGCTCCTGGAGAGCGATGACCAGCGGGTCGGACGGCGTTGCCCCTCGGAGCTGCCGGAGGTAGAGCTCCTCCCAGCCCCCGCCCATCGCGGTGGCCGGGACGTGGTGGATGCTGCCGTCGTGCCGGTCCACCAGGTAGGGGCCGCTGCCGGCCAGGCTGTCGCGCGGATCGCGGGTGCGCGCGTACTGGGCCGAGTTCCAGAGGACGAGCCAGCCGACCGCGTGCTCCTCCATCTCGCAGACGACCGGCTCGGAGAGCGGCCCCGCCCATGTCGGCCGCTCGTCGGCCAACAGCGACTCGACGAGCTCGACGGCGCGTTCCTCGGAGATCACGCCCTCGTCATTCACCACAGGTCAACCGGGTTTCCGGGCCGGAGTCCGGGCCGTTCGTCAGTCGACGACGACGGCCATCCGGCCGTAGGTGGCGTAGCCGTTCTCGAAGTCCCGCTCGGAGACGGTCGTGCGGCCGCGGGCGGGGTCGTTGATCGACACCGTCCCGTTGCCGAACCCGGTGACGACGACGGCGTGTTCGGCCGGTCCGGCGTACAGGACCTTGACGTCGTCGTAGGCGGTGTAGGTGGTCGACCTGAGGTGGCGCCACAGGTAGTCGACCCAGACGATGGCGGGGTGCCCGGCCGCCAGGGCGTCCTTGAGCGTCTGGACCGCGATGCCCGAACCGGACTGGTCCACGGTGAGCCCGTAGGCGCGGGCGGCGTTCGCCACCGGCGGGGCGTACACGCCGAAGCCGGTCCCGTCGACCTCGGAGCCGTCCGGGTCGCCGACGAAGGCCACGTTCGGGTCGCCGGAGCGCGGGCCGGAGTGCCCGAACTCGGGGTGGTCCCGGTCGACGCCGATCTTGTCCAGGACGTCCTGGTCTTCGGTCTTCACGCCGCGTGCGGCCAGGACCATGCGCAGGGCCGTCGCCTCGCAGTCGTTGTTGAGCTGTTGGGCGTAGAAGGGCACCGAGGTGGCCGCGACGGCGCCGGTGGCCACCGCGGTCCCGGTGCCGGCCGTCAGGACCGCGCCGACGAGGGCGGCGGTACCGGCCGCGCGTACGCTCGCAATGATCTTCACGGGCCCGACGCTACAAAGCCCGGATGCGCGGCGCAGCCGCTACGACTCGAACGGGTGACGGGCGGCCGGGCCGGGGCGCGGCCGACGCGACACGGGAAGTCGGCCCCGTCGACTTCCCACTCCCGAGGGGCCCTGGGCAGCGTGATCACCCGTCGAGCCGGTCTCCGGGCACCGCGGTGCGCAGCCGTTCCAGAGCTGGCTGCGTTCGGGCTCGGGCGTTGAGGCCGTGGCCGTCGAGTGCGCGGATCAGGACGTCGTCGTCGGCGAACCAGCGCGCGCCGCGTCCCACGGCCGGGAGTTCCCGGAACCGCTGCGTCAGGCCGGTCTCCTCGGCGTCGGCCTCCAGGAAGTCGGTGAAGCCGCCGTCGAACAGCACCGTCTCGGTCATCACCATGGCGATGCAGGCCACGGTCAGGCTCGGCTCCCAGGGCTCCCACCGCTCGCGCGTCGTGTCGGCGAGGTCCGTGCGGATCACGGTGCCGGGGCGAGGACGTGCAGCTCGTCGGGGCGCAGCAGTGTGTCGTGGTTGGCGGTGAGGTCGCTGCGCCGGCCCAGGAGCAGGTACGTCTCGCGCAGGGCGGCCGGCAGGGCCAGGCCCAGGCGGTGCTCGCAGGCCGCGAGCTGCTCGGCGCTCCAGCCGTCCCCTGGCCGCAGGGGCTGGTGCCAGGAGGCCGCGAAGTCGGCGATGAACCGCCCGGTCTGGGCGCGGTCGGTCAGCGCTGCGGGCAGGCGGGTGTGGATGTCGAAGGCCCCGGTCATGCCCCGCACCCTACGCAGCGGTGCGGACGGACGGCGCCGGTGCGGGGACGAGGCCTTGAAGGGGCGGTCCTCGCGCGGTCCTCGCGCGGGTCAGTCGACGGTGCGGGTGGTGCTGCCGCGGGCCTGAAGGTTCCAGGTGATGACCCGTCGAGGGTGGATGCGCAGGATGTCGTGGCTGAAGTGGTCGGGTGCCACGGGGGGCACGTCGACGGTGAGGGTCTCGGCGTGGCCCCGGATCTCGACGCCGCGGCCCCAGCCGGGCGCGACCGGGTCGTCGGCGGGGGCGAGGTCGTCCACCAGGACGGAGACTTCGGGGCGGGCCTGGGCGTTGCGGTACTTGCGGCTGCGGGCCATCGCGGGCCCGCCGATGTCGATGGTTCCGTCGGCGTTGAGGCGGAAGCCCACCGGGCGGACCTGGGGGCCGCCGTCGGGGCCGGTGGTGGCCAGGCGGGCCAGTGGCTGGGCGGTGAGGTAGGCGCGTTCTGTCTCGGTGAAGATCACGTACCCGACCGTAGGAGATCAAGCGCCCTTGAGGTCAAGGCCGCCGGGGCCGGCCGTACGGACTCCGGTCGGGTGTGACTCAGGCCACACCGCGGGGGCGATGAGTTCCGGTCGGTGTCCCGGTCCTATCTGTGGAACGCCGCCACCGCGGAGATCTTCTCGCTCGACACCGATGGGACCATCTGATCATGACCAACACCGTGAAGGGCCCCGCCAGCTACTTCCCCTCGATCGAGAAGAAGTACGGCCGGCCGATCGCCTACTGGCAGGACCTCGTCCGCACCTCCCCGCTCACCAAGCACATGGAGCTCGTCGCCTGGCTCAAGTCCGAGCACGGCCTCGGCCACGGCCACGCCAACGCCCTGGTCGCCCACACCCTGGCCGAGAAGCAGGCCTGACGCCCCCTCACCCGGCGACTCCCCCGGGGCCGGGGCCGCTGCCGGTCCGGCAGGACCACCACTCGCTCGATGCCCAGCCGCCCGCCGACACCTGCGGCACGGGAAGTCGGCCCCGCCGACTTCCCGCTCCCCCGCCGCCCTGGAGCCGTCCGTCATCGGCCTTCCAGGGGATCAGTGCACGGCCGGCCGGCTGCCGGGGCGCACTCCCCGGCCGGGAGGAGGCCGGGGAGGGACGTGCTCGGCGCGGGCCCGGACCCCGCCGTCGCCGGTCGCACCAGTCAGACCGGTCACGCCGGTCACGCCGGTCACGCCGGTCACGCCGGTCACGCCGGGATCATTGCACCGGGTCGGGAGTGCCTTGCGTCAGTGCGGTGCGGCAGCGGGCCACCTGCTCGGCGACCAGGTCCATGAACCAGCGCATGACCTCGTACGGGATGACGTGCTCGTCATGGCCGTGCACGTGGACCGTCGGCTCCAGGTAGGGATCCTCGTCGGGTATGACGGCCACCAGGAAGGCGGCCCCGGGCAGGTGGGTCTCGGCGCCGGGGATCCCGGCCCACAAGGCCGGCGCGGGCACGGCCTCGCTCAGTTCCACGCACCAGGCGTCGTCCGGCAGGGCGTAGTGGAACCGGACGGCGTAGTGACGGCCTGCGTGCTCTCGAAGCTCCGACATGCCCGCAGGCTGCCACAGTTACGGAAGCGGCCCCCGGGGGCGGGAGCCCGCTCGCGATGGCGATCGGCGTCGCAGGGCGATCGCCGCTCCGGCGCGGCCCGGCGTGCGCGCCTCGATGCGGCTGCGGGGGTGGTCAGGCGGGTTGCCAGAGTTCGATGCGGTTGCCCTCGGGGTCGGTGACCCAGGCGAAGCGGCCGATGCCGTCCATGTCCTGGATGTCGTCGGCGACGTCGGCGCCCTTGGCGCGCAGTTGGGCGAGCATGGCGTCGAGGTCGCGGACGCGGAAGTTGAGCATGGTCTGCTGGGCGCGGGAGCCGAAGTAGTCGGTGCCCGCGTCGAAGGTGGCCAGCACGGTGGGGCCCGCCTCCTGGTGCCACAGGCCGTGTTCGTCGGTGTCCAGACCCAGGCAGTCGCGGTACCAGGCGTTGAGGGCGGAGGGGTCTGCGGCGCGCAGGAAGTAGCCGCCGATGCCCAGCACGTGTTCCATGGCGCCATCCTGCCAGGGCGGCGGCCGGCCGGGGCCGAGGCGGCGTCGGACGGCGCGCTCGGGCGGGCGGCGCGCTCAGGCCGGCGGCGCGCTCAGGCGGGTGGCGCGCTCAGGCGCGCGGGGTGGCGGCGAGGAGGGCGTCGAGGAGGCCTGGGAAGCGGGTGTCGAGGTCGGTGCGGCGCAGGCTGACGAAGCGGTTGCGCCCGGCGACGCGGGTGGTGGTGACGCCGGCTTCGCGCAGGACGCGCATGTGGTGGGAGACGGTCGACTTGTGGAGGTGTTCGAGGCCGAGGTCGCGGGGGGCGCAGGAGTGTTCGGCGCCGTCGGCGTAGCTGAGCAGCAGGGTCATGCGGACGGGGTCGCCGAGGGCGTGCAGGACCGTGACGAGGTCGATGTCGGCGGTGTCGGGCTGGGGCAGCCGCTCGTCGTCGGGCATGGCGGTGGTCCTCACGGGGCGGTGGCGGGCGGTGGCCGGCGGGTGGCGATGGTTTGACAATCATCCACCCGTCCCTGATTGTTTGACGAGCATCAAACTGTTGCATGGTGATCAAACGATCCGGGGAGTTCCTTCCGTGCCCGTACGCCTGCTCCTGCTCGCCCTCGGCACCTTCGCCGTCGGCACCGACTCGATGGTGGTGGCCGGCATCCTCGCCCCGGTGGCCGCCGACCTCGGCGTGTCGGTGCCCGCCGCCGGCCAGCTGGTCACCGTCTTCGCCCTCGGCTACGCCCTGCTCGCCCCGGTCCTGGCCACACTCACCGCCCGCTGGCCGCGCCGGCGCCTGCTGCTGACCGGACTCACCGTGTTCGGCGCGGCCAACGCCCTCAGCGCGCTCGCCCCCACCTACGACCTGCTCCTGGCCACCCGGGTGTTGGCCGCGGCCGGTGCCGCGCTGTACACGCCCACCGCCAACGCCGTGGCCACCGCCCTGGTCGCCCCCGAACGGCGCGGACGGGCGCTGGCGACCGTCCTGGGCGGGATGACGGTGGCCACCGCGCTGGGCGTGCCGCTGGGCACCTGGGTGGGGCGCACCGACTGGCGGCTGACGATGTGGCTGGTCACCGCCCTGGGCGCGGCCGCGCTGGCCGGGATCGCGCTGCTGCTGCGCGAGCTGCCCGCACCGAGCGCCGCGGTGGGGCTGCGCGACCGTCTGGCGCCGCTCGGCCGGCCCCGGGTGCTCGGGGCCGCGGCCACCACCCTGGTGTTCTTCCTGGCCTTCCAGTGCGTCTACATCTACCTGTCCACCGCCGTGGCGGGCGCCACCGGCGGCGACGCGGGGCGGCTGAGCCTGGTGCTGCTGACCGCGGGCGTGATGTCGGTGGCGGGCAGCTGGCTGGGCGGGCGCCTGGTGGACCGGGTCGGGGTGCGCCGCGTGCTGCTGGCCGGCTCGGCGGCGGCCGCGGCGACGTTCGCGGCCCTGCCGTGGCTGGGGCGCAGCATGCCGGGGGCGCTGGTGTACGCGGTGGTGGTGCCGTTGGCGGGGTGGGCGGTGTCGGTGGCGCTGCCGCACCGGTTGGCGTCGATCGATCCGGGCAGTGCGCCGCTGCTGATCTCGTTGAACAGCAGTGCGCTGTACCTGGGGACGGCGGCCGGGGGTGTGGCGGGCAGTTGGGCGATCGCGGTGCTGGGCGGGCGGTGGTTCCCGTTGGCGGCGGCGGGGCTGGCGCTGGTGGCGGCGGGGGTCGCGGCGGCGACCACGCGGGACGCGGCGGCGGGGGCGCCGGCGGAGGCGGGCGCGGCAGCGGCGTAGGGGCCGGGGCCGGGGCCGGCGTACGGGCCCGGGTGCGCCCGTGCCCCGGGCCGGGGGTCCGGTCCGGGGCACGGGCGGTAAGCGGTGCGCGGTGCGGTGCAGGAGACGCGGTGCGCCGCGGGGAACGCGCGGTGCGGGTCAGGCGCCGAGGACCTCGCCGACCAGGGTGCGGGCCTCGTCCTGGACGCGGGCGAGGTGGTCGTCGCCGAGGAAGGACTCGGCGTAGATCTTGTAGACGTCCTCGGTGCCGGAGGGGCGGGCCGCGAACCAGGCGTTGTCGGTGCAGACCTTGATGCCGCCGATGGGCGCGCCGTTGCCGGGGGCGTCGGCCAGGACGGCGGTGATCGCCTCGCCGGCGAGTTCGCCGGCGCTGACGCGCTCCGGGGACAGCCGGGCCAGGCGGGCCTTCTGCTCGCGGTCGGCGGGGGCGTCGACGCGGGCGTAGGAGGGGGCGCCGTGGCGGGCGGTCAGCTCGCGGTAGTAGGCGCTGGGGGTGGCGCCGGTGACGGCGGTGATCTCGGAGGCGAGCAGGGCCAGCAGGATGCCGTCCTTGTCGGTGGTCCACACGCCGCCGTCGCGGCGCAGGAAGGAGGCGCCGGCCGACTCCTCGCCGCCGAAGGCGATGGAGCCCTCCAGGAGGCCGTCGACGAACCACTTGAAGCCGACCGGCACCTCCAGCAGGTCGCGCTTGAGGTCGGTGGCGACGCGGTCGAGCATCGAGGAGGAGACCAGGGTCTTGCCGACGGCCGCGTCGGCGGGCCAGTCCTGGCGGTGGCGGTAGAGGTAGTCGACGGCGACCGCGAGGTAGTGGTTGGGGTTCATCAGGCCGCCGTCGGGGGTGACGATGCCGTGGCGGTCGGCGTCGGCGTCGTTGCCGGTGGCGATGGCGTACTCGGCGCGGCGCCCGATGAGGGAGGCCATCGCGGCGGGCGAGGAGCAGTCCATGCGGATCTTGCCGTCCCAGTCCAGCGTCATGAACCGCCAGGTCGGGTCGGTGACCGGGTTGACGACGGTGAGGTCCAGGCGGTGGGTTTCGGCGATGCGCGCCCAGTAGTCCACCGAGGCACCGCCGAGCGGGTCGGCGCCGATGCGCAGGCCCGCGGCGCGCACCGCGTCCAGGTCCAGCACGGCGGGCAGGTCCTCGACGTAGGTGCCCAGGAAGTCGTGGCGCCCGGTGGTCGCGGCGGCCAGCGCCCGCGCGTAGGGGACGCGCTTGACGCCGCGCAGGCCCTCGCGGATCAGCTCGTTGGCGCGGTCCTGGATCCAGCCGGTGGCCTCGGAGCCGGCCGGCCCGCCGCTGGGCGGGTTGTACTTGAAGCCGCCGTCGCGCGGCGGGTTGTGCGAGGGGGTCACCACGATGCCGTCGGCCAGCGCCTTGGGGCTGCGGCGGTTGTGGGCCAGGATCGCGTGCGAGACCGCGGGGGTGGGCGTGTAGCCGTCGGCGGCGTCCAGCAGGACGTGCACGCCGTTGGCGGCCAGCACCTCCACCGCGGTGACCTTGGCCGGCTCGGACAGAGCGTGGGTGTCGGCGCCCAGGAACAGCGGCCCGGCGATGCCCTGTTGGGTGCGGTACTCGCAGATCGCCTGCGTGGTCGCGGCGATGTGGTCCTCGTTGAACGCGGCGTCCAGCGAGGAGCCGCGGTGCCCGGAGGTGCCGAACGCCACCCGCTGGGCGGCCTCCTGCGGGTCGGGGTGCAGCGCGTAGTACGCCGTCACCAGCCGCGCCACATCCACCAGGTCCTCCGGCTGCGCCGGCTGCCCGGCCCGTGCGTGTGCCATCCGTCTTCTCCCGCCAACTTCCCGGTCGCGTCCTTGCCCCGTGCTCACCGATCGTAGCCAGAACGCGACCGTGCCCCGTACCCGGCGGGCGGGACGGGGACACGAACGGGACGCGAACGGGACGCGGACGGCGCGTCGACGGGCATGCGGACGCAGCCCCGCAGGGCCCGTGCGGGGCCGTCCGTACCCGCGCGGGGCCGTGCGGGGCCGTGCGTGCCGGGCCGTGCGGCCCGGGTGGTGCGGCCCGGGTGTCAGGCCGGCAGCTGCTGGCGGAAGGCGTCCAGGGCGGGGGCGGTGGTGGTGGCGAGGAACTCGGTGACGGTGTACGCGACCAGGCCCTCGCGGGAGAACGGGTCGGTGCGGGTGAGTTCCTCGATCGCGGCGCGGTCCTCGCCCAGGGCGATGATCACCCCGCCCTCGCGCGGCACCTTGCGGCCCGAGGCAAGGAAGGTGCCCGCCTCGTAGTGCGCGTGCAGCCACTGCACGTGCTGCGGCAGGACGGCGTCGATGCGCTCCAGCGGGGCGGTGTACGTCAGCTCCAGTACGAACATGCGACCAGGCTAGCCAGCACCCCGCGCGCCCCGGGCACCAGGGGGCGCGGACGCGGCGGTGCGGACGCGGCGGCGCGAGGTGGTGAACGCGCGGTGGGCGAGGGCGGATTCGAACCGCCACAGCCGGAGCGGGGGATCTCAGCAGCCGACGGTTCATCAAGGGTCGCCCTGCCTGATGGTCTGTCATGGTCGTCGACTCCCTGCCACTATCGTCGTTCTCGTGAAACGTCGTGACCGTCTCTCGTCAGGCTCGACACCGCACACCTCCCGGTGGTGCCGGAGGTGACGGGCCGACGCCTCGCAGTCCCCGATCAGAACGAGTCGGCCGGAGCCCCGACCCGCAACCACATCACCGACACGCTCACCTCGGTGTGCGGCTGCCCGTACGGGAAGCGGACCGCGCTCGGCCGCTCCTCGCGGACGGCAGCAGCTGCCGTCCGCGAGGGCGCCGCGTGATCGTCACCCATGCCTACCGATTCGCCCTCGACCCGACACCGCGCCAGGCACACGAACTTCTGCGGCACTGCGGAGCGGCCCGCGTGGCGTTCAACTGGGCCCTGGCGCAGGTGAAGGCGAACCTCTCCCAGCGAGAGGCAGAGCGGTCATACGGCCTCGCCGGGGACGATCTGACACCGGTCTTCGGCTGGTCGATGTACTCGATGCGCAAGGCGTGGAATCTGGCCAAGGACGACGCCGCACCGTGGTGGCGTGAGTGCTCAAAGGAGGCGTATGCCACTGGTCTGGAGCAGCTCGCCACCGGCCTGAGGAACTGGTCCGACTCGAGAAGGGGCAAACGCAGAGGCCCTGTGATGGGTTTCCCTCACTTCAAGTCCAAGCACAAGGCGGCGAAGTCCTGCCGGTTCACGACCGGAGCCATACGTCTGGAGGACGACCGCAGGCACGTCACGCTGCCAGTGCTCGGCACCCTCAGGACGCACGAGAACACCCGCAAGCTGCATCGCCGCATCGCGAACGGAACCGCCAGGCTCAAGTCCGCGACGGTGCGCCTGTACGCGGGTCGCTGGCACGTTTCCTTCACGGTCGAGGTCGAGCGGGGCAACCATCAGCCGTCCCGTCCGGGTGCGGTGGTCGGAGTGGACCTCGGAATCAGGACCCTGGCCGTCTTCTCCGACGGCCGCCCCGCGATGGAGAATCCCAAGCACTACGACGCCGCCTGCAGGAAGCTCGCCCGGTTGTCCCGCACCGTCGCCCGCCGCGTCGGACCCGACCGCATTGCCGGCCAGCGGCCCTCCAAACGCTGGCTCAAGGCCAACGACGCTCGCAACCGGGTCCACCACCGCGTAGCCGCACTACGACGGGACGCGATCCACAAGCTCACCACAGAGTTGGCCCGCGAGTACGGCACCATCGTGGTCGAAGACCTCAACGTCGCCGGAATGCTCAAGAACCACAGGCTCGCCCGCGCGGTGGCCGACGCGGGGTTCGGCGAGATCCGCCGTCAGCTCTCCTACAAGACCGCATGGAACGGCGGCCAGCTGGAAGTGGCCGACCGGTGGTTTCCCAGCTCCAAGACGTGCTCCGGCTGCCAGGCAGTGAAATCCAAGCTGCCCCTTCGGGTGCGTACGTTCGTCTGCGAGCGCTGCGGCCTGGTCATCGACCGGGACGAGAACGCCGCGCTCAACCTTGCCGCGATGATAGGGCGGCGCGTCGCCGGGAGCGGCCCGGAGACAGGAAACGGATCGCCGAGCCGACGTAAGACGAGACTCTGCCTCGCAGACGGCGCAATCTCCCGCCAGGGGCAAGAAGCGTCCACTCCGCATCGAAGCCCCGTGGTTTCGAGTCAGACGGTGACCTTCGTCCACTCACGGGCGAATCGCTGAGACTTGACCGAGTTCTCGGCGAGCGGCTTTACAGGCCCTCGGGTTTTCCTCTGCTCCGATCGCCTTCGGATGTCCTCACCCTCTTTACGCGGCAAGGACGTGCGCGGATCACTCGCAAGCGAACCGGCGGCCGCGGGAGGGTGGTGAGGCGGCGCAGGGCGGTGCGGTGCGGTGCGGGGGCGGCGGGAGGGTGCCGGGTCCCATCCTGGCAGGTCGCGGGGGGTTTCGGTAGGACGCAGCGCACGCGGATCGTGTCTTGTCGCCGGGGGCGCGCCGGCCGCAGACTCGTCGGCATCCACTCCTGCGGCCACGCGCCGGCCACCCCGTCCACGGGGGGCCGGTGTGCGTGCGTGTCGTGCTGCGCCCGGGCGGCAGGCGGTGGGCGGTGGGCGGACGAAGGGGGTTGTGCGGGTGTCGGTGCACGGGGATCTGGTGCTGAGGGCGCGGATGCGGTTGTTGAGTCACGACGGGCGGGTGCTGCGGGGGCGGGAGGGCCTGTGGGTGTACCGGGTGCTGTTCGGGGTGAGCCCGCAGGTGTACGGCTCCAAGCTCGCCCACGTGTTGGTGGAGGCGAGCGGGTGGGCGCAGGTGGCGGGGCGGCCGGCGGCGCGGCGGGCGCTGCTGGAGGAGGCGGTGGCGGCGGCGGGGGTGCTGGAGGTGGGGCATCCGTTCCGGGCGAAGGTGCTGGGGCGGGCGCTGGAGGCGCTGGCCGCACTGGAGCAGCAGGAGCGGCAGGGGCCGCAGGGGCCGCAGGAGCAGTGCGGGCCGCAGGGGCGGCACGGGCCGCAGGGGCGGCAGGGGTCGCAGGGGCGGGCGGGGTGGTAGGTGGTTGCGGGGTGATTGCGGTACAACAATCCGTATTTGACGACTGATCGGAGAAGTCTGGTATGAGCGGGTCGCAACTGTCGCGGCGGGCGGTGCTCGCGGGTGCGGGGGCCGCGGTGATCGGGTGGAGCACCGCCCGGGGGGCCTGGGCGGTGGAGGAGGGTGGCGACGTCGCGCGGCTGCCCGTGCTGGACGGGTCGGTGACGCTGTCCGGCGAGGGCCTGGAGCGGTTCGCCGGGGACTTCGGGCACCTGGTGTCGCAGCGGCCGCGGGCGGTGCTGCGGCCGGGCTCGGTGCGCGACGTGCAGCGGGTGGTGGCGTTCGCGCGCCGTCACGGGATCCCGGTGGCGGTCAACGGGCAGAGCGGGGACGCGGGGACGGCCGGGGCGGCGGGGCTGGAGTCGCACTCCAGCTTCGGGCAGGCCAACCCGCGCGGCGGGATCGCGGTCGACGCGCGCGGCCTGTCGCGGATCGTGTCGGTGGGCCCGGGGCGGGCCGTGGTGGAGGCCGGGGCGACGTGGGCGCAGCTGACGGACGCGGCGCTGGCGGTGGGGTGGATGCCGCCGTGTCTGACGGACTACCTGCACCTGTCGGTCGGGGGGACGCTGAGCGTGGGCGGGATCGGCGGTGGGGTGCAGCGGTACGGGTTGCAGGTGGACACGGTGGAGTCGGTGGACGTGGTGACCGGCACGGGTGAGCTGGTGACGGCCTCGCGGGCGGTGAACCGGGAGCTGTTCGAGGCGGTGCTGGCCGGTGGCGGGCAGGTGGGGATCATCGTGCGGGCGCAGCTGCGGCTGGTGCCGGCGCGGGAGCGGGCGCACGTGTTCTCGCTGTTCTACGACGATCTGGGGGCGTATCTGGCGGACCAGGAGCGGGTGATGGCGCAGGGGCGGTTCGACCTGCAGGTGGGTGACGTGCAGCGCAGCGCGGACGGGTCGCGGTGGCGGTACAAGGCGGAGCTGGTGGCGTTCGCGGACGCGGGGCGGCCGGTGGATGCGGGGGCGTTGTTGGCGGGGCTGCGTCCGGTGGCGGGTGAGACGCAGGTGGTGGAGCAGAGCTGGCGGGAGTACGCGTTCCGGGTGGACGCGTTCGCGGGGTACCTGCGGGCGGCCGGGTTGTGGGGGCTGGCGAAGCCGTGGCTGAGCCTGTTCCTGCCGGCGTCGCGGGCGCGGGTGTTCATGGAGGAGGCGGCGCGGGTGCTGTCGGCGCAGGACCTGGGGGCGGGGTTGTTGTTGTTCTACCCGTACGCGCGTTCGCGGGTGGGGGCGCCGTTGGCGGTGTTGCCGCGGGAGGAGGTGGGCTGGCACTTCGACCTGTTGGCGTTCCCGGGGCCGGGGGCGGACACGGGGGCGATGCTGGAGCGCAACCGGCGGTTGTACGAGCGGGCGGTGGAGCTGGGTGGGAAGCGGTATCTGATCGGGGCGGTGCCGGGGATGACGGGGGCGGACTGGCGGCGGCACTACGGCGGGTTGTGGGGGCGGGTGGTGGAGGCCAAGCGGCGGTGGGATCCGGCGGGGATCCTGACGCCGGGTCAGGGGATCCACGTGTCCTGAGGCGGCGACGTCGGTGCCGGGGCCGCGGCCGTGTTGCGCGGTCGGGGCCCCGGGGGGCGGGCCGGCCCGGGGCCCGGGCGGCCGGGGCCCGGGGGCCGGGGGCCGGGTCAGGCGATCTCCATCTGGGCCATCATGCCCATCGCGGAGTGGTCGAGCAGGTGGCAGTGGTAGGGGTAGCGGCCGCGGTAGGAGTCGAAGACGGCCTGCAGGCGCACGCTCTCGCCGGGCAGCAGGCGCACGGTGTCCTTGAGGCCGGCCTCCGCGGGTGAGGGGGCGGCGCCGTTGCGGGCCAGGACGCGGAACTGCACCAGGTGCAGGTGGAAGTTGTGCGGGACGTCCTTGTTGGCGTTGACGACCGTCCAGATCTCCGAGGTGCCGTGGGCCACCCGGGCGTCGACGCGGGCCGGGTCGTAGACCTTGCCGTCGATCAGGCCGCGGGGTTCGGCGCGCCCGTCCTCGTCGACCTGCAGCACCACGGTGCGTTCGCGGGCGGGCGCCGGCAGGGCGGGCAGGGTGCGCAGCACGGCCGGGACGGAGCTGGGGTCGTGGGCGGGGCGGGTGATGTCGAAGCGCAGGACCTGGCCGACGTGTTCGGTGGGGCCGGGCGGCAGGGTGTTGGTGAGGGCGATGCTGCTGCCCACCGGGTAGCGGGAGAAGTCGATGACGACGTCGGCGCGTTCGCCGGGCGACAGGTCGACGGTGTCGGTCAGGTGGGGGCGTTCGAGCAGGCCGCCGTCGGAGCCGATCTGGGTGATGGGGCCGCCGTCGGCCAGGCGCAGGGAGAAGAAGCGCAGGTTGGAGGAGTTGAGCAGGCGCAGGCGGTACTTGCGGGCGGCGACGTCGACCTTGGGCCAGGGGCGGCCGTTGGCGAGGATGGTGGTGCGGTTGAAGGGGTCGTCCATGCGGTAGACGAGGTTGCCGTCGGTGTCGAAGCGGGCGTCGCGCAGGGCGATGGGCAGGTCGTACTGGCCGGAGGGCAGCGGCAGGGCGCGTTCGGTCTCGTCGGTGAGCAGGTAGAAGCCGGCCAGGCCCCGGTAGACGTGTTCGGACTCCAGGTGGTGGGCGTGGTCGTGGAACCACAGGCTCGCGTGGGCCTGGTCGTTGGGGTAGGTGTAGGTGCGGGTGCGGCCGGTGGCGAGGAGGTTCATCGGGTCGCCGTCGCTGTCGGTGGGCACCCGGGCGCCGTGCAGGTGGACGGAGACGCCCTCGTCGAGGAGGTTGGTGTGGCGCACCACGACGGGGCGTCCGGAGCGGGCGCGGATGACGGGGCCGGGGAAGGAGCCGTTGTAGGTGAGGACGTCGGTGCGCAGGCCGGGCAGGATGCGGGCGGAGGCCCGCAGCATGGTCATGGTGTAGGTGTCGGTGCCGCCGGCGGTGGAGACCGGGGTGAGCAGCGGGGGCACGGGCATGGCGGTGGTGAACTTGGGGGCGAGGGCCGGTCCGGCGTCGGGGCCGGGGTCGTCCTGGGGGGTGGCGCCGTGGGTGTGGGCGTCGGCCTGGTCCTGGGTGCGGGCCGCGACGGTCTGGGCGGAGGCGGCCGGGCGCACGGTGGTGCGCATGAGCAGGACCCCTCCCCCGGTCGCCAGGGCGGCGCCGATCATCCTGCGTCTGGTCACCATGGTGTGTCCTCCTGCTCGCTGCCGGGGGGCGGCCGGGTGCCCGGGGCCCGTTCGCCTGTCCGCCCGCTGCCCGGGCGGGTGCGGTCCGGGCCGGTGGCGCCCCGGGGCCGTCTTCGCCGTCTTCCAGGGGGTGATTGCAGCAGCGGTTCCTAGCGCGCGGTTGGGGTCCGGCTGAGGCGTGGGGGGTGTGCGGCGGGCCGCGCAGGGGCTGGCCCTACCGGCCGGTACGGGGGGTGGGTGCGGGCGGGGGCGGGGCGGGTGCGGGTGAGCTGCGGGTGTTGCGGCCGGCTTGCGGGCGCAGGTCACCGTGGCTCGCGAAGCACTGGAGGATCCCTCGAAGGGAAGGGGCCGGAGCGTGGACCTGCGGTACTGGCTGCCGAGGGCGGCCGAGGTGGCCGAGCGGTGGGGCGAGCGGTTCGGGCCCTTCCGCCCGCACCCCTCGCACCAGGTGGAGGACGCGGACTTCGCCGTCGCGTTCGAGCGCTTCGCCAAGCGCCTGGAGCACAACTACCCGTTCTTCCATCCGCGCTACGCCGGGCAGATGGTCAAGCCGCCGCACCCGGCGGCGGTCGTGGGCTATCTGACGGCGATGCGGTTCAACCCCAACAACCACGCCTACGAGGGTGGGCCGGCCACCAACGACATGGAACGCGAGTGCGTGGAGCAGCTCGCCGCCATGTTCGGCCTGCCCCGGCACGTGGGCCACCTCACCAGCAGCGGCACCATCGCCAACCTGGAGGCGCTGTACGTGGCCCGCCAGAGCCATCCGGGGCTCGGGGTGGCCTACAGCGAGCAGGCCCACTACACGCACAGCCGGATGTGTCACGTGCTGGGGGTGGCGGGCCACGCGGTGGCGGCCGACGCGGCCGGGCGGATGGACGTGGACGCGTTGGAGGAGGTGCTGCGCACCGGGCGGGTGGGCACCGTGGTCGTCACCGCCGGGACCACCGGGGCGGGTGCGGTCGATCCGGTGCACGAGGTGCTGGCGCTGGCCCGCCGGTACGGGGTGCGGGTGCACGTGGACGCGGCCTACGGCGGGTTCTTCGCGCTGCTGGCCGCCGACGACGCGCTGGCGGCGGAGCTGGAGCTGGACCCGGCGCCGTGGCGGGCGGTGGCGGGCTGCGACTCGGTGACCGTCGACCCGCACAAGCACGGCCTGCAGCCCTACGGGTGCGGGGCGGTGCTGTTCGCGGACCCGGGGATCGGGCGCCACTTCGCCCACGACTCGCCGTACACCTACTTCACCGACGCCGAACTGCACCTGGGGGAGATCAGTCTGGAGTGCTCGCGCGCCGGTGCCTCGGCCGCGGCGCTGTGGCTGACCCTGCAGCTGCTGCCGCTGACGCCCGACGGGCTGGGCGCGGTGCTGGCCGGTGCGCGGCGCAGCGCGCTGGACTGGTCGCGCCTGGTCGGTGCGGACGGGAGGCTGACGGCGTACCAGGAGCCGCAGCTGGACATCGTCACCTACTTCGCCACCCCGGACGGGCCGTTGTCGATGTCGGGTGTGGACGCCGCCAGCGAGCGGGTGCTGCGCCGGGGCATGGCGGCGGAGGACGATCCGGTCTACCTGAGTCTGCTGCGGGTGGACGCCGCCGATTTCACGCGCCGCCACCGCGGTGCGCTCGCCGACGCCGCTACGGCGGGGGTGCTGCGCAGCGTGCTGATGAAGCCCGAGGCGCGGGAGTTCCTGCCGGCGCTGCACGCGCGGGTGGCGGCGCTGGCCGCCGGGGGCTGACCGGGGGCGGCGTCGCCGTACCCGCGTGGCGTGCCGCGCCGTTGCGTGCGGGCGCCGCCGTCCTGCCGCAACGGCGCCGTCGCCGTTGCACAAGCGCCGCCGCCGTTGCACAGCGCCACCGCACGGAGAACAGCTGTACCGCGCGGCACCGCCCGTGTCCGATCGCACCGCCGCGCCGCACCGGTGTACCCGCCGCGCGCCCTGCACGCGCGGCACGGCGTGCCCGCACCGCCGGGCCGCGCCTTGCCCCACCGCCCGCCCGTTGTCCGCTTGTCTGCCGAGGAGCGTGTCCGTTGACCACCGCCACCGTCCCGCCGGGCGCCCCCGCCGCCCGCCCGGCCGAGATCCCCAGTGCCCGGCCCGAGGGGCACCCCGTCGTGCGGGCCGCCCGGCCCGGCGAGGAGGCCGCCCTGTCCCGGGTGCTCGCCGCCGCGTTCCAGGACGACCCGCTCACCCGCTGGGCCTTCCCCGACGCCACCTACCGGGCCCGTGTCCTGCCCGCGTTCTTCCGCGTCTACGTCGACCAGTGCCTGGCCCACCGGGGGGTGCTGACCACCGAGGACCTGGACGCGGCGTTACTCTTCCTGCCCCCGGGGGTGTGGGAGCACCCCGACCACCACGGCCAGGACGCGGCCCGCGCGCTGGACGAGGCCGTGGACGCGGCGGCCCACCCGCAGAGCGTGCTGCGGCTGGCGGCGATCACCCGCCTGCAGGCGCGCCGTCACCCCCGCCACCGCCCGCACTACTACCTGGCGTTCATCGGCGTGCGCCCCGAGCGCCGTCACGACCTGACCGCCGCGGCCCTGCTGCGGACCCTGCTCGCCGAGGTCGACGCGGCCGGGCAGGCCGCCTACGCCGAGACCAGCTCCCCCGGCGGTGCGCACCTGTGCGCCCGCAACGGCTTCACCCGCTTCGGCGACGCCCTGGCCCTGCCCGCCGGCGGGCCGCAGCTGACCCCGGTGTGGCGGGGGCCCCGGTGAACGCGCCCGCCGCCGCCGAGGCCGGCCTGCGGGTCTTCGCCGCCGACGAGATCGACGCCGGGGCCGCCGACGCCCACCCCGAGGTCGCCGAGATCCTCGCCTGGAGCCGGCAGTTCCTCACCACCGCCCACCCCGACCTGGGGCGCAGCGGCCCGGTGTGCCCCTACACCCAGCCCTCGCTGCGCCGTGGTCTGTTCCACGTCGCGGTGGCCGCCGGTGGCGCGGCCGGTGACGGCGGCGGCACGGGGGCCGACCTGCCCGCGCTGGTGGGTGAACTGCGGTCCTGGTACGAGCAGTTGGTGGGTGCTCTGACGGAGGAGTCGGACCGGGAGCTGCTGACGGTGCTGCTGGTGCTGCCCCAGCTGGACCGGGCCGATTCCACGGTGCTGGACGAGTTGCAGCGCAAGGCCAAGGACGAGTTCGTCGAGCAGGGGCTGATGATCGGTCAGTTCCATCCGGTGTGCGAGGAGGGCGGTCTGTGGAACCGCTCGTTCCGGCCGTTGCGCGCTCCGGTGCCGTTGCTGGCGGTGCGTAAGCTCCTCGTCTTCGACCTGCCGTTCCTCGTCGACGACCAGGCGCATCTGGCGCACTACCTGGCCCGGTTCGCCCCCCAGGTGCCGGCGCGCATCCGTGACCAGCTGGTCACCGGGATGACGGAGCACCGGCGCAACGTGCGCCTGACCGCCTGAGCCCCTGACCGCCTGAGCCCCTGACCGCTTGAATCCCTGACCGCTCGACCGCTTGAGCGCCGTCCCCCTCTTCGGGCGCGGCCCCCGGGCGCGCGCGGGGCGCCACCGCCCCTTCCCCGGTCGGCCGGGCCGGCCGGCCCCGGGGCGGGGCCTCGCGCCCCGCGCGCGCCGCCGCACGCGCCCGCAGGGCTTGCGGCGTGCGGAAATTCGGTTGCCCCGCCCCCGCGGTGGGGTGATAGACAACCCGCGTGGACACCATTCTCGACTTCCCGGCCCTGCTGCGGCTGATCGGCGAACGCTCGGACGCCTTCCGCGCCGCCGTCGCCGCCGCCCCCGACCTCGACGCGCAGGTGCCGACCTGCCCCGAGTGGACGCTGTTCGACCTGGCGCAGCACATCGGCGAGGGGCGGCGGCGCTGGGCCGCCACCGTCGCCGCCGGGCCGGCCGACGCCCCGCCGCCGGCCTCGGTGTGGGAGGGTGGCGCCCCGCGCGGGCGCGAGGAGCTGTCGCAGTGGCTGGCGGAGTCCACCCGTCTGCTGCTGGACGCGCTGGGTCAGGCCGGTCCCGACCGGGGCTGCTGGACGTGGTGGGGCCCGCAGTCCCCGCCCACCAGCGGCGCGGTGGCCCGCCACCAGCTCCAGCAGCTGGCGGTGCACACCTACGACGCCCAGCTCGCCGCGGGCACGGGTGCCACCGCGCTGCCCGAGGAGGTGGCGCTGGACGGCGTCGAGGACTTCCTGTTCACCTGCTGTGCGACGACGGCGCCCTGGCCGCACGAGCCGTGCGTCGTGGACTACCACGCCGGTGAGGGCCGCTCGTGGCGCCTGGCGCTGTCCGCCGCCGGCGCGCACACCACCCGTCTGCCCGCGGGCGGCGCGCAGGCCGGTGCGGGTGCGGCCGCCTTCAGTGCCCTGGGCACGGCCGGCCAGCTGGTGCTGGCCCTGTACGGGCGGATCCCGGTGTCGGACCTGAAGGTCGAGGGCGATGTGCGGATCTTCGAGCAGCTGGCGGCCTGGGAGCCGGAGGTGTAGCCCCGACGGGCCGTGCCTTGACGGCACGTCACCCTTCGTTCGGCCCGGCACCGCCGTCGCCCCCCTTTCTTCGGCCTGGGGGGCGGCGGCGGTGTTCTTCGTTGCGGCGCCGATGCGGGTGGGTGCGGTGGCGGCCTTGTCGGGGGTGGTGGGCGATCTTCGCGACGCTCTGGTGTCACCGGCGTGACTCTGACACCATCTCAGCCGAGGTGAAGGGACCGTGTGCCAAGCGTTCACCTCGTCTGCATCAGCGTCGCCGTCGAGCGCCGAGAAGATTCCGAGGCCTGTTGTGAAGACCCTACGTACCCGCATACCCCACGTGGTGACGGTCGTGCTCATGCTGCTGGGCATGGTGAGCGCGACGGCCGCGACCGCGCAGGCGGCCCCGCAGCGCACCGCCGCTTCGATCGTCTGCTCCAACTCCCCCATCCCGCCGGGGTGGGTGATCACCAGCTCCTACAGCAGCTCCGGTTGTCCGGGCACCGGCGTCGCGTACACGATCGCGGACGTGAGCGGGCTGAACGGTGCGACGGTCTGCTCGATGTCGCCGATCCCCACCGGGTGGGTGATCACCAGCTCCTACAGCAGCGCGGGCTGCGCGGGCACCGGCGTCGCGTACTCGATCGCCAACACGGCCACCCTGAACGGTGCGACGGTCTGCTCGATGTCCCCGATCCCCACCGGGTGGGTGATCACCAGCTCCTACAGCAGCGCGGGCTGCGCCGGCACCGGCGTCGCGTACTCCATCTCCAACACGGCCGGGCGCGCCGGCGCCACCGTCTGCTCGATGTCGCCGATCCCGACCGGATGGGTCGTCACCAGCTCCTACAGCAGCGCGGGCTGCGCGGGCACCGGCGTCGCGTACTCGATCTCCAACACGGCCGGGCGTACCGGCGCCACCGTCTGCTCGATGTCGCCGATCCCCGCCGGGTGGGTCGTCACCACGTCCTACAGCAGCGCGGGCTGCGCCGGCACCGGCGTGGCGTACACGATCGCCGACACGGCCGGGCGCACGGGTGCGACGGTGTGTTCGTTCTCGCCGATCCCGTCGGGGTGGGTGGTCAGCGGTTCGTACAGCACCAGCAGCTGCTACGGCTCCGGTTGGGCGTACAACATCCGCAAGGCCTGATCCGGTGTGAGGGCCCCGTCGCTTCCCGGCCGCGCGCCGGGGGCGGCGGGGCCCTCGCGCGTGCCGGGTCTTCGCGTGTGCCGGGGGTGCGGACGGTGCCGGGGGTGGGGGCGGGTCAGACGGTGGCCAGGGCCGGGGCCGCGGTGGCGGGGGTGTGGGGGGCGCGGGTGAGGCAGTCGTCGGTGAAGGCGAGGGCGCGCAGGTGGTAGGGGCGGGCGGCGTGGCCGAGGGAGAGGTTGTGGCCGGCGCGGTGGGCGGTGACGAGGTGGGCCAGGCCGTCGGGGAAGGCGGTGGTGAGGGCGGTGCGGGCGGCGGGGTCCAGGCGCCACCAGTGCTCGTGGTCGGCCAGGGTCAGGCGCACGGGCACGCGCACGCGGGCGGCGAGGGCGCGGTAGCGGGCGGGCCAGGTGGCCAGTTCGCGGGATTCGAGGGCGGGGACGGGGGTGAGCAGGGTGCGGGCGGCGTGGAAGGTGCCGGGCGGGTAGAGGTGGAGGGGGCCCCAGTTGAGGCGGCCGCCGCCGGCGAGGTCGTCGGGGCGGTCCCAGGCGCCGGGGGCGTAGTGCTGGGCGAGGCCGGAGATGTCGGCGCCGAGCAGGGGCAGGTGCGGGTCGTGGGGCCAGTGGGCGGCCAGCTGCAGGGCGATCTTGCCGCCGAAGGAGTGGGCGAGGAGTTGGACGCCGGCGCCGGTGTCGTGGGCGCGGGCGTAGTCGGTGAGGGCGGCGTGCAGGGTGGCGGCCTGGTCGGCGATGAGCTGGCCGTGGGGCAGGCGGTGGGCGGAGGCGCCGTGGCCGGGGCGGTCGGGGGCCAGGACGGTGTAGCCGAGGTCGGCGGCGAGGGTGAGCAGGTCGGTGTCGGGGTGGGCGGGGCCGGCGAAGTAGGCGCCGCGCATGCCGCGGCCGTGGATGGCGAGGACGACGGCCTTGGGCGCCCGGTCGCGGGGTTCGGCGACCAGGACGGACAGCGGGATGCCGTCGGCGTCCAGGACCAGGGAGCGGGTGGCGGTGTTCATGCGGCGGCTCCGGCGCGGGCGGTGTCGAGGCCGGCCAGCCAGCCGGTGAGGTCGCCGGTGCGCATCAGGGTGGTGCCCACGAGCAGGCCGGCGTAGCCGGCGTCCAGGAGGCGGGCGGCGTCGGCGGGGTCGGTGATGGCGGAGGCGGAGACGGGGGCGCGCACGGCGGCGGCGCGCAGGGCGGGCAGCAGGCGCAGGCTGCGGGTGAGGTCGCCCGGGTCGCGTTCGCGGGTGCGGATGTCCTTGTTGTTGACGGCGATGACGCAGTCGGCGGGGTCGTCCAGGAGGTCGAGTTCGCGGGCGTCGGTGATCTCCACGAAGGGGGTCAGGCCGAGGGTGAGGGCGGCGGCGACCAGGCGGCGCAGGGAGACGGCGGGCAGCAGGGCGGCGGTGAGCAGGACGGCGCTGGCGCCGAGGGCGGCGGAGGCCTCGAGCTGGGCGGGGCGGGTGAGGAAGTCCTTCTGCAGGACAGGCAGGCGGGTGGCGGCGGTGACCTCGCGCAGCAGGCGGGGGGTGCCGCCGAACCAGCGGCCGGTGACGACGGACAGGCAGGGCGCGCCGGCCTGTTCGTAGCGGGTGACGAGGTCGGTGACGGTGCGCGGGCCGAGCAGGTCGGTGCCGTGCGGGTCGCGAAGTTTGACCTCCATGATCAGGGGGCGCTGCGCGGCGAGGAGGGCGTCGGTGAAGCGCTGGGGGTGGGCGCTGCTCATGCGTAGGCCTCCGTCGGGTGGGGCGTGCGCCGGGTGTGCTGCCAGGCGTGGGTGAGGGCGGTGACGGCTTCGCGGGTGAAGCGGCCGGCGTGGTCGCGGGCGGCGGTATCGATGTCGGCGCCGGCGTACAGGGGGTGGTCGGTGACGGTGCGGTAGGTGTCGCGGTTGGCGGCGTTGAGGCCGCCGGCGAGGAGGAAGGGGATGCCCAGGCGGGGCAGCAGGGTGTGGACGTCGGTGGGGGCCAGGGGGTGGCCGGTGGATCCGACGCGCCCGTCGGCGGTGACGGTGTCGAGGAGGAACAGGTCGGTGCCGGCGCGTTCGAAGGCTCCGATGAAGGGGCGTTCGAGGCAGCGGCCGCGGGAGAGGTGGAGGACCTTGACGAGGACGGCGTAGGGCAGGCGCTCGCGCAGCTCGGCGACCAGGGACGGCGGCTGGTAGGCGTGCAGCTGGATCCAGCGGATGCCGGTGGCGCGGGCCAGGGCGGCCAGGCGGTGGGCGTCGTCGAGGAAGGTGACCAGGACGGGTTCCAGGCCCAGGCGGATGGCGGTGGCGGCGAGGTCGGCGAGGCGTTGTTCGGTGAGGTCGGCGGGGCCGTCGGGGACGCCGTGCCACAGGCCGACCAGGGTGGGGCCGGATTCGGCGAGCAGGGCGAGGTCGGCGCGGGTGCGGGCCCCGCACACCTTGAGGTGGCGGGGCCGGGCGGGGGCCGGGCGCGGCGGGGCGGGGGCGCTCATTTGCCCAGTCCGAGCATGGCGGCGATGCGGTTGTACTGGATCTCGTTGCTGCCGGAGTAGATGGTGCCGGCGACGGCGTTGCGCACGTCCTTCTCCAGTCCGTACTCGGACATGTAGCCGTTGCCGCCGAAGACCTGGACGGCGGCCAGGGAGGTGGCGAGGTTGGACTCGCTGGTGAGGAGTTTGGCGATGGCCATGTCGACGGTGACGTTCTCGCCGGCCTCCAGGCGCTGGGCGGTGTCGTAGAGCCACTTGCGGGCGGTCTCGAGGCGGATCTTGGTGTCGACGATCTTGTTGGCGACGGACTGGTAGGAGCCGATGGGCTTGCCGAAGGACATCCGGGTCTTGGCGTAGTCCAGGCAGCGGGCCAGGCGGTGCTGCATCTCGCCGGTGTTGACGATGAAGGAGTAGAGGATCTCGCGTTTCATCACGTGGTCCAGGACGAGGAAGCCGCCGCCGACGCGGCCCAGCACGCGGTCCTTGGGCACCCGCACGTCGTCGAGGTAGAGCTCGGACAGCGGGGAGGTGCGCAGGCCCATCTTCTTGATGGGGTTGCCGGTGGTGATGCCGGGGGTGTCGCGGTCCAGGAGGAACGCGGTGACGCCCAGGGCGCCGCCCTGGGGGTGGGTGCGGGCGTAGACGACGATGACGTCGGCGACGGGGCCGTTGGAGACGAAGGTCTTGGCGCCGTTGAGGACGAAGTGGTCGCCGTCGCGCACGGCGCGGGTGCGCATCTGCATGGCGTCCGAGCCGCCGTCGGACTCGGTGATGGCGTGGGCGCCGATCGCCTCGCCGGAGGCGATGCGCGGCAGGTAGGCCTCCTTGAGGGCGGGTGAGCCGAAGGCCTGCAGGGGTACGCCGGTGGAGGCCATGGAGGTGGTGACGGAGAAGTTGAGGCCTCCGTCGCGGCAGGTGTGGCCCAGTCCCTCGAGGACGTACATGGTGGTGAGCAGGGACTGGCCCAGGCCTCCGTAGCGCTCGTCGAAGGGCAGGGAGAGGATGCCGGTCTTCTGGATGAGGCGCCACTTGTCGTGGGAGAAGGCGGCCTGTTCGTCGCCTTCGATGTGGCCGGCGCTCAGGTCGTCGCCGAAGCGGGCCAGGCCCTCGCGCAGGGCGTTCTGGTCGGCGTCCCAGCGGATCATGACGTTGCCGCCTTCCTCCCGGGCCCGCCGTGGGGGCCCGGGGTGGCAGGGCCGGCGCGCGGGGCGGCGCGCCGGTGGGTGGCTCGGGGCGGGGGGCCCGCCCCGGGGCGGGTCGCAGGCGCCCCGCGGCGTGCCCGGCACGCCTGGGGGCGTGTGCGTGGACCTTTCGCCTCAGTAGGCGGAGGAGGAGTGGGCGTCGAGCTGGTGGACCTCGTCGCCGCGCAGGGCCGGGGAGAACACGCACACCAGGCGCAGGTCCTCGTGGGGGCTGGCGATGAGGTAGTGGGCGTCGTGCTGGTCGAGGGCGTACAGCCGCCCGGGGGTGATGGGGTGGGAGTTGCCGTCCATGTCGACGACCTCGCCGGAGCCGGCGATGCAGTAGCACGCCTCGAGGTGGTTGCGGTACTCCAGGCGGGACTTGGTGCCGGCGTTGACGACGGTGTCGGTGAGGCTGTAGCCGAGGCCGTCGCCGGCGAGCAGGAAGCGGCGGGAGACGCCGTTGCCCCACTCGACGGTCTTCACGTCGGCGATGTCGCGGATCAGCATGCCGGTTGTTCCTCTCGGGTGGTGGTGCTGGCGGGGGTGAGGGTGATGGTGGTGCGTCCGCCGGGTGCGTCCGGGTGTGGGGGACGGGTGGGGCGGAGGTCGGTGAGGAAGGCCCGCAACTCCTCGACGGCGTCGAGGCCTTCGGTGTGGGCGTGTTCGATGCGGGCGACGGCCGCGGAGCCGACGATGGCGGCGTCGGCGCCGGCGGCGGCGACCGCGTCCAGGTCGGCGGCGCTCTTGACGCCGAAGCCGACGGCGACGGGGACGGCGGGGGCCGCCGTGCGCAGCGCGGTGACGGTGTCGGCCAGGGCGCGGTGGCCGTGGGCGGGGGTGGTGCCGGAGCGGCCGTAGTGGGCGACGAGGTAGACGTAGGCGCCGGCTGCGCCGCGGGCGGCGGCGGTGAGGACCTCGGGGGTGGAGGCGGGGTAGCAGGTGGTGACCTCGGGCAGGCCCTCGTCGTGCAGGGCCTGCTGCCAGGCGGGGCGCACCCGTGGGGGCAGCGCGTGGACGAGCAGGGCCGCGGCTCCGGCGCGGGTGACGGCGCGGGCGGTGGCGGCGGGGTCGCGGTGGCGCAGGCTGTGGCTCCAGTCGGCGAGCAGGGCGACCTTGAGGCGGGTCAGCCGCGGTGTGAGGTCGGCGAGTTCGGCCAGGACGGTGTCCAGGGTGGTGCCGGCTGCCAGGGCGCGGGCGGCGGAGCGGCGGATGACCGGGCCGTCGGTGGGCGAGTGGGGGAAGGGCACGGCGAGTTCGAGGACGTCCACGCCGTGGGCGTCGAGCATGTGCGCGAGGTCGGCCAGGCGCCCGGCGGGGTCGCCGGCGTTGAGGAAGAGCGCCAGGCCCAGCCGTCCGTCGGGGAAGAGGGGCTCAGACACCGGCCGCCTCCCGGGGGCGGGCGCGCAGGCGTTCGGCGAGCGCGCGCGGGGCGCCGTCGGCGAGCGCGTCCAGCGCGGCGGCGTGGGCGGTGTGCCAGCGGGTGTGGCGGCCGGAGGCGAGGGCGAGGGCGGCGGCGTTGAGCGCGATGGTGTGGGTGGCGGTGTCGCCGCCCTGCCCGGCGAGGGCGCGCAGGAAGTGGCCGGTGAGGTCGTCGGGGTGCGGCGCGAGGTCGGCGAGGGTGCCGCGGTCCGGGGCGACGGACCCGGCCGGCAGGTGGATCGCGCCGCCGGGGGTGTGCAGGGTGTTGTCGGCGAACGGCAGGAGCTCGTCGGCGCCGGCGCTGTTGGTGGCCAGCCACACGGTGCGGGTGGCGGTGCGGGCGGCGAGGTCGCGCAGGGCGTCCAGGCGGGCGGCGGCGCAGACGCCGGTGAGCTGGGCGGTGACGGGCACGCTCGCCAGGAGGGGCCCGAGGGTGTTGAGGAACGCGCCGAAGGGTTTGAGGGTGAGCGGGTACAGGATGCGGGCCAGGCGGGTGAGGGCCGGCGGGTAGACGTGCGGGCCGGCGAAGGCGATCCCGTGGCGGGCGAGGTCCTCGCCGGTGGCGGCGTGGGAGGAGGTGAGGGTGATGCCCAGGCGTTCGAGGAGGTCGATGGAGCCGGCGGCGCTGGTGTAGGCGCGCGAGCCGGTCTTGACGACGGGGATGCCCATGCTGGCGGCGGTCAGCGCGGCGGCGGTGGAGAGGTTGAAGGTGGCGGGGCCGCCGCCGGTGCCGACGATGTTGACGCTGCCGGGGTGGGCGGGGCCCGGGTCGGGGGCGCGTTCGGTGAGGGAGGTGGTGAGGGCGGCGAGGGTCGCGGGCTCGGGCAGGCCGGTGGTGAGGCTGGCCAGCAGGGCCGCCGCCTGGGCCCGGTCGCTGTCGCGGGCCGGGCCCAAGGTGCGCTGCTCCAGCTGGTCCCACCACGAGCGCCAGGCCTCCAGGGGCACCGGGCGGCCGGCGAGGAGTGCGGTGAGGGCCGGGTGCATGGGATCAGCCGCCCACCGTGGCGGTGGCCGCGGCGCGGCGGGCGGTGATGAAGGCGTCGATGGCGGCGACGGAACGGAAGTTGTTCGGGTCCAGGTCGGTGTCGTCGACGGGCAGGGCGAAGTGGTCCTCGACCCAGGCGATGAGCTTGAGGACGCCCAGGCTGTCGATGACGCCGTCGGAGAGCAGGTCGTGGTCGTCGGCGAGCTGCTCGGGGGTGACGTCGGGCAGGAACTCCTCGATGAGGAACCGCTTGATCTGGGCGATGTTGCTCATGGTGGCAACTCCCTTGCAAGAGTGAGGAATCGAAGAAGGAATCGGATGCGGATGGGGCCGGTTCAGGCGGGGCCGGTTCAGGCCCGAGGGGGTTCAGGCGGGGGTCAGGCCGGGGGGTTCAGGCGGGGCCGGTTCAGGCGGGGCCGGTTCAGGTGGGGGGCAGGACGGCCTTGCGGTCGACCTTGCCGGTGGGGGTCTTGGGCAGCGGGGCGTCGTGGATGGCCAGGCGCTCGGGCACGGCGGCGCGCGGCAGGTTGCGGGCCAGGTGCTCGCGCAGGACGAGGCTGTTGAGGGTGCTGCCGGGGGCGCGCTGGACGGCGGCGTGCAGGCGTTTGCCGGTCATCGGGTCGTCGGCGGCGGCGACGGCGGCCTCGCGCACCTCGGGGTGGGCGAGCAGGACGCGTTCGACCTCGGCGGTGTTGACGGCGACGCCGCGGACCTTGACCTGGAAGTCGGCGCGTCCGCGCAGGTGCAGGCGGCCCTGGTCGTCGCGGACGGCGAGGTCGCCGGTGCGGAACCAGCGCCGGCCCTGCCCCGCGCCGGCGGGCTGGGTGGTGAAGCGGCCCGCGTCACGGGAGCGGTCCAGGTAGCCGGCGGCCTGGAAGGGGGTGGAGACGTACAGTTCGCCGCTGCCGGGCCCGGTGACCGGGGTGCCGTCGGGGGCGGCGAGCAGGGTGCGCACGCCGGGCAGCGGGGTGCCGATGGGCACGGGCAGCGCGGCGGTGGCGTCCAGGCGGTCCAGGCGGTGCAGGAAGCTGTCGTTGGTCTCGGTGCAGCCGTAGATGTTGTACAGCGCGGCGCGGGGCAGCAGTGCGGGCAGCGCGGCCAGGGTGCGCGGGTCGATGGCGTCGCCGGTGAACGCGGCGTGTTCGACGCTCTCCAGCGCCCGGTTGTCGCGGGCGGCGGCCTGGACCAGCAGGGCGTAGGCCAGCGGGACGGCCTGCAGGACGTGGGGGCGGTGGCGGGTGAGCTGGTCCAGGAGGTGGCGGCCGTTGAGGGCGTGGGCGGGGTCGACGAGCAGCACGGTGCCGCCGGCGGCCAGGGTGGCCCACACGTCGAGCAGGCACAGGTCGAAGTTGAGGGGGGCGTAGTTGGCGACGGTGCGCCCGGGGCCCAGGTCGAAGGTGTCGTGGGCCCAGGTGGTGAAGCGGTCGACGGCGCTCTGCGCGAGCGGGACGATCTTGGGCAGGTCGGTGGAGCCGGAGGTGGTGAGGAGGAAGGAGGTGCCGGCGGCCAGGGTGGGGCGGGTGGCGGGGTGCGGGGGCTGCGGCAGGCGGGGGGTGTCCTGGCCGTGGGGGGCGAGGACGTGGCGGGCACCGGCCTGGGCGAACAGCGCGGCCAGCAGGGCCGGCGGCAGCTGGGGGGAGGGCAGCAGGAAGGGGCGGCGTTCGGTGAGGCAGGCCAGGACGAGGGCGATCGCCTCGGGGGACTTGGTCGCCACCAGGCCCACCGGCTCGCCCGGGGCGAGGTCGAGGGTGTGCAGGCGGGTGCGTTCGGCGTCGGCGGCGTCGGCCAGTTCGCGGTAGGTGACGGCCCGCTCGTGCCACAGGAGGGCGGCGGCGTGGGGCTGGTGGCGGGCGTGCGCGGCGAACGCGTCGGCCAGGGTGAGCGGCGGCGCGCCGTGCCCGGCGGTGCCCGCGGCGGCGGAGTCCGCGGTGGCGGGGGTGGCGGGGGTGGCCGGGGTGGCGGCGGTGGGGGCGGCGGTGGCCGGGGTGGCGGCGGTGTCCGCGGGGGCGGGGGTGGGGGTGGTGGTCACGGTGTTCACTCCCCCGCCAGGGTGGCCCAGCCGGCCTTGACGGCGGTGCCGGTGTCGGTGGCGACGCTGAAGCGCACGACGGTGGCCCGGTCGTAGGGCTGCAGGGTCAGGCGCAGGGCGGCGCCGGGGGCGAGCGGGGCGGCGAAGCGGGCGCCCAGGGCGGTGATGCGGGCCGGGTCGCCGCCGGCGTGGCGGTCGGTGATCTCCTCGGCGGCCAGGGCGACCAGGTGCATGCCGTGGGCGATGACGCCGGGGAAGCCGGCGGCGCGGGCCGCGGTGTCGTCGAGGTGGATGGGGTTGAGGTCGCCGGAGGCGTGGGCGTAGGCGGCGACGTCGGCGCGGGTGAGGGTGTGGGTGAGGGTGAGGGGTTCGGTGTCGGCGGTGGTGCCGGGGTGGGCGGCCGGGGCCGGGGCGCCGAACGGTTCGAGGGTGGTGACGCCCACCAGCAGGGCGGCGGTGGACAGTTCGGCCAGCAGGGTGCCCCGGGTGTCGTCGCTGATGCGGGTGGCCAGGGCCAGGCGGGTGCCGCGGGCCTCGCGGCGCACCGCGGTGAGGGCGACCTCCACCAGCACCGTGGTGGCGGGGCTGAGGCGGTGGTGGGTGCGGATCTCCTGGCCGAGGTGGACCACGCCGGTGAAGCCGGCGTCGCCCGCGGTCAGGTCGGCGACGCTCTGCTGGGCGAGGGTGTGGGCCAGCACGAAGGGCTGCGCGGGCGAGGGCGCGGCGGTGGTGGCGGCCGGCAGGCGGGTGCGGGCGGCGGCGCGGTAGGCGGCCAGGTCCTCGGCGCCGAGGGTGTGGCGGGCGCGCCGGGCGGGCGGGGCGGTCGTGGTCATAGCGGGGTCACCACCAGGGTCGAGTTGTGGCCGCCGAAACCGAAGGAGTTGGACAGGGCCGCGCCGGCGCGGATCGGGCGGGCGGCGCCGTGGACGACGTCGAGGTCCAGGCCCTCTTCGGTCTTCTCGTGGTTGGCGGTGGGAGGGACGAGGCGGCTGTTCATCGCCTGGACGGCGGCGATCAGCTCGACGGCGCCGGCGGCGCCGATCAGGTGGCCGATGACGCCCTTGGTGGAGGTCACCGGCACGCCGTGCGGGCCGAACACGGTGCGCAGCGCGGCGGCTTCGGCGCGGTCGTTGTGGACGGTGGAGGTGCCGTGGGCGTTGACGTGGGCGATGTCGGCGGGGGTGAGGCCGGCGTCGGCGAGGGCGGCGCGCATCGCGGTGACGGCGCCGGCGCCGTCGGGGCGGGGGTTGGCCAGGTGGTAGGCGTCGGAGCTGGAGCCGTGGCCGGCGAGCAGGGCGTAGGGGGTGCGGTGGCGGGCGCGGGCGTCGTCGAGGCGTTCCAGGACGAGGAAGCCGGCGCCTTCGCCCATGACGAAGCCGTCGCGGTGGGTGTCGAAGGGGCGGCTGGCGTGGGCGGGGTCGTGGTTGCGCTGGGAGTGGGCGCCGAGGTTGCCGAACGCGGCGAGGGTGACGGGGGTGAGGGTGGCCTCGCAGCCGCCGGCGATGACGACGTCGGCGCGGTGGGTCTGCAGGAGGAGGGCGGCGTGGCCGATGGCGTCGGCGCTGGAGGCGCAGGTGGTGGCGATGGTCAGGGCGGGGCCGCTCCAGTTCAGGCGCATGGCGATCTGGGCGGCGGCGGCGTTGGGCATGGTGACCAGCGGCATCAGGGGGGAGACGCGCAGGGGGCCGTGGGTGGTGTAGAGGGCGGATTCGCGGTCGCTGGTGGTGCGTCCGCCGACGGCGTTGCCGACGACGATGGCGGCGCGGCCGGGTTCGGGGTGGGGGCTTCCGGCGTCGCGGTGGGCGGCGAGGGCGGCGAGGGTGCCGTAGTGGGCGAAGGGGTCGAGGCGGCGGGCGTCCTTGGCGGGCAGGCAGTCGTCGTGGGGCAGGTCGTTGACGCGGCAGCCCAGGCGGACCTTGTGGCGGGCGAGGTCGGGGTCGTGCAGGGCGGTGGCGGTGGAGTGCCCGGAGGTGACGGTGTGCCAGAACTCGGGGACGGTGTGGCCGGCGGGGCTGAGCACGCCGAGGCCGGTGACGGCGATCGGTGGGCGGGGGTGCGGGGCCATGGCTTCCTCTCCTGTCCGGGCCGGGGGGTGACCGGGTGCGGCCGGCGTGGGCCTGGGGTGACCGGCGTGGGCCTGGGGTGGCCGGCGTGGGGCCTGGGGTGGCCGGCGTGGGGCCTGGGTGGCCGGGTGCGGCCTGGTGCGGCCTGGGGTGGCCGGGTGCGGCCGGGTGTCAGATCAGGCCGGTCTGGGCGGCGGCGGTCAGGAACGCGTCGGCGGCGAAGTCGATGTCGGCCGCGGTGTGGCGGGCGGTGACGGCGATGCGCAGGCGGGCGAGGTCGTTGGGCACGGCGGGGGTGACGACGGGCAGGCCGATGACGCCGGCCTTGCGGCAGGCGGTGGCGTAGTCGTAGGCGGCGTCGTCGGAGCCGGCGATGACGGGCAGGACGGCGGTGGTGGAGTCCATGGTGGAGATGCCGGCCTGGTTGAGGCGCTCGCGCAGGCGCTGGGCCTGGGTCTGGGTGTGGGTGACGCGTTCGGGTTCGCGGCGCAGGATGCGCAGGGATTCCAGGGCGGCGCCGGTCTGGGCGGGGCCGAGGGCGGCGGAGAAGAGGAAGGGGCGGGCGGCGTAGCGCAGGTGGCCGATGAGTTCGTGGCTGCCGGCGACCCAGCCGCCCATGGAGGGGATGGCCTTGGAGAGGGTGCCGAGTTTGATGTCGACGCGGTAGCGGTGGCCGAAGTGTTCCTCGATGCCGCCGCCGGTGGCGCCGATGACGCCCAGGGCGTGGGCCTCGTCGACCATGAGGAGGGCGTCGTGGCGGTCGCAGACCTCGCGCAGTTCGGGCAGCGGGGCGATGTCGCCGTCCATGGAGTAGACGCTGTCGACGATGACCAGGCGCACGCCGGTGGGGGCGGCGGCCTTGAGGCGGCGTTCGAGGTGGTCGACGTCGTTGTGGCGGAAGCGGGTGACGGTGGCGCCGGAGAGGCGGCAGCCGTCGACGATGCTGGCGTGGTCGTACTTGTCGATCAGGACGGTGTCGCCCTGGCCGACGAGGGCGCCGACGGTGCCGACGTTGGCGGCGTAGCCGGAGCCGAAGACCTGGGCGCGTTCGCGGCGGGCGAAGCGGGCGACCTCGGCTTCGAGTTCCTCGTGCAGGGGGATGGTGCCGGCCAGGGCGCGCACGCCGTGGTTGCCGGTGCCGTAGACGTCGACGGCGGCCTTGGCGGCGGCGACGACGCGTTCGTCGCCGGCCAGTCCGAGGTAGCTGTAGCCGGACATCATGAGCAGGCGTTCGCCGTCGAGGTCGCAGTAGGCGCTGTCGCGTTCCATGGTGTAGGCGACGAAGCTGTTGCGGCGGGAGGGGTCGGATTCCAGTGCGGCCACGCGGTTCAGGGTGGCGGCGAGCTTCGGCTCCAGGCGGTCCCATGCTCCGGTGGCGTTCACGTACGGGTCTCCTTCGTCGGCGGGTGCGTCGGGCGGCAGTGCTACGGGCGGCGGTGGTGCGGGCGGTGGTGGTGCTTCGGGCGGCGGTGCGGGTGCTGCGGTGGCACGGTGCGGTGTGCGGCATTCTTCGCGCGGGTTGTTCCGCGGTATGCGGGCGGTTTATCCGCGGGTGTGACGGGCGGTGGTGCGCGGCTTTTGCCGGACGAAAGGCGCGGGGCGGTCCCGGGCTTTTCACGGGCAGTGGTTCGGGCGGGCTTTTCTGGAAGCCTTCACGCGAGGTGCTCAAGGATGGCTACATTTCTACGGCAGGAAGCGCAAGGCGTCCGCAATAGCCGCATTCCCGGCCTGCGGTTCTACCCTGACGTGCAGAAACCTTGCGTCCACGACGTATGGACCGGCCGGTGGGTATGTTTCCCCTACCGGTGTTGACACCGCGTGATACGCCGAATGTATGGTCGAAATCCGCCGAAACCGAACGGCTGGTCGGCGGCATTTTTTCCGGTCCAGGTTTCCCATACCGCAGGCCCGGCGCACGGGCCGGCGGCTCCGCTTTGGCTCAAGGGGGTTGGAGCACGATGAACGGCTTCCGGGAAGACAGTCCGTCCGGCAGATCGGGGGCGTCCGCATGCTGATCCGTCTGACGGGCCTGGTGACGATCGAGCACGACCACGGCGCCCCGCAGCACCTGTCCAGCGCCCAGGCCCAGGTGGCGTTCGCCCGCCTGGTGCTGGAGCGCTCCGCCGGCACCAGCCGCGACCAGCTGGCCGACACCATCTGGCCCGACGGGCTGCCCGACACCTGGGCGTCCGCGCTGCGCAGCGTGGTCAGCCGGGTGCGGGCCTTCGTCGCCTCCCCCGGTCAGGGGCCGGGGGCGACCCCGTTGATCGCCCAGGGCGGGCGGTACGTGCTGCGGCTGCCCGCGGACGCGGCGGTGGATCTGGAGGCGGCGGCCAGTGCGGTCGGCGAGGCCGGGGAGGCGTACGCGGCGCGTTCCTACGCGGTGGCGCAGCAGTTGGCGGCCGGGGCGATCGCGAACCTGCGGGGGGCGTTCCTGCCCGACCACGAGGGTGAGTGGGCGGGCGGGGTGCGCGAGCACGTGGAGGAGTTGCGGATGTCGGCGTTGGAGACGGCGAGTCTGTCGGCGTCGGCGCTGGGTGAGGAGCACCACGCGCTGCGGTGGGCGGACGAGGCGGTGCGGCGGGCGCCGTTCCGGGAGAGTGCCTACCGGTGCCGGATGGAGGCGCTGGCGGCGGCGGGCAACCGGGCCGAGGCGCTGCGCTGTTACCAGCAGTTGCGTCAGGTGCTGGCGGAGGAGCTGGGCATCGATCCGGCGGCCGAGACGCAGGAGTTGTATCTGGCGCTGCTGCGCTCGCCGGTTGCGCTGGCGCCGGCGCCGGCGGTGGTGCGGCCGGTGGATCCGGTGCTGATGGGCATCTTCGAGCCGCTGGCGCTGGCCCGGTTGGCGCCGCGTCCGGCGGGGCCGCCGGTGCGCGCGGCCTGACCGGGCCCCGGCCCCGGCCCCGCCCTCGTCCTCTTCTCCGGTCCCTGCCTTCCTCTCCCCTCTTCTGCTCCTTGCCTTCTGCTCCTTCCCGTTCTGCGCTGTGCCGGGGCGTGTTGCGGAGGTGTTGCGGTGGGCGTGGGAGGGGTCGTGCTCGTAGTAGCGTCAGGGACGCGAAGTCGCGCACGCGGCGCGGCTTTTCACCGAAACCGGAACGGGGGCGATGGTGGGAAGGGGTGGTGGGTGTGGGACGGGCACGCGTCGTCGCGCGGGTGATCGTGCACCCTGGTGTGGAGGACCTGAGCGTCCAGCAGGTACTGGAAGCGCTGGCGGACCCGGCGCGCAGATCGGTGGTGCGCCGGCTCGCCCACGCCGGCGCTGATCTGAGCTGTGGTTCCTTCGACCTTCCGATCTCCCGTTCCACGTCCACCCACCACTTCAACGTGCTGCGCCAGGCGGGTCTGCTGCGCCAGTACTACGTGGGGACCACCAAGATGAACGCGTTGCGTGCCGACGAGTTGGAGGGGCGTTTCCCGGGCCTGCTGTCGGCGGTGGTCGCCGCCGCCGACGCCGAGGAGCGCCGGCTCCCGGGCCCGGCCCCGTCCTGACCCCCGGCCGCCCGGCCCGGCCCGTCGGCCGGGCCGCGCCCCCGGTTCCTCTCCACCGGCGCGCCGGCATCCGGCGGGGATCAGGACTGCCCCGCGCGGGAAGTCGGCCCGTCCGACTTCCCGTGCTGTGGCGGGGGTTCGGGCCGCCTCGTCCGGGGGTGGGGTGCGGGTGTGCCCGGGCCGTGGTGGCGTGGGTGGGGGTGGTGGTCGTGGTGGAATCCGGCCACTGCGTGTGCGGGAGTCGGCCCGTTCGGCGTCCCGTGCGGGTCGGGGCGGGGGGTGTGTCGGCGGTGCGGCGGCGGGTTTCGCGGGGGTCGTGACCAGGGGTTGCGGTGGTCGGGTGTGGGGGCCGGGGCTGGTGGGGCGGTGCGGCGGCCGGTTTCGCACGGGCGGTGGCGGGGGCTTGTCATGGTCCGCCGTGCGGGCCGGGCGGGCCCGGGTACAGTGGCGCGCGGGGCCCTGCCGTGAGGGCCGCGGGAGTCCAGGGGGGCCCGGATGATCATGGACGAGGCGGCCAGGGCCAAGTGGTGGCAGAGCCTGCCGGCCGGGATCCGCGACCAGGTCGACGGTTACGTGTTGCAGGACTCGTTCCTGCAGGCGGTGAAGGTCGTCGTCGACGTCGGGTTCGTCACCCACAACATCGGGGTCGGTGCCGCGCAGCTGATCGTCGGTGACCGCTACCTCCACTACGGGGACCGGATAGCCCGTACGCCGGAGAGTCCCCTGGACGTGGCGTCGCTGGCGCACCGCGCGGCCGGCTGCCCGGGGCGGATCGTGGCCGTCGAGGCGGTCTGGGACGGTGACACCGTCCACGACTGGTTCGTGGTCCTGCTCGCGATCACCACCGATCCCGCGCAGCAGCACGAGTTGGCGACGGTCTACCGGTCCACCGCCGAGCACCACCTGGGCGCGGACGCGGCGGGCGTGGGCGCGCAGCCCCTGGAGGCCGCGGCCGCCGAACGGGCCGGCCGGGCCCTGGCCGAACGCCTGGTGGTGCCCTTCCACTTCGCCAGCCCCCGCACCCCCGACGACTCGGCCCCCCGCTGGCGGCCCTGACCCCTGCCCGCCCCACCACCGGGGCGCTGCCGCTCCGGCGGGCGCAGCCGGACCGGGGCCCCTTGCCCGCGGATCGCCGCCGTGGCACCGCCGGGGCGCCAGCGCCTGCGGGCTTGCGGGGCCGGCGGCGGGCCGGCACGAGTGGGTGTGGGCTCCGAACGAGTGGACTCGCCGCCGTGGCGGGCGGGCGCGGGCGGTGGTCCGCGGGTCGCGGTGGTGGTGTTGCCGTCCGACCCCCGTGAGCTGGAAGAGGCGGCCCCGACGTGCGACGTACCACCCATCGCCGGCTGTGCGCCGCGGCACTGTCCGCGGTCTGTGTCCTGGCCCCGGTCACGGCGGCGCCCGCCGCCGGCCACACCGCCGGCCGGTCCCCGGCGCCCGCCGCCGCGGGCACCGCGGACCGGGGTGACGGGCGCGGCGGCGGGCCCGGTGTCGACGGGCCCGGTGTCGGCGGGCCCGGTGTCGGCGGGCCCGGCGAGGACTGCCCGCGCGGGGGCCTGGACGCCGACCTGAGCGCCCGCCTGGACCGGACGATCGAGGACGTGCGCCGCCAGGCCGGCATCCCCGGCGCCGTCGTCGGCCTGTGGCTGCCCGGCAGGGGCTGCTACGTGCGGGCCAGCGGCGTCGCCGACACCGCCACCGGCGCCCCCATGCCCGCCGACACCTACCTGCGCATCGGCAGCGAGACCAAGACCTTCACCGTCACCGCGCTGCTCCAGCTCGTCGACGAGCACCGCATCGGCCTGGACGACCCGATCTCCGCCTACGTCGACGGCGTGCCCTGCGGCGAGGAGATCACCCTGCGTCAACTCGCCGAGATGCGCAGCGGCCTGTTCCCGTACACCGCCGACCCCGGGTTCGTCCACGACCTGCTCAGCGACCCCCGTCGTTCCTTCACCCCCGCCGAGGTCCTCGCCTACGGGTTCAAGCACCCGAACACCGCCGAACCGGGCCAGGAGTTCCAGTACTCCAACACCAACCTCGTCCTGCTCGGCCTGGTCGTCGAGAAGGTCACTGGCCGCCGCCTGGCCGACGTCGTCCACGAGCGGGTGCTGCGCCCGGCCGGTCTGCGCCACACGCTGTTCCCCGCCGGGCCCGAGTTCCCCTCCCCGCACGCGCACGGCTACACCGACCAGACGCTCAGCGGCGACGTCGAGGACTCCACCGACTGGAACCCCAGCTGGGCGTGGGCGGCCGGCGCGATGATCTCCGACCTGCACGACCTGCACCGCTGGGCCAAGGTCCTGGCCACCGGCGAACTGCTCAGCGCCCGCACCCAGGAACAGCGCCTGACGATGCTGCCGACCGGTTTCCCCGGTACGGGTTACGGCCTGGGCATCTTCGAGACCGGCGGGTGGATCGGGCACAACGGCTCCCTGCCGGGGTACGAGAGCGTGACGGTCTACCTGCCCGAGCAGCGGGCCACCCTGGTCATCCTGATCAACACGGACATCGCCAGCCAGGGCCAGGAACCGTCCACCCTGCTGGCCCGCGCCGTCACCGCCCTGGTCACCCCGGACCACGTCTACGACGGCGCCGTCCCGCCCCGGTAGGCCCCGGGGGGCGGGGGCGCCCGCGGCGGGCGGGCGGCGGGCGGCGCCGTGTCCACCCCGGCCTCGTCCCCGGCCCCGGCCCCATGCCCGGCCCTGGTGCGGCCTTTGCAGGGCGCAGCGCGCGCAGGGGCGGGCGGGGTGCCGAGGGCCTGCCGGGTGCGGCGGGCGGGCCGTGCGCGGTGTCGGCGTCCGGCCTGGCGCGGTGTCACCCCGCCGGTGGGGCCCGTCGTCCATTGAGCGGGTTCGCTCAGCAGTGGTCCTCGATGTGGAGCAGGCGCCGGTCCCGCGCGGCGCGGGACCCGTGCGCGAGGCGGCGGCCGGTCGCCCACGGCCCGCCAAGGCCCTGGTACGTGTCCTTGACCCGGTTCCAGTGCTCGGGACGCGCGTCGCCAGGCGCGGGAAGTCGGCCCGCCCGACGTCCCACGCGTGAACACCACCACCGGCACGGCGGTGCCGGGCGCAGCCCGCGGGCTCCACATGCCGGACCGCGGCCACGGACCAGGCGCGGGAAGTCGGCCTGTCCGACTTCTGGCGCTCACCGGCACTCATCCCCGCCCCCGGGCACCGACCTGCCTCTCAGCTCCGGGCCCAGCGCCACAGGCAACACGGCCACAGAACCCTGGACCCGGACCCGCCTCGTACGCACCAAAAGTCGGCCTGTCCGACTTCTGGTGCTCGCCGGCACTCACCCCCACCTCCGGGCACCGACCTGCCTCTCGGCTCCGGGCCGGGCGCCACAGGCAGCATGGCCACAGAACCCTGGACCCAGAGCCGCCTCGTACGCACCAAAAGTCGGCCTGTCCGACTTCTGGTGCGCCGTCACCATCGGTTTCCGCCCATCGCAGGGCGGGGCGGCGAAGAGCCGGGTCCCTGTCGCCGGGCCGTGCCGGTATGGGTGCGGGGCGGCAGGCCTGCCGGCCGCACACCACCGCCCGCCGGTACCACGGGCGGCGTCCCTCCGTGGTCCCGACGAGGCCGAAGGCGCGCCGTCAGGGCACCGGCGGCTGCCGGGCCACTGCCTGTACCGGACACCGGCCGCGCCCGGTGTGACGGCCTCCGCGGGGGTGGGGCGGTCGAGGCACCGGGTTCCCGCCGTCAGGGCGTACCGGCGGCGGCGCCGGCCTCGGTGGCAGGCCGGGTCCGCCGGCCGCCACGCGCACCGCCGCCGGCGCCACGGGCGGGCATCCGCACGGCGTGTGCGCTGACGGCTCTTCACGGTCCCGACGGGGGCCGGACCACGCCCAGGGCGGGGAGGGCCCCGGGTGGCCTGTCCGGAGAGGACGGGGCCGCTGCCGTGGGCCCGGCGCCGGCGGGGCGGCGCCGGCGAGGCCGCCCGCCCCGGTCGGCGCCGGGGCGCCGCCTGCGCCGGACACCGGCCTCCCCCGCCGGAGCACCGGCCCGGGGTGTGGGGGTGGTGGGGGTGGGGTGGGTGGGGTTGACGGGGCCGGTGGGAGCGGTGGGTCCGATCTGCTAGTTTCGCCATGCTTCGACGCGAACCGTACAAGCGTGCGTGTTCCGTACCCCCACGCGGTCCTGCGCGCGTGCGCGCGTGCCCGTGGCGGGCCGCGCACGGCGGGCACGGGCGCACGCGCGCGGGGGCGGCGGGTGCGGCGAGGCGCGCAGCACTGGTCGAGGACACGGGGGACGGGGATCCATGAACGCGTATGCAGGTTCCGACGGGCCGGGCGGGCCGTTCGCGCCGCCGGTGAGCGTGGCGGGGTCGCCGGGCGGTCCGCTGTTCGGGGTGAACCCGGCGGATCTGGACGCGGCGGCGAAGGTGGCCAAGGACACCGGTGAGGCGATGCCGACCGAGCTCAAGCACATCCACCAGCCCTCGGACACCGCGGCCGCGGCGCTGGCGGGCTGGCGCACGGGGGCGTCGCTGCACAACTGCACGGCGGCGTGGGAGGAGTGCCTGAACGCGCTGGCGTCGGAGGTGGACGGGGTGGCGGTGAAGCTGACCCAGACCGCGGGCAACTACCGGGGCACCGACACCTCCAACGCGGGCGGGCTGAAGCTGCCGGGCCTGTACGGGCCGGTGGGGAACTGATGGTCACCCTCGCGCAGCTGCGTGACGCCGACCTGTCCGGGCTGGACGGTGCGGCGGGCGCCTACGACACGTTGTCCGGTGCGTTCGCCAAGCACGTGCAGGCGATGACGACCGAGGTCAACAAGCACATCTTCAACAGCCAGTGGGTGGGCAGTGCGGCGGGTGCGGCGAACTCGGCGCTGCAGCGCACCGGCAACCGGCTGGACGCCGCGCACACCGAGATGTCGGCGGTCTCGGGGCTGCTGCGCGAGGCGTCGGAGAGCTTCCTGCTGGCGCAGTCGAAGCTGAAGGAGGCGCTGCAGGAGGCCACCACGGCCGGGCTGACGGTGGGTGAGGACGGGTCGGTGTCGTGGCCGCCGCCCTCGCAGGCCGAGCGGCACGACCCGGACTACGACACGCCGCGGCGGGCCAGGGCGCTGGCGGACCGGATCTCGCACGCCGTCACCGAGGCCGACAACGCCGACCAGAAGATCGCCAAGCTGCTGGACGACCTGACCACCCGGGCCCGTACCGGCACCGGGCTCGACCTCAAGCAGGCCGCCGCCGACCAGAAGGCCGTCGACGAGCTGGGCACCGGGCTGATGGCGGCGGGCTGGCCGCCGGCCGGCGCCGCCCCCACCGACGTCAACTCCTGGTGGAAGGGCCTGACCCCCGACGAGCAGCAGCGCCTGATCCACGCCCACCCGGACCTGCTGGGCATGCGCGACGGCATCCCGGCCACCGCCCGCGACCAGGCCAACCAGCTCAACCTGGCGCACCTGATCGACGTGTACGAGCACAAGGGCGCCCTGTCGGAGGCCGAGCAGCAGAAGCTGGACGGCTTCCGGGCGATCCGCAAGAAGCTGAAGGACCAGGAGGGCCACGTCCCGCCGGCGTTCCTGCTGGGCGTCAGCGAGGAGGGGCAGGGCCGCGGCATCCTGTCCTACGGCAACCCCGACACCGCGCAGAACGTCAGCGCCTACGTACCGGGCCTGGGCACCACCCTGTCCGCGGTCGGCGGCAAGGACGCCGACCGGGCACTGAACGTGTGGAACGCCGCGCACATCGCCGACCCCAACGCCAGTACCGCCTCGATGATCTGGCTGGGCTACGACCCGCCGCCGGGCCTGGAGAAGCTGATGGACGGCAACCCGCACCCGCTGGAGGTGATGAGCACCGACCGCGCCGAGAAGGGCGGCGCCGCCTACGACACGTTCATGTCCGGGCTGCGCGCCACCCACGAGGGCGCGCCCGCCCACCTGGTCGCCCTCGCCCACAGCTACGGCTCCACCACCGTCGGGCTGGGCGCGCAGATGCCCGGTGGCACCGGCGCCGACGACATCATCCTCGTCGGCTCCCCCGGCACCGGCGCCGACAAGGCCTCCCAGCTGCACATCGACCCCTCCCACGTGTGGGTCGGCGACGCCGAGAACGACCCGGTCAGCCACCTGCCGGCCAAGGGCCGCGTCGCCACCGACGCGATCCTGGGCCCGGTGATCGGACCGGCCGCCGACGGCGCCTACCAGCTGTTCGGACCCGACAACAAGCTGTGGTTCGGCCAGGACCCCGCGAGCAAGGAGTTCGGCGCGAACCGCTTCACCGTCGCCGACGGGCCGTCGCTGTCGTTCGACTCCCACTCCAACTACATGACCGACCCCAGCGAGAAGGGCTCCACGACCTTGGAATCGGTCAACAACATCGGCCAGATCGTTGCCGGCAAGTACGGCAACGTCACCCACCAGGGCCAGCGGTGACCCGCCCCGGGCGCCCCGCGCCCACCCCCGCCGCCGCCGTCCGCGGCGCCCGCGCTGTTCCCGGTGTCCCGGGTGGGGTCGTCGTCGGCCTGGCGCTGGCGCTCGCGTTCACCGCCACCGCCTGCTCCGCCACCGGAGCACCCACCCCCGGCAGGAACACCCCCGCCACCGGCACCGGCACGGGGGCGCCCGGCCCGCTCATCACCCCCGCCCAGGCCCTGCAGCGCATGGACACCCTCCTGCAGGAGACCACCGCCGGCATCCAGCCCCCGCTGCGCACCTGGGACGCCTGGCCGAACTGGCGCGAGAAGTACTCCACCGGCCTGGACGAGCACTCCCTCGGCTACGCCACCACCAGCCGCGAACGCCACGTCATGACCAAGGTCGCCGCCGGCCGCTACGAGGCGCTGCTGGACGCGGTCCGTACCGCCTGGCGTGCCAAGGGCTACGTCGTCCAGGACGGCCCCGGCACCCCCACCCTGCGCGCCGTGTCCGCCACCGCCCCCGACGGCTCCACCGTGGGCATCGGCATCAACCCCGACACCACCGTCATCGACATCAGCGCGACCAGCGGCCCCATCGCGGTCCCCCAGGCGGGACAGCCGCCCTTCGGCACCCCCACCCCCGACCCGACCATGAGCAACGGCAACCCCGACGTCGTTCCCGACCACGACGACCCGTACTGGTCGCACTGAAAGCCCCGCCATGAACCCCGAACACGCCCCCCGGGCCCTCCTGACCCCCCAGCAGGCCCTGCACACCCTCGACGCGCTCCTCGACGAGGCGATGTCCGCGATCCGCCCCGCCCTCGCCTACCGGGCCGGCCGGCCCCGCTCGACCGAACAGAGCGCCCCCGGCATCGACGAGTACTCCCTCGGCTACGCCACCGTCACCCGCGAACGCCACATCATGACCCGCGTCGCCCCCACCCGCTACGGAGCACTGCTGGGCGTCACCGAACGCGGCTGGACGGCCCACGGCCACCGCATCACCGCCGTCAACCCCCACCAGCCCGCCATGTTCGCCACCACCGCACACGGCCACGGCCTCGCCCTGCTGTTCGGCGCCGCCGGCAACATCGCCTTCCAGGCCACCGTCGGCCCCATCCCCGTCATCCGCGACCACGACCCCTTCGGCCCCCACGCCCCCGAACCCACCCTGCCCAACGGCAACCCCGACATCCTCCCCCGCCACGACCACCCGTTCTGGTCCGCCTGACCACACCGACACCACGCAGCCGACGGAACACCCGACGGAACACGCCAACCCGCCGAAGGGGACGGCTCGTCGGGGTGGGTGGCGGGGGTGACGGTGACAGGCCGGGGAGCAGCGGCGGGCCCGGGCCGACCGGCCGGGGACGGGACGACCGGCAGGCTTGGGACGACCGGCCGGGGACGGCAGCTGAGCAGGGGAACAGCGGCGGAGCGGGGTGGCGGGCGCCGGCGTCTGCCACAACCGGCCGCGACCGGGCCAGGACGGCCGGCGCCGGGCACAGGCGGCCGGCCCCGGGTGCCGGGTGCTGGGGGATGGCCTCCCGTCCGGCGGCCCTTGGCAGCAGCCCGGACCCGGCCGCCAGTACCCCCGGCACCCGCCGACACCCCGGCCCTGTGTCGCGCTCGCCGCCGGCGTCCCCCTGCGACCGGGCCCGTGCCACTGCCGGCCCCGGGCCGGGCGGCCGCGACCGGGCGGGCCCCGTCCCTGCGCACGGGACCCGCTCCGGGCCCCACCCCGCCCCCGCGGGCCGTCACGACACCGCACCGCACCGGTGGATCCGGTTCCCCGGGGTGCGCGCGTTCCAGGCGCAGACGACGGCGGCCCGCAGCCCCGGCCAGCCCCACGGCGGCCCCGGCGCGGCCGGGGCGAACACGTCGACCGCCGCCACCGCCTGCGCGCACCCCGGGCGCGGGCGGGCGGGGAAGGCGAACCGCGCCCGCCGCCGTCCGAAGGCGACCGGCGCAGCCGCCCCGCCGAGCGGACCCCCGGGGGCGCAGCACGTGCCCTGGCAGCAGAGCAGAAGCCGTCACGTCTGCGGCAGGCGCCGGGCCCGGGTCGGACACGTCGAGGTCGCCCGGCCGTCGGCGACCGGCGCCCGCCCGTCCCCCCTCCCCACGCGCGCGCCGGAGCGCTACCGCGCGGAGATCAGGCACCTTGGGTGCACGGCCGGGACGGGCCGCAGGCACGAGAACACCAGAGGCAGCCCCGGGCCCGCCGGCCCAAGCGGCCGGGGCCCGCCGGCCCGGGGGCCGGGGGCCCGGAAAGGTGTCCAGGGGATGGTCACCCTGCGTCCGGGTCGCGGACGGGCAGTAGGATCGACGGCGTTGTCACCACATACATCGCTGGTAGGAGGCTATTCATGGCTCAGGTCACGCTGAAGGGCAACCCGGTCCAGGTGGGCGGCGCGCTGCCCCAGGCCGGCAGCCAGGCGCCGGCGTTCACGCTCGTCGGCGAGGGGCTGGCGGACAAGTCGCTGAAGGACTTCGCCGGCCGCCGCAAGGTCCTCAACATCTTCCCGAGCATCGACACCCCCACCTGCGCCACCTCGGTGCGCACGTTCAACGCCAAGGCCGGCTCGCTGGACAACACCGTGGTGCTGTGCATCTCCGCCGACCTGCCGTTCGCGCAGGCCCGCTTCTGCGGCGCCGAGGGCCTGGACAACGTCCAGGTGCTGTCCACCCTGCGCGGCCGCGACTTCCACGAGTCCTACGGCGTGGCGCTGGCCGACGGCCCGCTGGCCGGCCTCACCGCCCGCGCCGTCGTCGTCCTCGACGAGAACGACACCGTCCTGCACACCGAGCTGGTCGCCGAGATCGCCGACGAGCCGAACTACGAGGCCGCCCTCGCCTCCCTCAACTGACCCACCCGTACCGGTGACCGGCCCGCTCACCCGACGCCGGCCACCCGTACGACCCGCGGCCCCGCCCCTGTCCACCCGCCCACCGGAACACCCCGGCAACGCGGCACAGGAGCGGGGCCGCACCCGTACACACCCCCGGAGGGACCGGGCCCGGGCCCGCTCCTCGAGCCCCGGACCCCGGGATGCCAGGTGCCGGGTGCCGGGCGCCGGGTGCCGGGTGCCGGGTGCCGGGTGCCGGGTGCCGGGTGCCGGGTGCCGGGCAGTGTGAAAGGGCGGGCCGGAGACGACGGTTGAGCACGCCCGGCCGACTCCCGGCCGCCCCCGGCACTCCCCCACAAGCAGCACGGGCACGAACGCGGGCACGGGCGCGGAGACCCACGCGGACCCGGGCGCCGGCGCGGGCCGTTCGCGAGGCCCCGGCGAAACACCCCGGTGGCGCAGCGCGTCACGGCCGCGGCGCCCCGAGGACCGGCCGGGTCGTGGCTCAGCCGGTGGCGGGGACGAAACGCATCGAGCAGCGGCGGTGTGTCCCGTCGTCGCCGAAGACCTGTTCCGCCATCCGCCAGCCGGCCGCCTCGATGCGCCGTACGTACAGGGCGAGGTTGCGCTCGGGATGGGCCTGGTGCAGACGGATGCTGCGCAGGTGCTCGGCGTCACCGCGCTCCCGGCACCACGCGGCGTGGCTGTCCACCGGGGCCAGGCCGGCGGGTAGGTGGCGGTCCATGCCGGCGATCGTAGGCGCCACCGGGCCCACCGGGCACCCGACTTCGCCCCTCGGCATCGCTGCCTGCCCCTCGCCGCTACCTGCCTCGGCCCGTACCCCGGCCACCCGGGACAGCCCGGGACCACCAGCCCCTCGTCTCGCGCCGCCCCCGGTTCCCGGGGCGTGGAACACCGCCGGACACTCCCCCACCGGGAACCGGGCACCGGACGCGGACGCGGGACGGGCACCCGGGCGCGCCGCGGGCGGGGGCGGGCGGAGGCCCGACGGCTTCCGGCGCCCGGCTGCCTTCCTCGCCTGCTTGCGCCGCGCTCCCCGCTCACGACCCCCACCGCGCACCGCCCACCGCCCGAGGTGTCCGGGTGTCCGGGTGTCCGTGGCCGGCGCCCGCGCGGGGCGGCACCAGGGTGTCGCGGGCTGCGGGGCTGCGGGGGTGCGGGAAACCGCAGGGTGACCGGGCGGTCGACCGCATGGTGACCGGCAGGGCCCGGTCCCTAGCGTGAACGGCATGATCACAGCAACGGTCCTCCTCCCGTTCCTCGACCCGCACACCGCCTCACCCGGGCCCGCCGACGCCCTCTGGGCCGGGCCCGCCCACGCCGTCCTCGCCGACACCGGCCTTGCCGCAACGGCCCCGGCGCAGCCCGCCGGTGGGGTGGCCGGGTGGGTGCTGTCCGTCGTGGATTCCCTCGGTGCCGCGGGGACCGGGGTGGCCAACCTGGTGGACACGGTCCTGCCGTTCGTGCCCAGTGAGATCGTCCTGCCCGTCGCCGGATTCGCCGCCGGGCAGGGCCGGTTGAGTCTCGTGGCGGTCATCGTGTGGACCACGCTCGGTTCTGTCGTCGGTTCCTGGATCGTGTACGCGGCCGGGGCCGTGCTGGGCCGTGAGCGCACCCGTGCGCTGGCCGCCCGGATCCCGCTGCTCCACGCGCACGAGATCGACCGTGCGGAGGCGTGGTTCGAGCGGCGGGGGCGGATCACCGTGCTGCTGGCGCGCATGGTGCCGGTGCTGCGCAGTGTCATCTCCGTTCCCGCGGGGATCCAGCGCATGCCGTTGGCGGTGTTCACCGCTTTGACCGCGGCGGGCAGCCTGGTGTGGAACACGGTGTTCGTGGTGTTGGGATACTGGCTGGGCGACAACTGGCGCCTGGTGGAGGAGTACGGGGGATGGGTGTCCAAGGCCGTGGTGGCGGTGGCGGTGGTGGCCGTCGCCCGCTGGTTCCTGGTACGGGCGCGCCGGCGCCGCGGCGCCCGGCACCGCGCGTGAGAACCGCACACACCTCGGGTACCGCGCGCACCGCAGGTGCCGGGCAGGCGGCGGGCACGGAGCGGGTGGTGGGTGCGGTGCGGGCGGCGGCCGGGATCGCGCTGGGCGCGGTGACGGCGTGTGCCGCGCCGGCCGTCCTGGCCACGGCCGCGCTGACGCGTCGCGGCACGGCGGTGGTACGCCTGGCCGAGCTGGACCAGCGGCGCGTCGCCGCCCTCCTCGACACCACCCCCGCCCACCCCGACCACCCCGACCAGGCCGACCAGGCCGGCAGAAGCGGGAGTCACGGCAACACCGGCAGGTCCGCCCACGCCGGTGCCGGAGCAGGTGCCGGCGCCGGTGCCGGAGCAGGTGCCGGAGCAGGTGCCGAAGGCGCCGGCGCCACCGGGGCCGGCGGCGGTGTCACCGGGGCCGGCGGCGGTGTGGAGGTGTGGCGGGCCCGGGCCTACCTGTGGGCGCGTCTGCCGGTCGGGCTGCTCGGCGGCGGGGCCCTGGTCCTGCTCGGCGCGGGGGCGTGGACGGTGGCGGGCGCGCTGGGCGCCTGGCTGAGCGGACACGCCGCCGACGGCATGCGGCCGACCTGGCCCGTCGCCGGCTACCTCCTGGCCGCCGCTCTGCTGCTGCTCTTCCTCGACCTGGCCGGTCTGGCCGCCGTCGCCGAACTCGAACGGCGTCTGGTGCGGCGTCACCTGGGGCCCGACGAACTGGCCCTGATGCGCCGGCGCATCGACGAACTGGCCGCCACCCGTTCCGGGATCGTCGAAGCCGTCGACGCCGAACGCCGCCGCATCGAACGCGACCTGCACGACGGCCTCCAACAACGCCTGATCGTCGTCGCGATGCTCCTGGGCCGGGCCCGGCGCAAGGACTCCGAGGAGCTGTACCGCCAGGCCCGGCACGAGAACGAACAGGCCCTGGAGGAACTGCGCCAGGTCGCCTGGCGCATCTACCCGGCGTCCCTGGACCAGCTCGGCCTGCGCGAGGCCCTGGCCGTGGACGCCGAACGCTGCCCCGTGCCCGTCCACCTCCACGGCGACCTGACCCACCGCCCCGCCCCCGCCATCGAGACCGCCGCCTACTTCGCCGTCCGCGAAGCCCTCACCAACGCCGCCAAGCACGCCCGGGCCGCCACCCGCATCGACGTCACCATCCACCAGGACGCCCACACCGTACGGGTGTCGGTACGCGACGACGGAAACGGCGGCGCCGACCCCACCGGCACCGGACTGGCCGGCCTGGCCCGGCGCCTGGGCGCCCTCGACGGACACCTCACCATCGACAGCCCACCCGGCGGCCCCACCCACCTCACCGCGGAGCTGCCATGCGCCTCATGATCGCCGAAGACTCCGCCCTGCTGCGCGCCGGCCTCGAACGCCTCCTCGCCGACGAAGGACACCACGTCACCGCCGCCGTCGCAAACGCCGACGCCCTGCTGGCCGCCGTCGCCGCCGACCCGCCCGACGTCACCGTCGTGGACGTCCGCATGCCCCCCACCCACACCGACGAAGGACTGCGCGCCGCCCTGCACCTGCGCCGCACCCACCCCCAGGTCGGCGTCCTGGTCCTGTCCCAGCACGTCGAACAGCGCTACGCCGCCGACCTGCTGGCCGCCGACACCCGCGGCGTCGGCTACCTCCTCAAAGACCGCGTCGCCCGGGTCGAGGAGTTCCTGACCGCCCTGCAACGCATCCACGACGGCGACACCGTCCTCGACCCCGAAGTCGTCCGACGCCTGCTCGCCCGCACCCGCCACACCGACGACCTGCGCCACCTCACCCCCCGCGAACACGTCGTCCTGACCCTCATGGCCCAGGGCCACACCAACACCGCCATCGCGCAACACCTGTTCGTGTCCAAAAGCGCCGTGGAGAAACACACCAACGCCGTGTTCGACAAACTCCGCCTGCCCCGCGATGACAGCACCAACCGCCGCGTCCTGGCCGTCCTACGCTTCCTCGGCACCTGACACCCACCCCGGCAACCCCGGGGCCCCACCCCGGGGCCGGTACCCCCACCCCCGTCCCGCACCCCGGACCCGGTGGGTCCCCGGCCCCCGCCGGCGCAGCCCCCGGGAGGTGCGCCACCGGGCGCCACCGGGCTCCCGGGCACCGAGGGTGGCGCCCGGCCCCGCCCAGAGCCACCCCGGGCCAGCAGAGCGCAGAGCCGCTGGCCCGGAAGACCAGGAGCGCGAGGGCCAGGAGCGCGAGGGCCAGGAGCGCGAGGGCCAGGAGGGCGAGGGCCAGGGCCAGGAGGGCGAGGGCAGTAGGGGGCCCGGGGACCTGGGAGGCCGCGGGCCCGCGGGAGGCGGGGAGGCGGGGAGACGGGTGGGCGGGGGCCGGAAGGGGCGGGTGGCTAAACCGTTTGGCGCACCACCACACGCCCTGCTACGTTTCCCCCGGCCGTGCGAGAGAACAAGGAGGTGATACCCGTGAACGCAGTAACGACACGGGTGCTCTCCTACGGGGTCATGGTCGGGCGGTAGGTCGTCCGGGAGCGCCGTTCACAGCCCTCCCGAAAGGCACGACCATGCAGTTCACCTCCGAACAGCACCTCGACGACGGCGTCCTCGCCCGCGACTTCACCCTCGGCGACATCCCCGGCACCCTGTGGACACCCACACCCGACCCGGCCCCCGCACCGGCGTCGGCCCCCGCCCCGGTGCCGCTGGTCCTCATGGCCCACAACAACGCCCTGCCCAGGCGCGAAGCCCGCCTGATCGCCCGGGCCCGCCACCTGGCCGCCGACGGCTACGCCGTCGCCTCCATCGACACCCCCGAATGCGGCGACCGGCCCCGCTCCCCCGCCACCGAACAGGCCCGCGCCGAGCTACGCCGGGCGATGCAGGCCGGCGAGAGCGTCGACGACGTCTTCGAGTCCTTCATCGGCCCGCTCGTCGACCAGGCCGTCCCGCAATGGCGCACCACCCTGGACGCCCTGCTCACCCTGCCCGGCATCACCGGCCCGGTCGGCTACAGCGGGTGGATGGCCGTCGGTATCGCCCTGGCCGCCGCCGAGCCACGCATCACCGCCGCCGGCTACTTCGCCGGCGGCTACGTCCCCCACGCCCAACGCGCCCAGGCCCGGCAGATCACCATCCCCCTGCTGATGCTGCTGCAGTGGGACGACCACGGCAACCCCCGCCACCGCGCCCTCGAGCTGTTCGACGCCTTCGCCAGCACCGAGAAAACCCTCCACGCCAACCTCGGCGGACACACCGGCACCCCCTGGTTCGAAGCAGAAGACGCCAGCCGCTTCTACCACCGCCACCTGAAGAAGTAGCCGCCCTCCCCAGGCCCCCGGCCTGAACCCGGACCCCGGACCCCGGACTCGCGACCTGAGCCCGGGGCCTGGGTCGGGGCTCAGGACCGGGGCCCGGGGCTCAGGACCCGGGCCGGGGGTCGGTGTTCCAGCCCGGATGCGGGCAATCCACCCGGCCGAAAGGTGCCACCGCCCATGCGCCCCGCGCTCTTCACCCTCGACCTGCCCGGCCCCGGACGACTGAGCACCATGGCCAGACCCCGCGGCCACGACTGGCTCGACGACGAGATGACCGCACTGAGCAACCACGGCGTCGACATCCTGGTCTGCGCGCTGACCGGCCCCGAACTCGCCGAACCCGGCCTCACCGACGAGCCCCGCGCAGCCACCGCAGCCGGGCTGCGGTTCGTCGCCACCCCCGTCCCCGACCGCACCGTCCCCGACCCCGCCGAGATCCTGCCCACCCTGCACACACTCGCCGAACAGCTCCGCGACGGCGCCCACATCGTCACCCACTGCCGAGCCGGCATCGGCCGCTCATCCCTCCTCGCGGCCGCAGTCCTCACCCTCACCGGCACCGCCCCCGACACCGCCTGGCACCACATCGAACGAGCCCGCGGCCTCACCGTCCCCGACACCACCGAACAACGACGATGGCCCCTGCACCTGCTCAACCACCCCTGACACCACCACCCAACCCCCAACACCCCCGCACGGGCCCCGGCCAACGACGAACCCACCACGCCCGCACCACCACCCACCGCCCACCGCCCACCGCCCACGACAACAACCACGGCCACGGCCACGGGCGCACCGGTCTGCCGGAGCAGGCAGCACACCACAGCGGCCCCGCCCAGCCGGGCGGCCCGGCCAAAGAGCAGCCGCGAAGGACCGGACCCGCCGGGCGGTGATGTCACGCCCTGGCCCCAGCCTGGACGGGGCCAGGGCGTAACCGAGGCTGAGGTTGCAAGGCCGGGACCAGGGACCGGGGCCGGGGGCCGGGACCGGGGCCGGGGGCCGAGGGCCGGTACCCGGCGGCAACGGCCCCCGCCTGTCGCCTCGCGCCTTCTGTTCGGGAACTCGTCAGCCACCGGCACCGGGCCGTGCCACCTCGCGCCCCCGGCCGGCCACCACGCCCGGCGCCCGCCGCGACAGGACGCCGGCGGCGGCCCGGGCCAGTCGGCCGATCCATGCCGACGTGCCGACGTGCCGCCGTGCCGACGTCACGGACCCTTCAGGACACGCTCAAGCGCCGACCGGCCCACAGGCCCCCAGTTCGGCTTGCCACCGGGCAGGCCGCGGTCCCCGTTCTGCCCCATCAGCATCAGGAACAGACTCTTCATCACCGCCAGCCCGCGCGCCCGTCGCAGCGCCGCTGCGTCCGCCCGCGCGTAGCCGGCGAAGAACCGGGACGCACCGCCCGCCGGGAGCAGCAGCCAGGCGGCCGTCAGGTCCCATGCCGGGTCGCCCGCGAAGAGTGCGCCGAAGTCGACGACGCCCGCCAGTGTTCCGTGGGCGACGACGACGTTCGCGGGGTGCAGGTCGCCGTGCACCCACACGCGCGGGCCCTGCCACGCGGGCGCCGCCGTCGCGTCGTCCCACACGGCCCGGACGTCGTCCTCGGCGAGGTCGCCGAGGTCGACGGCCTGCAGGTGGTTCTCGAAGGCGTCCGTGCACTCCCGGGGGTGGGCGCCGAAGTCCGCGGCGGGCGGCGCGTCGGCGGGCGCCTGCGTGTGCAGCGCTTTGAGGAAGGCCGCCAGGGTGTCGGCCGCGTGGTCGCCGCGGGTGATCGAGGCGTGGTCCAGTGGTGTGCCTTCGACCCAGGTCATGACGGTCCAGGTCTTGGGGAAGCGCTCGGACGGTGTCCCGTTTCGCACCGGGGTCGGGATCGGAAGCGGCAGGCGCGGGGCCAGTACCGGCAGCCAGCGGCGTTCCTTGAGCTGCAGGTCGGGGAGCGGGTCCATCCGCTGCACCCGGACGGCCAGCGTGTCCCCGAGGCGCCACATCTGGTTTCCCCAACCGCCCTCCACCTCGTGGATGGGCAGTTCGGCCAGATCCGGATGCTGTTCCCGCAACAGGTCGCGGAGCAGGTCCTCGCTGATCTCGGTCTCGGATTCGATCACGCGAAGCCACCGTACTCGAGGTGGGTGCGGCCTCGTCCTGCTCTCGGGAAGGCCGGGGATTCGATCTCCCGTGTTCTCGCCGGCCCGCCCCGGGCCCGGCCCGGGCGAGGCGGGCGCGCCGTGCGCCCCGCAGGCCGAACGGCCCGTCGTCAGGATCGGTGTGACGAACGGCCCGTGACAGCGCGGACGCCGACGAACACCGGCGAACACACCGGCGAACAGGAGACGAAGCGATCAGCGCGTCTGCTGCCGGGCGGCCCGCTTGGCCTCCACCTTCATCCGCGCCTCCACCGCCTTGGGCGAATCGCCGTACCACCACCACGCGTACCCGGTGACCGCCACGTTCAGGGCCACACAGACGTAGAAACCCGGACCCAGGCCGTGCCACCCGTTCCTGAGCACGCCGAAAAGGGTCAGGAAGGCGAGGACGACGATGCCTCTGAGCAGGATGGACAGCGTCTTCTTGGTACGCAGGTTCATGCCGCGCACTGTAGGGCCTCACCGCGATCTTGACCAAGCCCGCCGACACAACGGGCAATACCATCGCTGACCAGCCGAAACACCGCCATTCGAGCACCACCGCCGGCCGGCGCCACCGCGCTGCGGGCCACGCCGCACGAGCCCGCCCGCACGGTCCCGGGCCGATGACCCGCACACCCGCCGACCGAACACGCACCGCCCCAACGCCCACCCGCACCCGCACGCTTGCTCGTGCTGGGCCCCACGGCAACGCCCGAACACCGCCCTGCCCGCACCCGCCGCCGAACTCCCCGCAGCGATCCCGGCCACCCCCCCACCATCGAAGGACAAGCCAACAACACCAACACCCTCGAACCCGCCGAACCCCGCACCCCACAACCCGCTCCGCAGAACGGCTCCCGAACGCGCCGACGAACACTCGCCACTGCCGAACACACCACCGCCACCAACGGCCTGGACCCAGCCCTCCCCCACACCCGGCCCGACAGCTCCCACCACCACCCGACCAAACCACCCCGCCTGAGCGGATAGCCTTCCGCCCCATGCACCACCCGACCGAACCCACCCCGCACAGCCCGGACCTACGCGTCATGCGCGGCATCAGCGTGAGCGAGATCGTCCTCGGCACCTCGCTGCGCCTGCACATCGGCCCGCACGGCATCGAGATCCACAGCCCCGCCGTACTGACCACCGGCCGCCAGACCCACCCCGTCCACGCCCCGGCACGCACCAACCTCGACCAAGCCGCCCAGCTCCTCGACCAGGTCATCGCCGACATCCACCCCCACGACACGGGCGCCCTACAGATCCGCTTCGCCAACGGATGGCACCTCGACGTCCCGGCGACCACCGACAGACCCGCCTGGACCATCGCCCTGGCCGGCCGGCACTTCCTCACCCCCACACCCGGCGGCACCACCACCTCCGACCGGCGAAGGCCCTGAAGGCCCTGAACCACCCCACCCACCCCGCGAACACCCCCACCACACCGCCCACACCGCCCAGGCCGACACCGCCGACACCGCCGACACCGCCGACCCCGCCGACCCCGCCGACCCCGCCGACCCCGCCGACCCCGCCGACCCCGCCGACCCCGCCGACCCCGCCGACCCCGCCGACCCCGCCGACAGAACAGTCAACGCGACCCGGGCCGCGGGAGCGACCAGAACCGCAGGGACAGCGTTCGTCGACCGGTTTCGCAGGCACATGCTGATCGCCGGGCCGACCGCCGCCGATACGGCACAACGGCATGGCCCGTCCGGGGGGACGCGCCGCGGCCGACACCCCTCACCGCGACGGCGTCAGCCGGTCAGGGGCGGACATACCCGCGGTCCGCGCCCCGGCCGGGCCGGGGCGGGGCGGGACGGGACGGGCGAGAGCCTTCACGGCGTCATCTCCCGCCGGTCGGGGCGGTTCCGGGCCAGTCCCAGGAGCGTTCCCAAACCGTCCCGCGCGGTGATGACGAGATGGGAGTCGCACAGGCCCCGGCAGGGCGGCCTGTCGACATCGCCGGTGCAGCCCTCCCAGCCCACCGACGTGTCGAGGCCCGGCATCTCACCGGCATCGAAAACCGTCTCTTCCATGGTGAACACGCCAAACCCCCTTGCGGCGGTGCCGCTTGCCGACACCGGCGTCCCACCGCATCCGACGTCACACCCGCCGGCCCCGGCAAGATCGCCACACCGGCCCCGGCCCGCCCCGGCCGGCCCGCCCCGGCCCCCTCCGGCCGCCCGGTACGGGCCCGGACACCGGCCACGCGGCAGAAGCCGGCAACGGCCGCGAATGACCGTGCCGTCGAGCGCGAGGCCGTCGGCGACGCCCCCGCACCGGCAGGGGCCCGTGAAGGCCCTCGCCCCCGGGCCAGCCCGCGGATCACCGCCCTGTCCACGGACACCAGGAGCCGTCCGGGCGACCATGCTGCTCGTCAGGGTCGCGGTGTGTCGCGGTGTGTCGAAGACCAGCGTGAGCAACGAGACCGAAGGCATGCACTGCCTGTGGGTGGAGCCCCGGGGAACCGATCACCGGATGCGCCCCGGCGAGGAGTTCACTGTCGTGACGGAACCGGAGCACGAGAAGTCACCGTCCGACGTCGTCGTCCATGCCCAGGGCATCACGGTGTGGGTGAACTCGTCCAACCACGCTGAGGTCGTCGACAAGAACGGCGGCATCGTGCCGTGCGGGCACCAGCGCCCCGCCGACTGCGACGACTCCGCCGACGAGAAACTGTCCTTCGATGCGGTTCAGGGACGCCATTGCTCGCGGAAGTCGGGGTGCTCGGCGTAGGCCTGTGCAAGGACACGAAGGGCATGGGCCAGGCCGACTGAACGCGGATCCGAGCGGTCCATCGCCGTGTGCTCCCGTGCCAGCACGTCGATCAGGTCCAGCAGGGGCAGGTGGCTGTCGAGGAGGGCCTCGCTGCCGAAGACCTGCGCGATGTAGGCGTAGGCGTGGTTGTCCTCCGTGGTGCGGGCCCGCAGGAACCTCAGCAGATCGTCCATGTGCTCATCCTCGTGCACCGCGCCGCCTGACGGCCGCCCCCTTCTGCGCTGGTCGTCTGCGGGCCCCGGACGAGGACGGCCGCGAGGTGACGTGCCGCCCGGCAGGCGATGGCCGGCTTGTCCCTCGGGTGCGGTTCTTCCGCAGTGACGGGCCGAGCCGGCCGAACGCCGGGGCCCGGAGCCGGTGACAGGTGCGGGCAGGCAACGTGCTTGCCGTGCCTGCCCGTTACGTGATCGGATTGCGGCAGCATCGCGTGCCGGTGGCGGACCGCGCCAGGCATGGAGGTGCGCAACCGAAGGGACCACCGTCCGTGGCCTCCCGCGACGGCGACCGTGTAGTCGCCCTGAGCCTGCAACTCTCACAAGCACATCACGAACTGCGCCGCCAGATCAGCGAGATCAGGACGCGTCTCGGGCACCGCCGGTCGAGCGACGACACACTCGCCGCCCATTGCCTGGCCTTCTGTGCCGCGCTGACGTCACACCACCAGGGCGAGGACGACGCGATGTTCTCCCAGCTGCTGCGCGAACGCCCGGATCTCGCGACGACGGTCGCCAATCTCGTCGAGGATCACGGCATGATCGCATCCATCCTGTCCCGGGTGCGTGAACTCGCCGACAGGGCCGCCGAATCGGGCGGCCCGGCCCGGGAGGCGGTCCGACGTGAACTCGACGGACTGGCGGCGATCATGGAATCACACTTCAGCTACGAAGAGCGGACGATCAGCGAGGCCCTCGACGACGGAGTACCCGACACCGGCTGGACCGACACGGTCTTCCGGTTCGGCAGGACATGAGTACCTGGTGGTGGCTCTTCGTCCGGAGACTCACGCTCAGGCCATGAGCCCGTATCCGTCCTGATCGCAGGCGGGGCAGGGACGCCGGTGCCCGCAGGCGGTGCGCAAGCGCCAGCACGGGTCGCGGCCGCCGCCGCAGACGAGGGTGCACAGTCGCAGGACGTCCTCGACTCCGTGAAAGCCCCAGCAGGCGCCGGTGACGTCGCAGCGGTCGGCAACCAGACGGCGGCAGACACCCTCAAGATCGACGACCAGGTGGCGGCAGGCACCCTCACGGTCGACGACCAGGTGCCGGCAGGCGCCCTCGATCGCGCCGGTGGCGATCGGCCGGCCGCTGTCGGGGGCGGTGTCGTCACGGAGCCGGGCGAAGCGGGCCGAACGGGTAACGGTGGCAGGCGTCGACGGCCTCGCGTCGGGAAGCAGTCAGGTGTTCGTGGCCGGCCCGGGTGGTCATCTCGCCGGCCGTACGGGCGGCGTGGCCTGCGAGGATCACGGCCGGGCGCTGCGGCGCTCCAGGCCTCGGACTCGGGGGGTGCCCGGTTTGTGGAAGGCGTGGGCGGCAGCCCGGACCTCCTCCACCCGCCCGGCACCCCGGCCCTCCCCCGGGCCCACGCAACCCCCGAAGAGGCCCCGGGGCCCGTGCACGCCCCGGCAGGGGCCGGTGAAGGTCCTCGCCCCCGGTCAGCCCGCAGATCACCGCCCTGTCCTCGGACACCAGGACGTCCGGGTGCAAGGACAGTTCGCGGCCCCAGCGGGCGGACAGCTCGGCTCCCCGCGCCGTGTGATCGACCGTCACCCGCACGGTGCGACCGGTCGAGACAGCTGTCACCGATGCGGCGGCCGACCCGGACGTCGGTGGTGCAGTGGCCGCGAACCCTTCCACCGGGCGGCCGGGTCTCCAGCGAGCGACAATCGCCCGCACCGAGCGGCCTGCACTCGCTACCCTGCCGCTCATGCCCGATGACGCGAACCCCTCAGACACCATGTTCGAGCACCTCCTGTGCTGCGTCTGCGGCCAGAGCACCACCGGATCCGACGACTACGTCCTCCTGGGGATCAGCGCCCCCGGCATCCCCACCGAGCAGTGGCTCGGCGCCCACGCGGAACACCTCAACGCCGTCCTCGCCCGCGGCTTCTCGGTCGAGCTCCACAGGATGTGACCCCGGACTGCTCCGGCGAGAACCTCGCGCACGCCCGGTCACATCGCCAGGAACACCACGCCCTGGCCGTCGGCGGCCCCGGCGAAGCGAACACCGCCCCCGGCCGACACGATGACCGCGTGGCACAGGAACCGGTCGACCGCCGCAATGGCGATGGCCCTGGACACGATCGCACCGAAGCCGACGGGACCTGCCCTCGTACCGGCAGGCCACCACCCTCCCCACGACCCCAACACCCCCCGGGCCCGGACACCCCGGGGCCCCGCGCGGCCCGGCAGGGACTGCACGACACCCGCCGAGCACCCACCGCACACCCCGGCCCTCCCCGGGCCCGCGCAACCCCCGAAGAGGCCCCGCGGCCCGCACACCGGGCCCGCACGCGCCCCGGCAGAAGCCACCGGGGACACCCACCCGGGGAAAACCGGTCACCCACCACACACACGGCCGCGGGCCGCCCCCCCCGGGCCCCGGGGGGGGGGCCCCCGGCCCCCCCCCCCCCGGCCCAACCCCCCCCCCCCCGGGCCCCCCCCCCGCCGGCCCCGGGGAACCAAAGAACCGCCACA